>JAEUJD010000034.1 GCA_016793015.1 Phycisphaerales bacterium
ACCCGCGCTCGCGTCCACCACGTTCTCGTACGACAACGGCACGACCACCGTCGCCGTCGGTCCGCCCAGCTCGTTCCCCGTGAACCCCATCACGGGCTGGGGCAACTACTTCATGTCGCACGCCGGCGGCACGCTCATCACGTCCCTGTCGTGCGCCTTCGGCCCCAATTTCAACGCGACCACCCCCGTCACGCTCTACCTCTTCGCCGATTCCGACAACGACTACAACCCGCTCAACGCGACGCTGCTCTCGCAGGTCACCGCAGTCCCGACGCAGGTCGGCGGCTCGGTCTTCACCACCTTCGACATCCCCGATACCGTCGTCAACGGCGGCTTCTTTGTCATGGCCACCGCTTTCACGGTCAAGGGCGTCGATAAGCCCGCCGCGGCAGATCTCACCGGCCGCGTCGATCGCTCCTGGTACTTCTACAACCCCGCCACCAGCGGCATGAACGTCGCCAACCTTGGCGCGAATGCTCTTGCGAAGCGCGTCGATACGGTTCTGCCCCTCCCCGGCGCATGGCTGCTCCGTGCCGAAGGCACTGAAATCCCGGCTCCGGGCGTATTCGCGATGGGCGCTCTCGCCGGCCTCGCGGGTCTCCGCCGCCGTCGCTGATCGCTTTCCGCTTTGCATCACCGGTACCATTTCAAGCAGCCGCCGACGTTTCGGCGGCTGCTTTTTCGTTCGTATGGGGAACTTGGAGCACACATGGAAACGCAATTTAGCCTGCAGCGCAAGGTCACCTTCTGGAAGCGCACCGCGATCGCGATCGGCGCGGGCGCTCTTGCTCTTTGCCTCGTCGGCATGCAGAACTCCGGCAAGAAGATCATCGGCGTCAGCGGTGGCGACAGCTACATCTACCGCATCTACGACGACGGTTCGATCGACTTCATCCAGGCCGACAACCAGATCAAGACCGTGCGAGGCATCCCCAACTGGCAGGAGATCCCGATCGATCGCTCGCTCGTCCGGCAGCAGCGCTAGTTGCGGAGATGCGAGCGGGGTCTCTCGTTGTTACGCTGCCCCGCATGTTCGAGCACAAGTCCGAGCCGCTGCTGACGCGCCCCGAGTTTCTGAAGCGCCAGATCTGGCACGCGCTCATGGGTGTCTGCATCGTGGGTTCGTCGCTGGCGATCGGCACGGCGGGGTATCACTTTCTCGACAATCAACGGTGGATCGACGCCGCGTACTCCGCGACCATGATCCTCACCGCGATGGGCCCGAGCGGCACGCCGAATACCGACAGCGGGAAGGTCTTCGGCATCTTCTACGCGCTCTTCTCGGGGATCGCGTTCATCACGACGGTCACGATCCTGCTCACGCCCCTCGCGCACCGATTTCTGCACAGGCTGCACGCCGACGAGGTCGATATCGATCTGAAGTCCAAGGCTCCCAAAGCCAAAGCCAAAGCCACTCAAACCAAGGCCCCCGGCCAGAAATAAAAGGACCGGCGCCCACTCGCGAGGGCGCCGGTCGTGTGTGCCGCATGCGCATTCCCTTGAACTGATGGGCGGCATGTCGGATCGGTGGGGTCTGCCGAAAAGGAAAGCGGAATTCGCGCTGCCCGTGCGCAGCGGAAAATCGCGCGGAACGCGGATTTTTTCAGGGGGTCGCGGGCACGCCGCCCGCCCGCGATCCACCCCTTACGCCCCGGTCCGCGAACGGTCGTTCAGTATCTTCATCTCCTCGAGGATGTCGTCCATCGGGATATCCGCGGGCAGGTGGGGCTTGTGCCGGTCGATCTGGTACTGCATGTTGCCGCCCATGTGGCGATTGAAGTACCGCATGTTCAGCACCTGCACGTTGCCGACCGAATCGCCGACGAGCAGCTTGCGTCCGTTCGGGCTCCACTGGAGGCTGTTGACTTCCCAGCCTTCAAAGCGGTCGATGGTCAGCATGCACGGCTCGTTGGTGTGCGTCATGTCCCACAGTTTCAGCGTGCCGTCGGTGCTGGAGGTCGCGAAGATCATCGGCTCGCGCAGGCGGATCGCGACGTCGGTCACCAAACCGCCGTGTCCCTCGAACGCTTTGAAGAGTTTGCAGGTCGCGACGTCCCACACCTCGGCGCGCTTGTTCCAACTGGTGAGCACGAGCTTCGATGAATCGGGCATGAACTCCATCGACCAGGGCTGCGGGGTCGTGCCGCCGGGCCGGATCGCGCCGATCGGCAGGAAATCCGGCACGCTCCACAAGCGCAGGTCGAACGCGCGGTCGTTGGTGACGAGCACCTTGCCGTCGGGCGAGAAGCGGGCGCTGAGCGCCTCGGTCTGACCCGCCGTCGGGATCTTGTGTAGTTCGGTGAGCTGGGGGAAGCGCAGCACGCGATGGCAGTTATCGCGGTAGGGGAGCACCAGCATCGAGTTGTCGGGCGAGAAATCGACCGATCGGGGCGAGAACGCGAACGCGCCCTGCAGGATCTGAGCGGGTTCGGGGTTCGGCGAGGTCAGGTCAAAGACCCGCGCCTGATTCTCTTCGCCCGCCACAACGAGATAGCGCGAAGTGCGATCGAACGTGAGCGCACGCACGCGGGCCGTGCCCCCGGCCAGCGTGCGCTCGAGCGTGAAGGACTCTCCATCGAAGATTCGGATCGCGCCCGCGCCGTCACCGGTCGCGACAAACTTTCCGTCCGGGCTCCAGCACGCCACCGAGCGGCCGGAATGTCCGGGCAGCATCTGCACGCCCGGGGTCGGCGCAAAGTCCCAGACGCGGATCGTGTCGTCGATCGCGGTCCACAGTTCGGTGCCGTCGGCCACCAGCGTGGCTCCGGTGCAGGCTTCCGGGCACGAGTACGAGCGCAGCTTGGTCTGGCGACGCCAGTCCCACACGTTCATCATCCACCAGCCGCCCGAGACGAGGCGCGTGCCGTCGGGCGTGAAATCGATCGATCGCACCGTGCCGTTGGGTGAATCGAGTACGCCGATGCACTCGCTCGATTCGGTCGCCCACAGCCGGATCGTCCGATCGAGCCCGCCGGTTGCCAGCGTCGTCGAATCGGGCGTGAACGCGATCACGCCCACCGGGCCGGTGTGGCCGGTGTATGTGTGCGCACGCGTCGGGATTTCTCCGGCGTTCCAGCTCCAGAGCCTGACCGTTCCGTCGCTGGCCGCCGCGGCAAAGCGCTTTCCGTCCTTCGACCACGCGACCTGCATCAGGGCCTGCGGCTCCCTGCCGATCGTCCGCCGGAGTGCCAGCGTCGCGGGATCAAGGTCGAGTAGGCGTCCATCGCCCAGCCCGACGAGCAGGGTTGAGCCGTCGGGCGCGAACGCGATCGCGCGCACGAACTCGTCGCAATATTTCGCCTGCGCCAGCGTGCTTCCGTTGGCCGTGCTGTAGAGGACGATGTCACCGTTTTCGTACCCCGTCGCGAGGCTTGCGCCGGTGCGATCAAGCGCGATCGCGCGGCAGGGCCTGAGCGGCGCGTGGATCGCGTTGAGCAACTTGCGACCGGTGGTCTCCCACACTTTGAAAGGCGGGTCGCTCTCGGCGCTCGTCACAACGACTTTGCCGTCGGCCGAGCCGGTCAAGCCCCAGAGCGGGGTGGCGTGCGCCCGCTGGGTGGCGAGGCACGGCTCGTGCATGTACATCTCCCACAGGGCGAAGAACGTGTGGCGTGAGTTGGGCTCGCGCAGGTGGGCGGGCCAGATCAGGTCTTCTGCCGCGAGCAGGTTCCCGGCGATCCCGAGCAGGCGGCCCCGCTCGACATTGGCGCGGGCGAGCTGCACGCCCAGCGAGGCGGATGTCTCGTCGGCGCGTTTGCGCTGTGTCTCGGCCTGCTTGAGCGCGACGAGCGCATCGTTTTTGGCGAGTACCTCGGTGGCGGCAAGGCGCGAGGCGCGATACGCCTGGATCGCCGCGAAGACTCCGAGGCAGATGACGATCAGCATGAAGAACGCGACGGTCGAGACGATCCCCCGGTAGCGGCGCAACTGCTTGCGGAGCACGTACATCGCCGAATCGCGCCGGGCGCTGATCGCCTGCCCCGCGAGGTAGCGGGCGATGTCTTCGCCCAGGTCGCTCGCCGACTGATAGCGCCTTGTGCGGTCCTTCGCGAGCGATTTCGAGACGATCATCTCGACATCGCCCCGGAAATAGCGGTCGATCGCGCTCAGCCGGGTCGGCTCTTCATCGCGGATGATGCGGGCGGCTTCGGGCAGGGAGCGGCTCGCGAGGTCGTAGGGCAACTTGTTTGCGAGCAGTTCGTAGATGATGACGCCGACGGCGTAGACGTCGGAACGGGTATCGACGGCGGAGGGGTCGCCGCTGACTTGCTCGGGCGACATGTACGGCAGCGTGCCGATGAGCGCACCCACAGCGGTGTGTTCGCTCGTGAGTTGAAGATCGGTGTTGGTGGTTCGGGCGACGCCGAAGTCGAGCACCTTGGGGCGGCCCGATTCATCCACGAGGATGTTCGCGGGCTTGAGATCGCGATGGATCACACCGTTTCGGTGCGCGTGCTGCACGGCCTCGCAGATGCGCTCGACGAGCACCAGCTTCTCTCGGTTGCCGAGATTGTGCTTGGCTGCGTACGCCAGCAGCGGCTCGCCCTTGACCAGTTCCATCGCGATGTACGGGTGCGTCAGGCCGTCGGCGGTGTAGGTTCCGGCTTCGTAGATCTGCGCGATGCCGGGATGGTGCAAACGCCCGAGCAGTTCGGCCTCGTGCTCGAAGCGTCGGAGGATGCGCTGCGCGGAAGCGGAGTTCGGATCGCCCAGCACGCGGCGCATGACTTTCAACGCGACGGTGCGCTTCGGGCGTTCCTGCTGGGCGACGTAGACGACGCCCATGCCGCCGCTGCCCAGGACGCCGAGGATGTGAAAGTTGCCGATTTTTTTGTCGGAGGGAAGCAAGGGCTCGGTATCGGAGAGCGCGCTCGCGCCGAGCTGGGTCAGCAGCCCCCGGCCCGGCGCGGCCTTGGAATCGAGAAAGCCGCCGACGCCCGAGTGGTGTTCGAGCAGCGAATCAAGCTCTTGACGGAGGTCGGCATCGCCCTCGCACGCACGTTCGAGGAAGGCGGCGCGGTCGGTTGATTGCAGTTCAACGGCGCGGAGGAAAATCTCTTCAAGCCGCTCGGGATTGGGAGGAGACTGGGGGCGTTGGCCTGGCACCGTGCTCATTCGGAATCCATCGGAGAGGTGCGGGAGCGCGATTCGGGCCAACCCCCTCCGTCATCGCTCCGCAAAGCCCGCGCGATGCCGCCTTCCGCTTTGGCAAAGGGGGAGGGCTTTTGCGAAGGCACGCACATTGAACATGGAACTGGTCTCACTCGTCGGCGTCCATTGCATCCGCCCCGGCCACCTGTCGCTTGAGCCAGGCGCGGGCGAAGGTCCAGTCGTTCTTGACTGTTGCGGGCGAGATTTCGAGGGCGTCGGCCGTCTCTTCGATCGACAGTCCGGCGAAGTAGCGCAGCATCACCACGTCGTACTTGCGACGGTCGTGCTTCTCGAGGCCCTTGAGCGCATCATCGAGCGCGAGCATCTCTTCTGCGGGCGGTTCGCTCGCGAGCACGGGCGAGATGTCGGCCATCTCGATATCGGCCCGCTGCAATCCGCCACCGTGTTTCAGACGCGAGCGATGGCGGGCGCGTTCGACAAGGATGCGGCGCATCGCGAGTGCCGCGGCACCGAAGAAGTGTCCGCGCCCGTTCCAGCGCACCTCGTGATCGCCCAGCAGACGCAGGTACGCCTCGTGCACGAGCGCGGTCGGCTGGAGCGTCATGCCCGCGCCGCGTTTGGGCTCGCGGGCCATACGCACCTGCGCGAGGCGGCGGAGTTCTTCATAGACGAGCGGCAGCAGATCGCGTGCGGCCTGCGAATCGCCACCGGCGGCGGCGACGAGTAATTGAGTCACCTGTGCCGCGGCGGGTGATGGCGGGGGCGTCGCGACGTTGACGGATGTCTTGGGATTGGCGGGCTGCTTGTCTTTGGGCTTCGGAGAGTTGGGCTTTGGTTCCATCGAGACTCTCCGGAATGAGCGTGGGCGATCGGCCCGGGAACGAATAGCGGATTGTTCGCTGCTGGGGCGGCTTCCAAGTTTGACCGCGAGCGGGTCAAAGTGCAAGCGCCGGTATGCAGGTACTGAGCGGATACGTGAGAGGTGCGGCTGAAGGACCGAGAAAGTGGGGTGAATTGAAGGAATTGGGAGAGTGGGCGGGTGGACACGGGAGAATCGGACGTTGTCGGCTTTGGGGGGCGTGCAGGACGCGGGTCATTTGAAAGCCTGCCCCGAGCCTGGGCTTCGGCGGAATGCGGTGCGGGCGTCTGGCCGGGAACGGTCGTGCCGTACGAGCCCGAAGCGCAGCGAGGGATGCGGCTCGGACGCATTCGTACGACGCAACGGGATTGCAGGCATCCGCCCGACGCTTCGCTCGGGCTCGTACGGCACGGTGTCGAGCGATCTGAAGCCGTGCATCGAGCCCGGTCGTGCTACTTCGGGCTTTCCGAGTCCGCGCATTCGCTTCAGGCGATTTCGCACATCAATTCCACTTCAACCGGCGCACCGCGGGGCAGGCTTGGCGCGCCGACTGCGGCACGGGCGTGCTTGCCTGCTTCGCCGAAGACCTGTTGAAGCAATTCGCTTGCGCCGTTGGCGATCTGCGGATGGTCGGTGAATTCGGGCGTGCAGGCGACGAATACGCCCACGCGGACGATCTGCTTGATGCGGGAGAGATCGCCCAGTTCGGCCTTGAGGGCTGCGAGCGCGTTGATCGCGCACTGGCGGGCACACTCGACGGCGGTGTTCATGGGAACTGCGGCAGGAACGATTCCTGAAGCGATCAATTTGCCTTCGCGCATGGGGATCTGGCCCGCGACGAAGGCGAAATCTCCGGCGATGCGGACGGGGATGTATGCCGCGACGGGCGGGACGGCGGGGGGCAGGGTGATGCCGAGTTGGGCGAGGCGTGCTTCGGGCGAGGGGTGGGGGGTGGCTTGGGGAGTATTGATGAGATTGGCCATGTTTGGATTCCGGTTGGTGAACTGGGAAGAAGAATCAAGCGTACCCATAACTGACTGGAACCGTTTTCCTTGACGAGCGAATCGGTGTGAGTACCTTTCCGTACTGCCCGAAGAGCCTGCAAGGGTGAACGGGCATTGACAATCTGGTGTTTGGATTTGAATGGCAGGACGCACGCGTTCAGGAGTCCGATCTTCGGGCAATCTGATTTGCACTTGGGTTTTTCCCCGAGCGTTCTCATGGAGGTCCGTTGGGCCTCACCTTGTTCCGCCCGCCGACTTGATTCGGGGCGTGAGCGACCTGCCGACAACTTGGAAGTCTGCGCGAGCCGGAGGTTGCGGGTCTAGGACGACCCACCCGGGCAATTGGTTCACGCGGGCGAGACGGACTCTGGAAGGCACGGTATGACCGTTGCTTTCTCGGCATGTCGTCAAGCGGTCGTCGAACGAGGTTTGGGCGTGATGGGCTCGAAATGCCCGAAACACGCCCAGGAGAACTGACCATGAAGTCTCAGAAGAAGAAAGCGTTTACGCTGATCGAGTTGCTGGTGGTGATCGCGATCATCGCCCTGCTCATCGGCATCCTGCTCCCCGCGCTCGGCAAGGCCCGTGCCGCGGCCCGTCAGATCAAGGACGGCACCCAGGTTCGCTCCATCCACCAGTCGATGGTGACGTGGGCCGGCCAGAACCAGGACAACTACCCGCTCCCGAGCTCGGTGGACCTGAACGACACGATCAGCGCGTCGATCCTGACCAACACCGACCCGAAGAAGAAGTTCCAGAAGGACCTTCCGCGTTGGATGATCTCGATGCTGATTTACAACGGTTCGTTCGGACCGGAAATCTGCGTCAGCCCGGCCGAGATCAACGGCAACATCAAGGCCAACCCCTACTACCAGTTCAGCAAGCCGGTTGCGGTTGCTTCTGCGAAGCAGGCGCAGGCCGTTTGCGACCCGTCGTTCGCTGCGTACCCCGAACAGAACGGCGGCGACCTGGGCATCCCGGGCGCGGGCAATATCACCCCGGCGGGCGGCTTCTCGTACGCCTTTGTCCCCATGTACGGCGCACGCCGCTTCATGTGGCAGAGCACGTTCGATGCCGGTCAGGCCGTCATCGGCAACCGTGGCCCGTGGTACACGGGTGAACAGGGCGCCTGGAAGCTCTCGGAAACCCCGCGTGGCCAGGAGAACATCAAGGCGACGTCGTCCAACACGCTGTTGATCCACGGTGCGCGTACCTCGTGGGAAGGCAACATCGGCCGCAACGACAACTCGGTTGCGTTCGAGACCAAGCCCGATCCGGAAAACATCGCGATCGTCTATGACTCGGTCCCTTCGAGCACGACGGCCGGCGTCTTCAAGTACGACAACCTCTTCGCCAACGAAGACGAAGTCAAGGGCGACGGCAAGACCTATGCCGAAGACCAGGACAGCCTCAAGGCGACGAACAACATCACGCAGCGTCGCAACAACTACCTGCGCTGCTGGGGCAACAAGAGCGGCTACAGCAGCTGGGCGACCTTCAACGCCTCCAACGGCACGGTTGATGAACTCACCAGCACGAACATGTGGTGGGATTGATACTGAACTGACAGTCTGATTTTAAAAGACGGCGAGCGAAAGCTCGCCGTCTTTTTTTTGAGAGTGTGCAAAGAGGCGTATGTCTCTGCTGCCAACGTTTACCTACCTTTGCTCCTCCCGGATAGAGCCCGATTTCCGGACGGAATTTCCTTGACAGCAATCAGAAAAATAAGTATGTTTGGCTAGTTTCGACGCAAGTCGTCGCCGAAATCGTGCTCCGTTTGTGCACGGGTGTCTGAGCCAAGGCTTCTGGGTAACTGGAGAACGAACGGTGAAAACGAAAATTAGTTTGGCGGGCCGGATTGTAGTCGCGATTGCAATCACTCAATTATCGCAACCGGGTGTTGCTCAGTGCGACATTCAGTGCGCCAGCGTAGGGTTTTTTGATAAATATGCAGGACGATTGCGGTTTGACGTTGTGCTCACCACTTCTGGCGCAAGTGGAGTGTACCCAAGTTTCGAATCGCAAGAAACGTGGGGTATGGCCAGTAGCAGTTATGCTGGCATGGTGAACGAAAACCCCGTTGAAGGTCAATCGGTCGGCTTGTTTCGACAAAGTGTCTTGGGAGAATGCAGCGGCGCGGAGAGCGTATCTCCCGGTAGTGGAGTCGGTGCTATGGACCACTGCACCGAGTATAAAACGGATCGGAATCAAACCGGAGCATTGACGGCTGAACCAGGTGCCGGGGTCGTGGTCGAAATTGCACATGCACGAGTGAATTTAGTTCGCTGGAAGCAATGCAAAGATCACATTGGCGCTGGAATATTCACCACAAATTCAGGGATCGGTGGTGCATTCGCTCATGCGGAGGCGATATTTGACGATTTATTCCCTCCTTCTGATACCACCACCTTGACAATCAGTGCAAGGATCGAGGAAGACGGAACTACCTGCGAACGAATATCGCTATTCCCCAAGAACGAGAAGATTCGTGCATGTGCCATAATATCGACCGCTGGTGGCTACGCCCACACAAGCAAGTTTACGATTTTTAACAATCGGATTGATGCCGGCGAATTGGAAATGCTGGATCATCCGTCAGAGGATGCCGGCTTTTGCTGGACACAATCTATTTCATTGTCCGAGGATGCCGGATCGACGCGCAGATTAGGTGTCGGTGTTTCGATTGATGTCTTCGTGTTCACAGATGCGATATTTGATTTCGTGGAGGATTTAGATCCGGAGGTTGTCGAGTTTAACTCGATTGACGTCGACTGGCTCGAAGCAAATGTAGTGGGCAATTTTGACTCTTCTTCCCCCAACTATTGCAAATCGCCCTATTGGCTCTATCGGGCGAACCTAGTTCCGGAGAGCGGCTATTCATATGGCTGCATGTCCACTAGTTTTTCGTCTGGAGATCAGATTGATGCAGCGGATATCGCCGCGTTGCGAATGCTTATTGACGCACGTGTATTTACCTCCATGATTGGCGATGCAAATGGTGATGACGCAGTGAATTGCGGCGACTGGAGAGATCCGAGCGTTTCGAGCAGTTGGACAAACCCCGTAACGCTCGATGATTGGGCGTTTGGTGAGCCTGGGTATGTCGAAGCACTGGATTACGATCGCGATGGAATAATATCGACAAGCACATTCGGAGACCGATACCGACATTATCGCAACATCAACCGAGCAGATTTCACCGGTGACGGCGTTGTATACGATGACGACTTTGTCGAACTGGTGGAATTTTACAGTGTCATTGCCGCAGGCGGAGATCTCGATTGTGATAATGATACAGACGACCAAGATTTTGTCATATTTGCGGCAGCTTATAATAATTACGAATGTTGGAACATTGCTTGTCCTTAGGTAATGAGATGGTGACCTGCCCCCGTTTTCTGTACCAGGTGCTATGAGAGTCGGGTGATGGTATCGGCCCTG
>JAEUJD010000102.1 GCA_016793015.1 Phycisphaerales bacterium
TCGCGGTCCTGTGACGCGAGCTTGCGCTGCTGCCGCTTGATCCAGTCGAGCTTCGCCACCGCGAACAGGCGGACCGTCTTCACGTCCATTTCCTGCGGGGCCGCGATTCGCACGCGACCGGTCGGAGGATGAACGCTCAGATGCACGTTCTTGATGTGCTTCCGGACCATGTCCACCGAGACCGAACCGAGATGGATCCGCTCAACGTTCAATATTCACCTTGTTGCCGGATGATGGTGAAGATTCGCTCAACCTCGCTGTCGTCGTCGTTCAACAAGGGCGATATGGCGGCCTTGATCTGCAACTCGCGTGCGTTCACGCCGCGCCAGTCGTCCGGCCGCACGCGTCGGACGGTCTCATGGATTGCCAAAGCGACGTTGAGCCTTGCCTGGTCGGAGTCTCCGCCGTGTCCCGCGCTGGCGAGAGACTTCCCGAGGTTGTTGTAGATTGCCCGCACGCCGGGGCTTGACGCTGAAGTCGAACACAATGTCGCTGACGACTCGCTCCATGCGGGATCGCGAGCTAAGCACGTTCTGCATGGTGCCCCACTGGTCCCGCAGTGCGGCTTTTTGCCACGCATTCAGCCCCTTCGTCTTCGCTTCAAACCACGCGTCGATCTTGTCGGGTGAGCCCAGACGCTGATCGATATCGCGGGCCTCGTAGATAAGGTCCAGCACGACCTTGTCCTCAACACCCTCACTGAACTTGTAGGTGTGGATGTATCCACCGAAGACCTCCAAGCTGGTCTGCTTGTCGGCCTTGAGCAGCGGCGTGCCGGTGAAGCCGACGAACACGGCACCGGGGAGCAGTGCCTTCATGGTGCGATGGAGCTTTCCGCTCTGGGTGCGGTGGCACTCATCCACGAAAACGAACAGCTCGCCGAACGTCTGGCACGGCTGCGCCTGAAGGTCCTTGATGAACGCCTCAAAGTCATCGACGCCTTCCTTCCATCTCAGAAAGTACTTTTCTTCCGTACCGATGGTGCCGTACTTCAGCCCCTCGGAGTCGTTGCCGGCGAAAATGAACTGGACGGTGCTGAAGAACCAAGCGTTGAACTCGGGCTGCTGATTCGAGAGGCTCTGGCGGATTCCATCGCCAATGCTCACGCGGCTGTTCTTGAGCTCTACCACTCCGAGCGCAATGCCGTTGACGTACAAGACCAAGTCCGGTCGGCGCTCATGAGGGCCGAGAAGCGTCACCTCCTCCGCGATGGCGAAGTCGTTGCGATCGGGGTGCTCCCACTCGATGAATTTCACAGTCTCGGCGTTCTTGCCCGCCTCCACCTTGACCGGCACGCCGTAACGCAGCAGGCTGTACACGGCCTTGTTGTTGTCGTACAGGCTGCGGTTGGAGTTGTTGGCCTCGGTCTTGAGTAGATACACAGCGCGCTGGGCCTGCTCGTTGCTGTATCCCGCCTTGAAGAGATACGCGAGCAGAAGTTCATCCTCGATGTTGCTGTTGCCCGGTCGGTCGGTCCAATCGCCGAGATACCGGTACTTCAGCTCATCACGGAAGAGCTTGAGCACGCGGCGTTGCGTCTCGCGTTCGGGTGTGCCGATGGTGCTCATGTCAGCCGCGTCCTTCCCGTCAGGAGCTCCTGCATCATGCCCTGCTTGAGCAGGCGGGTCTTGTCACGCCGCGATTCTAACGCGGCGATGTCGGCGTCCATGTCGGAGAGGACTTGGGCGATGGCGGCTTGCTCCTCAAATGGCGGGAGCATCATGCTCAAGGCCCGAACGTCCGCGCTATTGATCGAAGGGTAGTTTGAGCCGGTCAAGAGTGCTTCAATCTGCCGATTCACTTCGTGACCAAAGAAATGTGAGCAAATAAATGCGGGGTATGTGGCGTTCTCACGGCAGCGAATAACGCAGAAACCGGTGGAGCAGACCCACACACCGGGCATCGAGCGGAACAAGAGGTGGGATTGCAGATTCGGACGGACGGTCGAAATGAGCACATCG
The DNA here is from genome assembly GCA_016793015.1 of Phycisphaerales bacterium. Lineage (GTDB taxonomy): Bacteria > Planctomycetota > Phycisphaerae > Phycisphaerales > UBA1924 > JAFEBO01. The sequence goes on from JAEUJD010000102.1 coordinate 1,962, forward strand.
CCGTCGCGTAGATTCCGACGGGCTCGTAATGGAGCCGACCGCAGCACTTGCTGCGAAAACGACCGAAGGGTTCCTCGGTCAACATCCTCCAGCGCGATGTAGTTGAAGAGCAGGTCGCGTGGCGTGCTGGTCCCCAAATTCTCAGGATCAGTGTCCACGACGTCGCCCAGCCGCTTCGCTTCCCACTTCCCCTTGAACCCCGGCAGGCGAGTGCGGCCGGTGAGGAGTTGCTGCATGGCGGCCTGCTTGAGGTCGCGCTTCTTGTCTATGAGCCGATCCAACGCACCGATCAACCCATCCACATCGCTCAACGCTTCGGAGATCGCGGCCTGCTCTGAGAGCGGCGGAAGTGCGATAGGCATTCCTCGCAAAGTGGCTGCGTTGACGTTTTTCTGTGCCCCTCCGATCTCCGTGTGATTGAAGAACCTCTGTCCTTGCTCAGAGTTGATGTAGTAGCACAGGTAAGTGGCATTGATGCTGCTGGGCTTTGGTCGCGTGATGAGGGTAGTGAAGCTCTGAGCCGACCCATAGTGAGGTGGCACAATGCACGTGGTGCCGGGATAGCCGGTACGTGCAGTCAGCAGGTCACCTCCTTTTAGCCGCTTGTTCTTGAATGCGAGTTCGAAAAGCGGATCGATGAATAGGAGGTCGCGGTCGTCAAGTGCGCCGGCCCGTATATTTTGGTTGCGAAACATGGGCACGCCACGTGCGCGATACGCGTGCGTGGCAGCGCTGGCGATGCCAACCATGATTCGGTCGGCCAAATCCGACAGTGGACGGACGGCCCAAGCAGCAGGCAGTGTGGCCGAAGGTCCCTGTCCTCGCCTGCCTGCTAGTTCCATACCGCCCCCATCTGCCGCAGGTGCTCATCCACGCGGCCCGAGAGCGTCTCCATCTCTTCCATCAACTGTGGCAGCGCCGAGGCGTAGCGTTCGGCCAGTTCACGCACGCGCCCCGTGAGAGTCTGCGACACGCGGTCAAGCTCGCCCTGCACGCTCGCGCCCAACGTGGCAAGCCATTTATCTTCGACCACCAGAGTTTTGATTTCGTTTTCACCGAGCTTTCCGTATTTGTCGACAACCTTTACCGTGAGCGCGGACTGAGATTCCGACAGCTTTGTTCCGAGTGCGTCCTTCAGCGCGAAGTGTTCAACCAACTGCTTCAGTAGTGAAATCTCACCCGGTTCGGCGACATCTGCTCCACCCTCTTCCGCTGCATCCAATCGCACCTTCACGCTCGCCTTGGTGATCTTGTCCTTCTCGTTGCGAGATTCCATCAATAAGCCATCGTCGCCGCCGTTGTCCTCGATCAGCTCTTCGATGGTCTGCTCTACGGTGGCAAGCTCTGCTTCAAATGCCTCGATTGCCCGCTGCTCGGCGGCAAAGTACCGGCCGATGACCAGGCTCGGCGGGATCAACTCGGCCTTGTACTTGGACTTGCCCGCCACCAAGTCGGGCTTCTCTTTGCCCTTGACCTTCTTGTCCTCCACCACGGGCCGCAGCTTGGCAGCCTCCTTCCACCCATCGGCGACGATGAGATAGACATCGTCCTGCATCGACACGGCCCAGAGGGCGCGGAGGTGCTGGTAGATGTCGTAGGGGTCGAGCAGAGGAGCCTTCTCGAACGATGCGAGCAAGTCCTCGGCGAGTTGCTCGATCAGGGCCTTGGGCTTGGTGTTCTTGCCGATGTCTCGGAGGATCGGGGCGTTCTTCGTCTTCCACTTGGTAAAGAACTTGGTGGCGTCGTCGTTGAAGGTCGTGAACTCGGCATGGTCGAAGATGGTGGCTTTGATCTTCGCGGACTCAACCTGGAGGTGGCAGTAGCCAGGGCGGTCGGCCTTCTTGAACAGAGACGAGCGGACGCCGGGGATGATCTGCCAGTAGCGGTCGAGAGCGTCGATGTCACGAATGGGGATGCCGCCGCGGAGGTGGGCGTCGATGTCCTGAAGGTCTTCAGGCTCGGTGCTGTCGATGTATCGCGGGAGGTTGAGATTGTAATCGTTCTTTGGGTCGGCGGTTTCGCTGACGGGAACCATGCGGCTGTAGCGCTCGGCGCTCGCTTGGCGGGTGAAGATGTCGACGATCTTGTGGATGTCCTGCTCGCGAAGGCGGTTCTTGTTGCCGTCCTTGATGAAGCCCTTGGAGGCGTCGATCATGAAGATGCCCTTGCGGGCGGCGGCACCTTCTTTGTCGATGACGACGATGCAGGCGGGGATGCCCGTGCCGTAGAAGAGGTTGGGCGGGAGGCCGATGATGGCCTTGATGTATCCGCGGGTGATCAGGTTTTTGCGAATGACGCTCTCGGCATTGCCGCGGAAAAGCACGCCGTGGGGGAGGATGCACGCACCTTTTCCATTGGGCTTGAGCGACGCGATGATGTGGAGCAAATAGGCGTAGTCGCCCTGCTTGGGCGGCGGCACGCCGTAGTGCTTGAAGCGGCCGTAGGGGTCGTGCTCTGGGTCAAGGCCGGTGGACCACCGCTTGTCGCTGAAAGGTGGATTGGCGACGACGTAATCGAAGGTCTTGAGGACGTCGCCGTCCTTATAGAGCGGGTTGGTGATTGTGTTGGCGGCCTGAATGAGCGCACCCGGCTGGTCGTGCAGGACCATGTTCATGCGGGCGAGGCCGGCGGTCGGGAAGTCTTTCTCCTGTCCATAGAGCGTGACCTTGACAGTTTTGCCATGTGCGGCCTCATCGCCGACCTTGAGCAGGAGCGATCCGGAGCCGCACGTGGGGTCGTAGACGGTGGTGTTGTTCGAGACCTTGGCGTGGCGGATGCCCAGGAGGTGGGCAATCACACGGCTGACTTCGGCGGGGGTGTAGAACTGCCCCTTGCTCTTGCCACTCTCGGTGGCGAAGTGCCGCATGAGGTACTCGTACGCGTCGCCGAGAATGTCGTCGCCATCGGCCCGGTTGTTCGAGAAGTCGAGGGCCGGGTTCTCGAAGATCGCGATGAGGTTGGTGAGCCGCTCAACCTTTTCCTTGCCGGTACCGAGCTTGGTCGGGTCGTCAAAGTCCGGCATGTCCGACAACTTATTGGCATTGGCGAGCGGCCCGAGGATTTTCTTGTTGATCTGATCGCCGATGTCGCTCTTGCCCTTGAGGGCAACCATGTCGGTGAAGCTGGCACCCTTGGGGATGGTGATGGGTGCGAACTTGACCCCGGCGTATTTGTCGCTGACGTACTTCACGAACAGCAGAACCAGGACGTAGTCTTTGTACTGGCTGGCATCCATGCCGCCACGGAGTTCGTCGCAACTGGACCAGAGGGAGGAGTAGAGTTCGGATTTCTTCAGGGCCATAATGCTCCCAAGCGACTCCCCCTGAAACGACGTTCCAGTGGGCTGGAAGCCATGGTACGAAGTTTCATACAAAGGAATTCCGACCGCCTAGCGGGGCTATTCAGAGTTTGGCATCGACGCCACGATTGGGCTTTGTGGCTGGCCTGTCGATCTTGGCGGGCGGCCGTGCATGCGGTACCCGAAGCGTCCGCAGCCCATTCCCGACTACGAGGATGCTCGCCCCCACATCCGCGATAACGGCCATCCACATCGTCCCCATCCCGGCCACGGTGAGCGCGAAGAAAATCACCTTGATCCCGATCGCCAGCGCGATGTTCTGGGTCAGGATCGAGCCGGTGCGTTGAGAGAGCGCGATGAACTCGGGCAGGCCCCGCAGATCATCCTGCATCAGCGCCACATCGGCGGTTTCGAGGGCGGTATCTGTCCCCGCCGCGCCCATGGCAAAGCCGATGGTGGACTTGGCCAGTGCCGGGGCGTCGTTCACTCCGTCGCCGACCATGCCGATCGCGTCTCCGTGCTCCTTTGTGAGGCGTTCGATCTCGGCGAGTTTGTCCTCGGGGAGCATGCCGCCGCGTGCCTCGTCAATGCCGACCGTCTTGGCGATGGCCGACGCGGTGGACTGATTGTCTCCCGAAAGCATGAGCGTCTTGATGCCCATGTCGTGCAGCGACTTGATCGCTTCCACGCTGCTCTCGCGGGGCGTGTCCGCGACCGCGATCGCTCCAAGCACCGTGCTCGCCGACGCGACCACCACCGTCGTCTTGCCCTGCACCTCGAAGCCCGCCAGCACCGCCTCGACTTCCGGCGAGCAGACCTTCCGCTCCTCGGCGAGGCGGTGGTTGCCGACGAAGTACGCCGCCCCGTCGATGCGGCCCTCGACGCCCCGGCCCGTGAGCGACTTGAACGCCTCAACGCTCGCACGCTCGCCGCTCCACGCCGCCACAACCGCAAGCGCCACCGGGTGCTGCGAGAGCGCATCGAGGCTCGCGGCGATACGGAGGACTCCATCCTTGCTCGCGCCGCCGATAGGCTGCACATCGGTCACACGTGGCTTGCCCTCGGTGATCGTCCCGGTCTTGTCAAGCGCTACCACCTTCAACTTGCGGCCGTTCTCCAAGTGGACGCCGCCCTTGATGAGGATGCCCCGCTTTGCCGCCGCCGTCAGGCCGCTCACGACCGTCACCGGCGTTGAGATGACCAGGGCGCACGGGCACGCGATGACGAGCAGCACCAGCGCCTTGTAGAGCCACGGATAGAACGGCTGGCCGAACGCCAACCACGGCACGACCGCGACCAGCACCGCGACGACGCACACGATGGGCGTGTAGACCCGTGCGAAGTTGTCCACGAACCGCTGCGTCGGGGCGCGGCTGCCTTGGGCCTCCTGTACGGTCCTGATGATCTTGGCGAGGGTGGTCTGGTCCTTGCCGCCGGTGGTCTTGAACTCCAGCACGCCGGACTCGTTGATGGTCCCGGCGAAGACTTTGTCGCCGACCTTTTTGTCTACCGGCACGCTCTCGCCCGTGACCGGGGCCTGGTTGACGCTCGATTCGCCCGCGACCACCACGCCGTCGAGCGCGAGCCGCTCGCCGGGTTTCACCTGCACGACCGCGCCCACGGGCACCGCGCCCGCGTCGGTCGTGCGCCACGAACCATCCGGCTGCTTGATCCTCGCCTCGTCGGGGGCCATCGCCATCAGCCCCCGCACCGAATCGCGGGCGCGGTCAAGGGCCTTCTTCTCGATCAGTTCGGCGAGGCCGAAGAGGAAGACCACCAGCGCGATCTCCGGCCACGCGCCGATGAACATCCCGCCGATGACCGCCACGCACATGAGAAAGTTGATGTTGAGCGTGAAGGTCTTGAGCGCGATCCAGCCCTTGAAGAATGTGTCGCGGCCCCCCAGCAGCATCGACGCGAGCGACATCGCGATGATCGGCCACGAGGTCTCCTTCACGCCCGCGAAGTACGCCGCCTCGCACCCCGCCGCCAGCAGGCCCGAGGCGATGAACGGGCCATACTTGATCCACCACGGGCGGGCGTCGCTCGTCCCGGCCGCGCTGGCAACATCGGTCGCGCACGCCGCGCCCCCGCAGTCGCCTCCGGCGGGCGCGCCGTCCGCATGCGCCGCGGCGCCGTGCCCGCTCGCGCCGGGCGCCCCCGCGCCGCCCGGCGTGATGATCGTGGGCGTCATCCCCACCGAGCGCACCCTGGCCGCGATCGCGTCGCCGGTCACCGCCGCCGCATCGTGCGTGACGGTCATCCGCCGCGTGACGACGTTGCACTCCACGAGCGCCACGCCGGGCATCCCGCCCACGGACTTCTGCAACACCTGCTCCTCGGCGGCGCAGTCGAGTTCGCGGATACCGATGATGGTGGTGGATGGAGCGGGCATGGAGGCTCAGCGCTGGGACGGTGGGGATTGCGTGGGGGTGGCGAGCGCGTGGGGAGCGGGATCGTACCTGACCTTGACGACCGAACCGTCAGGCTGAAGGTCCGGGAAGCGAACTGAGTAAGCGCCATACGCGCCGTAGCGGTGGGTGCGGACACGGCGGTACATGCCGTGTTTCGGGCCGGTCCACTCGTGCGAGGAGGTCGGCTCGGCCTTGTAGTTCAGACGGGCGTCGTAGACAGTCTTCCCGTCGGGCGCGACCACGGATACATCAACGTGTCCGCCATACTCGCTCGGCAGGCCGCGCTCCACCCGGCCCGAGACGACTAGGTCGCCCTTGTCCTTATACACCTCGGGGGGCTAACGCAGGCCCCGGTCGATGCGGGGCTCGGGCACGACACGCCCCGCGGCGATCAGGTCGTTGCCGGTGGCGCAGCCGGTCAGCAGCGGGGCGGCCGCGAATCCATTGCCACGCTCCGGCCTCCATGAGCCTTCGCTCGGGGCTACTTGCCCTCCTTAGGCTTCATCGCCGCGAACTTCTCCTTGACTTCCGGATTGCAAAGCGCGCAGTGCGACTCGGGCAGGTCGTGCTCCTTGCACCAATCGCCCTTCTTCTTGAAGTCGGCGATGAGCTTCTTGTTGCACTTGGTGCAGATCGACTCGGGGATCTCGTGCTCGGCGCACCAGTCCGGCTCCGCCGCCGCTGTTTGCTGAATGGTGCCGCTGGGGGCTGGGGCCTTCGCCGCGGGCTGCTTCTTGTCGCACGCGGACAGGAGCAGAAGGGTCGGGAGGACGATGAGGGATGCAGGACGCAGGTACTTCATTGGATGCACTCCTTACGAGATTGGGGACACGGGCGCGACGTGACCACTCGCTGCGGGCACGCCATTGAGTTCGGGGCCGTCCAAAGCCGCCCGTTCGCTTTCGGAAGATTTGACAGATGCCTCGGCAACGAGCCGCGGCTCAAACCACCGGTAAAGAACCGGAAGAACGAAGAGCGTCAAGAACGTGCTGCTCACCACACCGCCGATGACAACAGTCGCGAGGGGCCGCTGTACCTCCGCGCCCATGCCGGTTGCGAATGCCATAGGAATAAAACCCAACGCGGCCACGAGCGCGGTCATCAGCACCGGCCGGAGTCGGACGAGGCTCCCGGAAATGACCGCATCATCAACCTCGACGCCTCCCTGTCGCAGTTGACGAATGAAGGTAACCATTACAAGGCCGTTCAACACAGCAACACCTGAAAGTGCGATAAACCCGACCGCCGCGGAGATCGAGAATGGCATCCCGCGGAGCCACAGGGCCGCTACCCCGCCGGTCACCGCGAGTGGAACTGCGGTGAAGACGAGAATCGCCAGCCGCACCGATCCGAACGACAGGAAGAGGAGCAGGAAGATCAGCAAGAGGGCCACCGGCACGACAACCAGAAGCCGCGTGCGGGCGCGTTCAAGGTTCTCAAACTGTCCGCCCCATTCCAGCCGGTACCGCCCTGCCGGCAGGGTGACATCCTTTGCAATGAGTTGCTTGGCCTCTTCCACGAATGACGCCACGTCGCGGCCTCGGATGTTCGCCTGAACAGTCGTGCGTCGCTGACCCCACTCCCGCGTAATCGTGGACGGACCTTCGACCTCTCGGATGTCCGCGAGTCGAGCGAGCGGAATGCGCTCGCCATGCGGTGCGGCCAGGAGGATCGCGCCGACGGCGGCCGGGTCGCGTCGGAGCCGTTCGGGGAGCCGAACGGTGAGAGGAAAACGAAGCTGGCCTTCCGCCACGTCGCCCAACTCCATGCCCCCCAAGGACTCGACAAGGTTGAGGACGGCCCTCGCGGGAATCCCGTAGCGGGCGATTGCCTCTTGATCGATTCGCACCTGAAGCACGGGCTGCCCCGTCAACTGCTCGGTGCTCACGTCTTCCGCCCCGTCCAAGCCGGTCACGAGATCCGCGATTTCAGTGCCTTTCTCGGTGAGGATCGCCAAGTCATCGCCGAAGAGCTTGATCGCCACGTCCGCCTTGACGCCCGACCCCATCTCGTTCATGCGCATTTCGATGGGCTGCGTGTACGCGATCCGCTGGCCGGGCAGATCCCGGAGTTCCCGCTCTATGTGTTCTATGAGTTCAGCTTGCGTCGAAGCCTTTGTCCATTGCGCCCTGGGATGGAGCATGATAAAGACGTCGGTCAACTCCGTGCCCATCGGATCGGTCGCGACTTCGGCGGACCCGATACGGCTCCAGACGTGCTTGACTTCGTCGGGGAATGCCTTCAGAACCGCCCGCTCCAGCAGCGTGTTGTACCGCACGGATTCGTCCAGATCGGTACCTGCCAGCCGCACGACATTGGCGATGATGGAGCCTTCGGTTAGCTTTGGCACAAACTCAGAGCCAAGCCCGCGAGCGACGATCACCGTGATAAGCAGCAACGCCAAGGCGGCAACGACGATCGCGGCGCGAGCCCGCAAGGCCAACCGGAGCGCCGGTTCGTAGAGCCGCTGGGCAATCCGCACAACGAGCGGCTCGGTTTCCTTCACCCGCTTGGGGAGCAGGAGGCTCGCCAGTACCGGCATGAGCGTGAGCGACAGGACGAGCGAGCCCACGAGCGCGAAAATGAAGGTCAGCGCCATCGGGCGGAACATCTTGCCCTCGATCCCCTCCAGCGTGAGGATCGGCAGAAAGACGATGATGATAATGAGTTCGCCGAACATCGTGGGCTTCCGCACTTCGATTGCGGCATCCCGGATCACGTCGAGCCGGTCTCGGTTCTTGGTGTTGTGCGAAAGTTGCCGGACGCAGTTCTCGATCATGATGACGGAACTGTCCACAACCAATCCGAAATCGATAGCGCCCAGGCTCAGGAGGCTGCCGGCGATGCCGAACCGTACCATCGAGTCGAAGGCGAAGAGCATCGAGAGCGGGATCGCCGCCGCGACGATCAGGCCGGCCCGGAGGTTCCCCAGGAAGATGAACAGGACGGCGATGACGAAGAGGCCGCCTTCAAACAGGTTGGATTTCACCGTGCCGATCACTTCATCGACAAGCTCGGTTCTGTCATAGACCGTTTCGACGGTGACGTCGGCCGGCAGCGAAGGCCGTAGTTCCTCCAGCTTCGCCTTGAGCCGCGAGGTGACTTCGTGACTGTTCTGGCCCATGAGCATGAAGCCCAGGCCGAGGATCACCTCTCCCTTGCCGTCCGCGGTGACCGCGCCGCGGCGGATCTCGTGTCCAATCTTGACCTCCGCAACGTCCGAGACCCGGACCGGGACGCCGTCACGGGCGGTAATGGGAATGCTGGCAATCTGCTCGATTCCTGACACACGCCCCAAGCCATGTACCAGCAGCGTGCCGCCGCTCCGCACCATGTTGCCGCCACCGACGTTGGCGTTGTTGGAACGGAGGGCTTCGGTCACTTCATCAAACGACAACTCGTGTTTGACAAGGCGGTCCGGATCAACTTGGACCTCATAGACCTTTTCGTAGCCGCCCCAGCTATTGACTTCCGCGACACCCGGAATCGCCCGCAAGGCGGGCTTGATCGACCAATCGTGCAACGTGCGCAGCTCGGTCAGGTCGTGCCGGTCGCTCCGCACCACGTAGTGAAAAACCTCTCCAAGGCCCGTGGCAATAGGGCCCATCTGTGGACGCGAAATCCCCTCGGGGAGTTCGACGGTTGACAGTCTTTCGGCAACGAGTTGTCGCGCAAAATAAATGTCTGTACCGTCCGCGAATGTCCCCACGACCTGCGAGAAACCGAACTTGGAGACTGAGCGCAGGTTCTCCAATCGCGGGATGCCCGAGAGCGCCTGCTCCACCGGAAATGTAATCTGCCGTTCGACTTCTTCAGGAGACAGCGAGGGCGCAATGGTGTTGATCTGCACCTGGGCCGGCGTTGTGTCCGGAAAGGCGTCGATGTCGAGTTGGCGGAGCGCAAGCACGCCGAGCCCGGCGAACAGCAGTGCGCCGACAATGACTAGGAAGCGATTTTTGAGAGACCAGGTGATAATCGCGTTTAGCATGGCGTGTCTCGCTTAGTCGTCGGTGCAACCGGCTCCGAGTTTCTCGTGGTTGAGCTGCGAGACCAGCACGTAGCTCCCGGCCGTGGCGACCCGCTCGCCAGACCGCAGTCCTGACCGAATCTCAATCACCCCATCTTCACGAGCGCCAAGCGTTACCGTGCGAGCCGCGAATACCGTGCTGTTGACGCGCACGAACACAACGTTGGCGGTGCCGTCCCACTGCACCGCCTCGCTTGGTACAACGACCGCTGCGTCCGCCCGTGCGATTGCAATGCGGGCACGACCGAAGGTGTGAGCCAGGACCCGACCCTCCGCGTTCGGAATCTCGGCACGCACTTGAACGGTCCGCGTCTTCTCGTCTACCTCCGTGCTCGTCCACGCAATGCGTCCCGTCACCGCTTCGTCCGGAACTCCGTCCGGAACGAACACGAGTTCCTGTCCGATGGCGATGCGTCTTGAGTCCGCGGGCGAGAGCGAGGCTGTCACCCACATTCGCGACGTGTCGGCCACGACAAAGAGGGGCTTTCCTGATTCGACAAGTTCACCGGGCACGACGCCCCGCGAGATCACCACTCCGGCCAACGGCGACACGACCGGGAGCAGGTTCGCCGTTGTGCGATCGGCGTCAAGGTCCGCGACCATCTCGGGGGGCAGGCCGAGCAGGCGAAGGTCCTTCGATGTAGGGACAGCGCCGGGGGCGAGGGCCGGCGGCGTGAACCCGAGGTTGACCAGGCTCTGCTGGGTGTTGAAGAAGCGAATCTCCGCTTCCTTGAGTTCGGCCTCGGCGGCGATGAGGTCTGCTTGGTTGCGAAAACCTGCTGTCGTGGACGAACGGAGCCGTTCCGCGGCCGCCGCCCGAGCCGAGACTTGAGCCGCCGCCTGAAGGTAGTCGGTCTTGGCGGTCCCGACCGCGGCGGAATCGATCAGGGCCAGGAGGTCGCCTGCCTTGACGCGATCTCCCGCCTGCACTCGCACCATCGTGACACTGCCGGCGGCACGCGACCCGACCTGCGCGTAGCGGGTCATGTCATAGCCCACCTCCGCGTTCGCGGTCACGACAGCCGCCATTGGGCGGGTTTCCGCCTTCGCGGTTGCGACGCCCGCCTTGGTCACCGACTCCGGCGTGGCAAACTGGACAGGACGGGGCTTTTCCCCTCCTTCGCCTTCAGCGGTGCCCGAGAGCGTCATCGGGCTTCCGTCAGCGTCCGGCACCGGCGTCTTGGCTTTGCAGATTGCGCACTGCGACTCGGGCACACTGTGCTCCATGCACCAGTCTTTCCGGGCGGGCGCTTCACTCGACACCAAGGACGCCCGCGATGGCATTTTCCAGTGCAGGCGGTGTCCGGCAAAGGCGACAAGCCCGAGGAGACCCAGCGTGAGAACGGTCGGGGCGCCGCGGAGCAATGCCCGCAGGGCTCGGCTGGCAAACGTGTTCATGGGGTGGTCCTTTCGGGAGTGGTCAAACCCGCGGAGGGTGGTGGTTCGTTCGGGGCGAAGGTCGCTATCGGCTCGCCGGTAGCGGCCTCGAACTCAAGCAGGGCACGGCGGTAAGTCACAAGAGTGTCGAGATAGGCTCGGCGGGCGCGAAGCCCTCGCTGCTGGGCGCTAACCCAGTCGGTCACGCTCAGCTCCTTCGCCTCCAGTGCGCCCCGTAAGAGCGCCTGGCTGCGATCTAGCAAGGGGAGGAGGTGTTGTTGCTGGGCATCGATCTCCGCGCGCATTGCCCGCACCCGAGAGAGGGCGGCCATTGCATCGCTCTGGAGTCGGTGCAGGTCAGCGATGTACTCGGCGCGAACGCGGTCTCTCGTTGCGGTCTTCTCGGCAATCTCGCCCTGGTTGCGGTCGAATATGGGGACTTCGATCGACGCTCCGATGCCCAGATAGTTGTCGCTCACGCCCTCGTGGCTGAACGATGGTCCGATCTTGAGCTTGGGGTACTGCTTCGAGATCGCCAGTCGCAGTTCCTGCTCCGCGACCTGATAGGTTGTGGCCCGGGCCTTGAGGTCGAGCCGGCGATCGAGGATTTGCTCATCGACCCAAGCATTGGACACGTTCTCGACTAGAGGGATATCGATCGACCTGCCCGATTGCTCGAGCGGCAGCGGAAACCCCGGCGGCAGACCGACCGTACGGTCGAGCGTCAAACGGGTCTGATCGAGGTCTACATGGGCCAGGCGGATGTCCCGCCGGATTTCCAGCAACTCCAGCTCGGTCGAAGTGATATCGAGTTCATTTGCTTCACCGATGTCCCGTCTCCGGCGAACGATCTCAACGGCTTGGTTGCGCAGGCGTTCCTCCTGGTCGAGGATGGTCACGGTTTGTTCCGCGACTAGCACTTCAAAGGTCGCGCGGCGGACTCTTGCGGCCAGTTCGTACTCCCGGAACAGGATGTCGGCCTGCGATGCCGCGATCGTGGCGTTCGCTGCGTCGACTCTGGCGCGGCGCTCCCCAGGACGGAGGATTTCGAACAGCAGGTCGGTGTCGAGCTTGAACCCCCCCGCACCGAGAATCCCGGCCCCCAGCGCAGCCCCCACCTCCGGATTAGGGAGCGTGTTCGCTCGCACGAGGAGGGACTCCGTCTCGCCCAGAGTGGCGCGCGCGGCCTGCAGGTCCGGATTTATCGACACCGCGAGAGCCATCAGCTCGCGGTCGCTCAGACCGTCGGACGCATCAAAGCGGGTGTCGGTGGGCTGGCCGTTCGCTGGGGTGCTGGTGCGGACGAACCGGTCAAGGGGCAACGCGCGAGCGTTCAGCGCAGCGAGTTCTGCACGCGGTTCGAGCGGCCGAGGGCTGTAACTGACGCATCCGGCCAGCAGCGTGCATGCGGCGATTCCGACGATGATTGGCTTGGGCAAGTGATACCTCGCTCTAGGTGCATGGCGAACGCGGCCCGCGAAGCGGCGGGCGCACAGTGGAGTCATGCGCGGCCGAAAGTCCGGCAGCGCAGCGAGCCATGCCTAGATGCGAAGAACTATGGTTGCGAGGTGTAACCTCGGCGGGGCGTGCCCATGCGGGAGATACGCGCTGAGCGGCGGCCCCGATACGAGCAAGCGCAAGTCGAACGATGCCGGAAGAACAAGGGCAATCGGTGGGGCCGGAACGACGGCCTCAGAGGAGCTTGCGGCCCGACCGATGGTGGCGGGGTCGGTCAGATCAAGAACATCAATGCAGCCGCAGGACGATGACTTGGCGATGGCCCGGCCGTCGGTAGGTTGGGACGACGAGACACAGCCGTCACAGTCCGAATCCGCCCCGCAGTCCCTGGAGGACGAGCGATCGCAGCAGCGGAACGCCGCCAACTCCGCGCGCACGGTGCCATCGGCGTCGTAGCAACGGAGCCGTGAACCCAACACGCCCGAAGCGAGGAGTTGGAGCAGGACGAGAAACGCGACCATTATGGGCGAAGTAGAGCGCACTTCAAGAGATTCTATCCCATTCGGGGGCAGCGGGCCACCCCGGTCGATTTCGTCGTCCGCGACTGGAACCAGTTCTGCTTCCAGAGCGGTTCATATCGGGCGCGGTTGCGCTCGACCCAGGTGCCAGCAAACAGGTGTGCTCCCAGCAAGAACTGCTTCGCGTGCGGATTGGATTTCCACACGCCAATCGTCGGATGCGTGCCGCCGCTAGCACGCCTCGCCATTGCGTAGGCTTGGCAGAAGCATAGCATTCTGCGTACTTCGACCCGAAGTATCCATTCTGCACCGGCCTCAGACTTTGCCAACGCCGCACGATCGGCGTGTTGGCTGTCCGCCCTACCCAGTAGGCGCAATCACGGCCTCGCGAATGCCGCTAAGGCGTCCCGCTGTCTGATTGGCAGCGACGGCCAAGCCGATATGATCGCACCGAGAACTGGGTCGCGGACAGAAAGCAATCCGCCGAGACGCTCCCAATTCTCCGTTTTGATTGCCTACAAGACGTCGACAAGTCCTTTGGAATCAGGCATTTCGGGCCCGTGGTGGAACGGCAGACGTATCGGACTTAAAGTCCGATGAGCCGGACCGACACGTCTGGTAGAGTGCTATCGAAGCCTAGATGTCGCCTGCGCCATCGCCCCTGGTGCCGACCCTAGTGGCCATAGGAAGCGGTACTGGACATTTGGCAATTTAAGCGTTGATTGCATCGGCTCGTGCATTGTCGCAATTGGTCACTTCGGAGCCGTTCGTCGAGTGTCCGTCCTCACCGGCATCGTGAGGTCGCGATCGCGGCGGCGAGCAGGGCAGTCCTGACAGCGGCTGGCATTCGGGGCCATGTCGCAACTATGACCGCCAAGTCGTCCTCAGGCTCTGCGCCAGCACCGCTGGGAATACTGCTGGGGGTGCTCGAAAGCGCCTTGTTTTCTGCAGTGATTTGGGGGGGGGGTACACTCGGCTTCCCAAGCCGATGCGACTAGATGCTTCAGCGTGCGAGTGGGCGCTACCGCGGCGAACAAGTGCAAAGCCTTATCCCACTTTGGTTAACCGCGAGAGCGATGCATCCGACGCTGAATGTCAGTTCGCCGGGTAGACCCCCAACTCTTGCCAGCACGCAAGACCAACTCGTGGTGCGCTATGAGGTCATTGATGCGGCACTCATCCGGGCAAGCCGTAAGCTGTTCAGCACCACGCTCACGCTGCTGAACGCCATCGCTGCACTGGCGATAATTGGCGAGAGCAGCCACCCGGTGAACGGATAGAGCACGCCCGCGGCGATAGGAATGCCGATGATGTTGTAGATGAACGCCCAGAACAGGTTCTGGCGGATGGTGCGCATCGTCGCACGAGACAGTGCGATCGCTTCTGGGACCGAGCGGAGGTCGCCGCGGATGAGCGTGATGTCCGAGGCCTCGATGGCCACGTCGGTCCCGGTGCCCATCGCCAGCCCCACATCGGCCTGTGCGAGCGCGGGGGCATCATTGATGCCGTCGCCGACCATCCCGACGATGAGTCCCTGCGACTGGAGCTTCTTGACGTGCTCGGCCTTGTTCCCGGGCAGGACCTCAGCGAAGACCATGTCGGGCGTGATGCCAACTTCCTTGGCGACGGCCGCCGCGGTGAGGGCATTGTCGCCGGTGATCATGGCCACGCGGAGCCCCATCTTCTGCATCTGCTCCACCGCGGCCTTGGATTCGGGCTTGACGGTATCGGCGACGGCAATCAGGCCCGCAGGTTTGCCGTCAATCGCGGCGTACATGGGCGTCTTGCCGGAGGTGGCCAGTTCTTTGGCGAGGGCATCGAGAGCAGACGTGTCAATGCCGCGGTCCGAAAGGAGCGCCCTCTTGCCCACGAGGATGATTCGTCCGTCCACGGTCGCTTCGATTCCGTGACCGACAACGGCCTTGAATGCGCTCGGCTCCGCGAGCGTGATGTTGCGGGACTTCGCGCCCTCCACAATCGCTGCCGCCAAGGGGTGTTCGCTACGACGTTCGGCAGAAGCCGCCAGCCGCACAAGGTCTGGTTCGAGAATGCCCGGAAGAACCCGAATGTCCGTGAGCGCGGGCTTGCCCCACGTCAGGGTCCCGGTTTTGTCGAGGATGATGGCCGAGAGCTTGTGCGCTGTCTCCAGCGCCTCGCCGCCCTTGATGAGGATGCCGTGCTCGGCCCCGCGCCCCGTGCCCACCATGATGGCCGTTGGAGTGGCAAGCCCAAGAGCGCACGGGCAGGCGATGATGAGCACCGAGACAAATGTGAGCAAGGCCATACTCAGACGTGTGTTCACCGGTGCCACGAAGTACCAGACGATGAACGTCACCAACGCGATACCCAGCACGGCGGGCGTGAAGTATCCCGCAATGGTGTCCGCAAGCCTGGCGATCGGAGCCTTGCTTCCCTGGGCCTCCTGCACCAGCCGCACAATCTGCTGGAGGGCCGTGTCCTTACCAACCTTGGTCGCGCGGAACTGAAGAGCGCCAATGGTGTTGATCGTTGCGCCGAAGACTGAATCTCCCGGCCTCTTCTCGACCGGCACACTCTCTCCGGTCAGCATGGATTCGTCGATCGCCGAGTCGCCGCTCTCGACGGTGCCATCCACAGGAATCTTTTCGCCGGGCCGAACGATGACCACGTCACCAACCACAACCTGGTCAACGGGGATGTCTTGCTCGTTCCCATCACGTCGCACGCGTGCGGTCTTTGCTTGAAGTCCGATGAGCTTGCGGATCGCGGCGCTCGTGTTGCCGGTGGCTCGGGCCTCGAAGAGTTTGCCCAGCAGCACCAGCACGATGATGACCGCGGCGGCCTCGTAGTACACCGGCGCCATCGCCATCCCATTCGTGCTTGCAGTGTGGGTGACCGCGAAGAACCCCGGCCAGACCGTCGCGGCGATCGAGTACAGGAATGCCGTGCCCGTGCCCAGCGCCACAAGCGAGTCCATGTTTGCACGGAAGTGCTTCAACCCAAACCACGCCATGCGGTAGAACTGCGCTCCGCACCAGAGCACGACCGGAGTCGTGAGTGCGAGCTGGAGCCAGTTGACCCAGGCATGGTTGAAAATCGCGATCCTGCCATGCGACATCGCTATGACCAGCACCGGCAACGACAGCGCCGCACCAATGATCACCTTGCGGAGCAGCACGGCCTGCTCATTCTCGTTGACGTGCATGTGGGCCGCGTGCTCGTCGTCGGTCATCCCTTCCATGTGCTCCGCGGCATCATTATTCGCCCGAGGATCGGCTTGGTGTCCCTTGTGCACGGACTTCGCGCCGTGCCCTGCGTGACTCCCGTTCCTCGGGGAAGTCTCTGACGCTGGCATGGGGAATGATGTTGCCGGAACCACCGCGTCGTACCCGGTCCCCCGCACGACGCCTGCCAGCGCTTCCGGGGTGGTGGCATTCGGATCAAACCGCACCGTCGCGGTCTTGGTGAGGAAGTTCACGCTCGCCGTGGACACGCCCGCGGACTTGGAGAGCGCTCTCTCGATCGTGCCGGCGCACGAAGCACACGTCATCCCCTTGAGTGAAAGGTCCACCCGCTGCTGCGATGCCCTCGCCAAGGTGGCATCGGATGCGTGCTCATCGCCGTGTGCTCCGTGCTCCGAGGTCGTCGTGCCCGTCGAAGGGGCATCCTCACCGGGGTGATTCTCGTGGTTCATAAGAGTCCTTTCCGCTCGGAAGTCGGCCCGCGGCCGGACGGGGGCGAGCTACTTCTTCTCAGCAAGCAGCGCCTTCATCTCGGCGATCTCCCGCTCCTGCGAGGAGATGATCTCTTCGCCGAGCTTCTTCACGCGAGGGTCGGTGAGATCGGATTCGCGGACCATCTGGATCGCGGCGGAGTGGTGCGGGATCATGCCCCGCAGGAACTGGCGGTCGCCCACGCCTGCCTCGGCCCGCAGCAGGAACCAGCACCCCGCGAGCACCAGAGCCCCGCCGGCCCAGATCGCCGCGTTGGTCTTCTTGTTCTTGAACATCCCCGGCATCGTCAGGAGCATGATGGGCAGCATGGAGCCTGCCATCAGCCCGGTCATGTAGACATTGCTGAGGTTGAAGTAGACGTGCTCCCAGCGATCGGCCATCGCGTACATGAGTAGGAACATCACGGCGAACGAGGCGGCTAGCGATACCAGCAGCATGATGTACGGCTTG
Source organism: Phycisphaerales bacterium (assembly GCA_016793015.1). GTDB lineage: Bacteria > Planctomycetota > Phycisphaerae > Phycisphaerales > UBA1924 > JAFEBO01. The sequence goes on from JAEUJD010000102.1 coordinate 19,217, forward strand.
TGGCCGGGCATCTGGGCCATGCCCCGCTCCGCGTGCGTCATGTCCGAATGGGCCTGCTTCGTTTCTGAGTGGGGTTGCATGTCCATCTGCTCTTTCATCTTCGGCGTACGCGATGCCTCGGCGCTCTGAGCGTTGACCTCTCAGCGTGCCACCTTGCCGACCAACTCCAACAGTTCCTCGATCATGTCGTCCCGCGTGGCTCCATCCTCGTGCATCGGGGCGGCCGCGCAGTGTGTGAGGTGGTTCCGCAAGAGGTTCTTGGCGACCGAACGCAGCGATTCCTGCACCGCCGCGGCCTGCTGGATGATGTCGGCGCAGTAGCGGTCTTCCTCGACCATCGCCGCGATGCCGCGCACCTGCCCCTCGATCCGCTTGAGGTGCTTGAGGTTCGCGGCCTTAATCGCCGCATCGACCCTGACCGCGTGCGCGCCCGGGCCTACACCCGCGCGGGTCTTCCCCGCCGTCCGACGCGCACCGGGCGTACACCCGCACGCCGCGCCGTTCAGCATGGAACGCGCCGCACGCTCGGAAACAGTTTTGCTCACAGCGCCCTTGGCCATCGCCATCACTCCTTGGCTCAATGCTCGCTCACCCATTCACCCGCAGCAGCCGCCGGAGGTCTTTGTTCCGGGCGCGCTGCCCGGAGTCATCGCCTTCGCGCCGCCGCAGCACCCGCCGCCGCTCTTTGCCGGCGTCGAATGAGCCGCAGCCGCAGCGTCGCCCACGGCCTTGGCCGGATATCCGGCCTCTTCGAGCGCGGCTATCGCCTTGCCCGTAGTCCCGCCATCCGGGGTTTCTATCACCGCCGAACCCACCTCTACCGACTTGACCCTGATCCCCGGCACCGCCGCAAGGGCCTTGGTCACGGCCTGCACGCAGTGCCCGAAACTCATGCCGTCGACGTTGAGCGTGGTGGTCCCGATTGTCTGAGTCGTCGTATTCATATGAAACTCCTTGAAGGAAGCATACTCCCCCCGAGTATCTACGTCCACCGGGGCCGCCGGTTCACTCCTGCGTCCGAAGGCGTTGAATACGAATGAAGGAACTTTCCGCTGGTGCTTCACCGCAGGCTCATGCGGACGATGAACCTTGTGTCCGGGTTGCGCTGCGCCGTCCCTCACCTCCACTCCAAAGGACTGCACCATGTCTCACGAAATGCCCTCCAAGGAAATGCTCGACTGCATGAAGGTCTGCGGCGAGTGCGCCGGCATGTGCGCCCGGTGCGCCCACCACTGCCTGCACATGGGCGGTCCGCACGCCTCTCCCGAGCACCAGGGGATCATGCAGGATTGCGCCAGCATCTGTGCCACGGCCGCGTGCTTCATGTCCCGCAACTCGCACCACGCCGCCCACATCTGCAAGGAGTGCGTGGAAATCTGCAACGAGTGCGCCGAGTCCTGCGACGAGCTCGCCAAGGGCGACGCGATGATGAAGCAGTGCGCCGAGCTTTGTCGTGCGTGCGCTAAGGCCTGCGAGAAGATGGCGAGCGCAGCCGTCTAAGCTGTCCAGCTGTTTGAATGATTCATGGCAAGATCTCCTTTCCTTGGGCTAAGTGTGATCGAACTCAGCGGCCCAGTCCGTCAGTGCTTGTGGTCGTCATGAGCATCATCCTTGTGCTCTCCGGAGTCCTTTGTGCCGGCGGCTCCCTTGCGGGCAGCATCGATCATGGCAATGAACTTGGACGGGTTCTTCCGGACATCCTTCTCGCAGTCGGAACAGCAGAGCCGGATCAAGCGCCCTGCGATGACGAAGTCCTTGGCTTCACCCATCCCCCCCAGCTCTTCCTTGCTTACGGGGCAGGTCTTGAGTGGGTAGTCCGTTGACTGCTTCAGGACCGTGGCCTTGTCGAGCGTCGCCAGACGCTTGGCGGGGTCCTTCTGGAAATCGGCCTTCTCGACCTCGTCGGCCAGGCGAATCAGCCGGTTGTTGTAATCCCAGTCGATGGGCTTCTCGGGGAGCTTCTTGCCGGAGACAACCGAGGTGTCGGTCGGGTAGAGCGGAAGCTGGTCTTTGATAATCGCCTCATCGAGCTTGGCCATGCTCTTGGCCTGGTCCTTCTCGAACTTGGGCGGGCAGGAGTTGCAGCAGAATCTCACCTCCCGGCCGTCGTAGTTCTTCACGACCGGGTCGCCCATCGAGCCAAGCTTGCCGCCGGAGATCGGGCATGTTGAAAGCGGGTACGGGTCGCCAACGGTCTTCGGCTTGGTTGACTCGGGCTGTTTGGTTGCGGGCTTGGTTGGCTCGGGCTGAGCCGCCGCGGCGACGGCGAGCCCTGACATGCAGAGGAACGAGGCGAACAGGATTCGAGACGCGAGAGACTTCATGCGATGACTCCTTGACAGACCAGACAAAAGCGACCAGACCGGTATGTCCGCGACAACGCTGCCGCGGGCCGGATTTCAAACGCTCCTAAACTCCCTGCGGTGCTGCCACCGCTTGGCGAGATAGAACACGACGGGATAGATCACCAATTCCATCACGAAGCCGATCAGCAGACCGCCGATCATGGGCGCAGCGATTCGGCGCATCGTGTCCGCCCCGGTGCCGTGGGCCCACAGGAGCGGCACCAGCCCGATGAACGCCGCGGCGACCGTCATGGCCTTGGGACGGATGCGTTTGACCGCTCCATCATGCACGGCCGCGTAGAGGTCCGCAGCCGAGTTCATGCGGCCCTGCTCCTTGAAGCGGTCGAAGCTGTTGTCGAGGTACAGCAGCATCACCATGCCGGTCTCGGCGTCCAGACCTGCGAGGGCGATGATGCCGATCACGACGGCCAGCGAGAGGTTGAAGTCCAGCGCGTACATGAACCAGAATGCCCCCACGAGGCTGAACGGCACGGCCATGAGCACCACGCCGACCCGGAACCACGAGCGGCTGCTGACATAGAGCAGGAAGATGATTGCCACCAGCGCCAGAATGCTCGCCGCGATCAGCCGCGGCAGGGTCTTCTCCCAGAACTCGAACTGCCCGGAGAACACGAGCGAGTAGCCGGGTGGGAGCTGGACCTGTTGCGCCACCGCTTTGCGGGCCTCGGCGATGTAGCCACCGAGATCACGGCCCGCGATGTCCACGAAGATCCATGCTGTTCGCTGGGCGTTCTCGGAGCGGATCATCGGCGCTCCGGAGGTGATATGGATGTTCGCGAGTTGGCCCAACGGCACTTGGACGCGTTCGCCTTTGAAGCCGGGCATGGGCGCGGTGACGAGCACTTGATTCAGCGCCGGGATGTCGTCGCGGTAATCACGTTGATAGCGGATATTGAGCGGATAGCGTTCCACGCCCTCGACCGTCGTGGTGATGTTCATGCCGCCGATGGCTGACTGGATGACATCCTGGATGTCCGCGGTTGTGAGCCCGTACCGGGCCGCGGCGCTCCGATCGATGTCGATGTCCAGGTAGTTGCCGCCAAGTGTGCGCTCGGCGTAGGCCGACACCGTGCCGGGAATGGTGCGGACGGTGGCGGCGGACTTTTCAGCGAGATCGCTCAGGACCTTCAAGTCCGGGCCCGAGATCTTGATGCCCACCGGGGTCTTGATGCCGGTGGCGAGCATGTTGATGCGGTTCTCGATCGGGAAGGGCCAGGCGTTGGCCATGCCTGGGAACGAGACCACGGAGTTAAGCCCCGCGTGCATCTCACCGCCCTCATCCTGCCAGCCGAACTTGAGTTCCTCGGTGGTGATCGGCCGCTCCGCGGGCCAGAACGTTGCCGAGAAAGGCTTCTGGAGCCACTCAGGCCATGAGCTGAAGAAGTACGTCGGGCGGCGGGTCCGCCATTGCGAGCGGTCAGGATTGAGCTGCGCGACGGTCTCGATCATCGAGAGCGGCGCAGGGTCGGTGGCGGTCTCGGCCCGACCAATCTTGCCGTGGACGCTGAGTACCTCCGGAAAGGTCTTGATGAGCTTGTCGGTCTGCTGAAGGAGTTGCTTGCTCTTGGTAATGCTGATCGACGGGTCAGTCGTGGGCATGTAGAGCAGGTCGCCCTCGTCCAGCGGCGGCATGAACTCCGTGCCCATGCGAGTCATTGGGTAGTATGTCGAAGCGAGCGCAATGGCGGCCAGCAGGAGCACACGCCACGGGTGAGCCATCGCCAGACGGAACGCCGGCTCATAGATCCACTGGAGCGCGCGGCTGATCGGGCTGTGCTGTTCGTGGATGATTTTCTGCGGCAAGAGGAGCATGGCCATAAGGACCGCCCATCCGCCGGCGATCCACCAGCGGAAACCAGCGAGGTGGGGCATGCCTGATGCGATCATGAAAAGCGCGGCGGCCGGGATGAGCATCGCCCCCACCGTGATGGCCGTGTTGCGCCAGACGCCCCAGCGCTTTGGAAGCACGCGCCCCGTGATGAAGTAGTACATCAACACCGGGATGATGGTGATGGAGAGAAACGCGGCTGCCGTCATCGCGAACGTCTTGGTGAACGCCAGCGGCTTGAAGAGCCTCCCGGCCTCGCCACCGAGCACGAACACCGGCAGGAACGAGACGGTGATGATGAGCAGCGAGAAGAAGAGCTGCGGCCCGACCTCTTTGGCGGCCGCCATCATGATGTCGAGGCGGGGTGTGGGCGGATGCCCGGCATGGACCCGGTCCTCCTCGCGGTCCAAGTGCTTGTGCCCATTCTCCACCATGATTACGGCCGAATCGACGACCACGCCGATGGAGATCGCGATCCCGCCAAGGGACATGATGTTGGCGTTGATCCCCAGCAGGTGCATCACCAGCAAGGCCGTCACCACGCTCGATGGCACGACGAACACGGCGACCAGTTCGCTCCTCAGGTGCAGCAGGAACAGGATGCAGACAAGCCCGACCACGATGATCTCCTCGACGAGCGTTTCGCGCAGCGTGGAGATGGATCGATTGATGAGGTTGGAGCGGTCGTAGGTCGGCTTGACGAAGACACCCGGCGGCAAACCATCTTCGAGCGAAGCGAGCTTGGCCTTGACGTCTGCGATGACTTTGTACGCGTTGGCCCCGAACCGGGCGACGACCACGCCGCCCACGGCCTCGCCCTTGCCATCGAGCTCGCCCACGCCGCGGCGCATCTCGCCGCCGATCTGGAGCGTGGCAATGTCACCGAGCATAATGGGCGTCCCCTTCTCACCGAGCCCAACGGGCACCTTGGCGAGGTCGTCCAGCCCCTTGAGGTATGCCCGGCTGCGGACCATGTACTCATTCTCGGAAAGTTCGATGACCGAGCCGCCCACGTCGTTGTTGGAACGCTGGATCGCCATCATCACGTCGCGCAGCGGCAAGCGGTACGCCTGGAGCTTCAGTGGGTCGAGCACCACTTGATACTGCTTGACGAATCCGCCGATTGAGGCGACTTCCGAAACATCCTCGACGGAGGTGAGCGGGTAGCGCAGGTACCAGTCCTGGAGACTGCGAAGTTGCGAGAGGTCGAGGTTGGCCAAGACCAGCGGCGTCTCGGTAAGCGGATCGGCTCCCGGCTTCTCAAACGCCCGCACCTTGACGAGCCGTTCACGACGGTCCTTGGGCGCATCGTCGATCGATGCGTACCACTTGTCACGCTCGGCGTCTCGCCACAGGCCCTTGGGATGGTCGGGGCTGTAGTAGCCGGGATAGAGCACGTACTGATAAACCCAGCCGACGCCGGTCGCGTCCGGCCCAAGTTTGGGTTCAACACCCTTTGGAAGCCGGTCCCGCGCGAAGTTCAGATACTCCAGCACGCGGCTGCGAGCCCAGTAGATGTCCGTGCCGTCCTCGAAGAGCACGTACACGAACGACTGTTCGAACATGCTGTAGCCGCGGACCACAGTCGAGCCTGGGACCGCAAGCATCGCGCTCGCTAACGGATAGGTCACCTGCTGATCCACCACCTCGGGATTCTGGCCCGGGTACTCGGTAGTCACGATTACCTGTACGTCCGACAGGTCGGGGATCGCGTCCAGGCGGATGCGGAAGATGCTCCAAACGCCCGAGCCCACGAGCATGGCCGTGAGCAGGAGCACCATGAAGCGGTTCTTGATCGAGAGTTCGATGAGTCGGGCGATCATGGCTCACTCCGCTCCCTTCGAGCCACCCACGGAACGAACTAACGACCCGCACTCCTTCATGTCGTCGGCGTAGTAGGGATTGGCGATGGTTTTGGTCCGCTGGAGCCAGTCCGCCTTGGCCATCGGGCAGTTCACCACATACAGCGTCCCCGCCACCCCCGAAGATGGCGGCATGGAGTCCACCACCGCGATGAGGGTGGCGCTCACCTCCTTGAAGAGTTCCCGCTGTTTGTCGAGCGGCTGGCCCTTCATCGCCTCGGCGGCCGCCGCCGCGCTCGTGACCAGTCGCAACCCTTCGGGACCGGTCACCTCGCCGTGCAGGGTGTGGATCGCGGATACAAGTTCATTAACATTGAGAGACGCGTTTTCCTTCTGCACCGCGCCGAGCGATTCGGCGAGCGGAAGATACGCCGCGACAATCGCGTCCACCTTGGCTGGCGAGACCACGACGACGGGCATCTTGGTCGGCTCAGACGGAGCGATCCCTGGAGAGCTCGCTGTGCTCGATGCAGTCTGACCGAGGAACTTGGCGATCGCCTCGCGCAAGCGGCTCTCGGAGTCCAGCAGGAACTGGCCGCTGGCGACCACCTGCTCGCCGGGCTTGAGTCCGCTGAGGACCTGTACCAACCCGTGCGCGCCGCTCCGGCCCATCACCACGCGGCGCGGCTCGAACCGCCCTTTGCCGCTGCTGACGAAGACAATCTGCGACTCGCCCGAGTCGATGATCGTCTCCCGTGGCACCAGCACCGTGGGCTCCGCTTCTCCCACGTCGATGTCGAGAGTCGCGTACATCCCCTCGTGCAGGGCGTAGTCGTGGTTGTGAACCTCCATTCGCACAAGTGCGGTCCGCGTCATCTCGTCGAAATGCGGATGGATGAAGATCACCTCGCCCTCGAACACGCGGCCCGGGTAGGCATCCACCTTTGCCCGCATCTTCTGGTCGATGTGGACTCGCGCTAGGTCGCCCTCGGGCACTCGCCCCTCGACCCACATGGTGGTCCGCTGCGCCAGCCGGAAGACACGCTGGCCCGCCATCACCGCTGAGCCCGCGTAGACACCCGCCTTCTCCGTAATGTGACCGTCGAAGGGCGAGACAAACGTGACCACGCTCGGCGCGTGCTCCATCGAGCCGAACTCGGCGATTTGTTCGGGCGTCAGGTCCAGCGCCAGCAGTCTGCTTTCGGCGGCGCTGACGAGCGACGCGCTGGTGTCTCTCAGGGAACCAATGGTGTCGTTCCCGGCGGTCGTGGCCGCATGCTTGGCCGAGATCAGTTCCTCAATCGCGAGCTTGAGTTCCGGGCTGTAGAGGTCAAAGAGCGGGTCGCCCTTCTTGACCGACATGCCGTCGGTGTTGGCGTAGAGAGTCTGGATCCAGCCGGAGACCCGCAGGTTCACATCGCGGTGCCCGGGCTCCGCTTCCGTAATCATCGCATACACGCGCACGGCCTGCTCAAGCCGGCCCTCGGTCACCTCGGCCGTCCGCACGCCCATGTTCTGCACAATCGCTGGGTCGATCACGACGGCCGCGCCGCCGGACTGGTTCTGCTCCTCGTACACCGCCACGAGATCCATCCCCATAGGGCTCTTGCCGGGTTTGTCGGAGATGTATGGTGGGTTCATCATCGGATCCCACCAGTATTTGATCTTCCGCTGCTTGCCCGAATCGATAGAGGGGCCTTGTGCAGGCACCGTCGTGTCATTGCCTGCGGCTGTGACCAGCGGGGTGAGTTTCATATGGCAGATCGGGCAGTCGCCGGGATGGTCCTGGATGACCTGCGGGTGCATCCCGCACGTCCAGAGCTGCTTCTTGCCGTCCGCAGGCTTGCTCGCCTCCATCGATGACGAGACGGTGCCTCCGGTTCCTGCGCTGGGCACCAGCCATCGCTCCAGCGTCGTGTGCCAGCGCATGCCGGCGTACGCGCCCCCGGCGGCGACGATGAGCAGGAGCGCGATCGAACCGAAGCGGCCCGCGCGAGGACGGGAGGAAGTGGTTTCAACGGTCATGGCGAGACTCCTGGTGGCTCGTCACCATCGGTTCGGTCGTGGCGACGGCGCTCTCGGCAGTTGCGGGAGCGGAATGTTGTGCGGTGGATAGGGTTTCGATGTCGGTTCCCATGAGGGCTTCGAGCTCGGCGAGTTGCTTCTCTCTCATCGCACGGGCCTGCGCGACGACCA
>JAEUJD010000118.1 GCA_016793015.1 Phycisphaerales bacterium
GGTGAAGAGCCCGCTGATCGCGCCGCTCGTTGCCCACTTTTTTTCGCCGTTGATGACGTAGAACTCACCGTCGGGCGTCTTCTCGCAGCGTGTCTCTTGACCGCCCGCATCGCAGCCCACATTCGGCTCGCTCAGGCAGAACGCGCTGACCCAGTCCTTCGCGAGATGAGGCAGCCAGCGCTTCTTCTGCTCTTCGTTGCCGAAAAGCATGACGGCCTTGCAGCCGATCGACTGGTGCGCGGACACAAGCACGGCCGTGCTGCCGCAGGAGTAGCCGATGCGCTCCAGCACGCGGTTGTAACTCGTGATGCCGAGCCCAAGCCCACCAAACTCCTTCGGAATGGTCATGCCCATCACGCCGAGTTCGAACAAGCGATCGATCACCCAGCGCGGGATCTCCTGCTCCTGGTCGATCTGCACTGCGGGATGCTCATTGCGGAGATATTCATCGAGGCGCGCCAGCAACTGATCGCACGCGGCAGTCTCTTTCGCCTCCGGGATCGGGTACGGGAACACAAGATCAGTCCGCAGGTTGCCCCAGAACATGTTCTTGACGAAGCCCATCTTCGTCGGCTCTGGTCCGAGCAGTGCCTCCGCGTCTTCGATGAGTTTGCGGTCCTTGTCGGACATCTTCATCGATTTCAGGTCGGCCATGAACGTGCTCCTCTGGGGGCTTGCCGGTGCGGATTCTGGGCCGACGAATGCCGGCGACGAACAAATCGGGGGACATGCCATTCTTTCCCCGCTTTCAGGGCGCGGAAAGGGCTAGCACTTACCAATCTTCGACCGATTGGAGGCCTCGCCAAGGGTTCGCTTTCCGACTTGGGCCAGATGCCCGTAAACACCGACCAGGCTATTTGCTCCGCGCAAAGAACGCCGCCAGCGCCTGCTTGGCTTTGGGGGTGTGGCGGAGGCGCACAAGGTGCTTGCGTTCGGCCTCGAGGGCTGCCAGATAACCCCGGGTCAAACCGATATTGAGGCAGTCGAGCACGGCCTGCGATTCGTCCGTCGGCGCGAGTTCGCCCCGCATCCGATCCATCGAAAGCAGCGTCTTGACCGCCTGCCCGGGCGAGCGCTTCCACGGGTCGAGTTCGGAGTAGTTCACCACAGCATCGGCGGCGGCTGCCGTCTGAAGCCAAGCCTTCGCCGCACCCAGTAATTCTCCTTGAGAACCAGCGATTTCAGCGAAAAGGCCCGATGCCGCGGCCTCCTCGTAGAGCATCGGCTTCCCTTCGGCGCAGCGACGGATCGCCTCGGCCGGATCGTTCAGGCTCAGCGGATAAAGGTTGGTGCCGCCCCAGCCGGGGCACAAGCCAAGCGAGCACTCGGGCAGGCCCACCGGATAGGGCTTGCCGGGCTGCCCATCGCGGCTCGCGGGCGGGCAGGCGACCAAGGCGTCGCAGTGCATGGCGAGTTCAAGGCCGCCTCCAAGGGCCGCCCCGTTCACGGCTGCGACAGTCGGAAAGGGGAGGGTGGCCAGGGTGCAAAAGACCCGCTGCCCGAATTCCAGGTACTTGTCGAGTTGGTCGTCCGACCACTCTGAAATCGTTTTCAGGTCGGCTCCGGCCACGAAGACCCGCTCAGAGGCGGACCGGACGATCATGCCCCGGATGTCGCGCCCACCCGCGCCCGCGAGAGTTTTGAGCGAAGCCTCGAGGCGCTGCAGCAGTTCCAAGTCCAGCACCACAACCGGCTTGCCGGGTTGCTCGAGCGTGAGGGTGGCAAAGCCATCGGGCGAACGTTCGAGAGGCAAGGGTTGGGCGTTGCTCAAGTCTGGTCTCCGTGGGAGTGGGCCAGACGAGCGTAGGAAATGTGGAGGAGCAAAGGTACTTGGCTCGCGTATTGAAAGGCAGAGAACCGATTCACAAACAAGTGCGCTGAATTGTGGTATTCTCTGATTGCCGTTTGGGGGCGAGGACAGCAAAGTGCTTGACGATAAGACCTGCGTGATCTGCGGGATCGATGTTTCAAAGCGGCGCCGGGTCAAGGACAAGACCGGGCGATACGCGTGCATGGAATGCGCGACCCGCGAGGGAATCGACGTCCAGCACGGGAGCCGCTCGGGAAGTCGTGCCGGCAGTGCGGCGGGAAGTTCGGGGGGAAGCCGCGCGGGCTCGGGGGCTTCGACTGCCGCGGGAATCGACTACTTCGCGACGATGCACCAGGACTTTTGTCCGCAGTGCGGCACGTTGCTCGGGAAAGACTCGACCATCTGTGTCGGCTGCAAGTTCAACACGGCGCCGGAGTCGGAACAGAATCCGCTGGCTAGAGAAGCCGACACGCTCGGGCCCATCGCCCGGCGCATCACAACAGAGGTTTCGGCGTTCATCCCGGGTTTCTATTTCGGCCCGCGCAACCAGTTCATCGCCTGGTGCACGCTCTTTGTCGGCATGTGGGCGATTGGTTCGAGCAACCTGCAAACGATGTATCTCTACATCGCGGCCTGGGCGTTCTTTCTTGCGGTGACTTATGTCATCACCATCGCCGTCACCCTGAACGACAAAAAGCCGATCTGGGCCGCGATCGGGATCTTCGGGATCGCGTGCCTGCCCCTGAGCGCGTCGATGCCTGTGTACGGCTTCTGGAAAAGCGGACGCCCATGGCTGAAGGTGCTGTGGGTCGTGGCGATCCTCGCGCTGTTCGGGGGCACCTCGCTGTATTTCTCAATGCACCACAGCGAGTGGGAGATCGTGCGGGGGAAGCTGGCGGCCCTGCCGGTGCTGAAATCCGTGCTGAAGTAGTCACGTCCCGAGTTTGGCTCGGAGTCGAGACTGCGCATCCGGCGTCGCAAGCACCGACGCCGAGAGTTGTGCGCCCTTGAGCACGATTGATTGATCGAGCGAGGAATCCAATTCATTCAGCAGTTTCTTCGTCGCGGCGAGCGCCTGCGGGCCGCCCGATGCAAGCCGCTTCACGACATCGTCGGTCCTTTGATCGAGTTCGGCAGCGGTCTCGCACAGCACATCCACCATCCCGCACTGGTGCGCCTCGCGCCCGGACATCAGCCCGCCGGTAAGCAGAATCTTGCGGGCGCGCCCCGCCCCCACTTTCCGCACGAGCCACGGGGCGACCACCGCAGGGCAGACGCCAAGATCGACTTCGGGATAGCCGAGTTTCGCGTCGGCGTGCGTGATCGCGAGATCGCAGACGCAGGAGAGGCCGCAGCCGCCACCGATTGCCGCGCCGTTGACTTTGGCGACGACGACCATCGGCAGCGCGCGGAGCTTGACCGTGAAGAGAGCCAGCGAAGTGAGCAGTTCGAGGGCGAGGGCGTTGTTGCCGAGAACGGCTTTGAGATCCATGCCGGCGCAGAACGCCTTGCCAGCGCCGGTCACGATCAGAATGTGCGGACCGCCTGAGTTCGAAGCGCCGAGAGCCAAAGCATCAACCGCGGCATGCAGATCGCCTAGGAGGTCCAGCGAGAGCGCATTGCGCGCATCGGCGCGGTTGAGCGTGAGCGTTGCGACTGGGCCGGTGGTGGCGAGAAGAGCGTGATTCATGGGTCGCTATCGAACGGTATTCCAAGCCTGAGGCAGCAATCGGCGTTCCTCGTCCGAGCCGACGCGGCCGAGCGAGGCCTGCAGCCCTTCCGTGGCGAGGCGAATCGGCGCAATCTCCGCAAGCCAGCGTTTGGTCGCGGCCATGGCGTGCGGCGGTTTGCTCGCAAGATTCGTGGCGATCTCGAACGAGCGATCGCGCACCGCTTCGGGCGTATCGAGATATTCGTGCGCCAGTCCGCACGCGAAAGCCGCACGCCCGTCGATCAGGCCATTCTCAAGTTCACGGGCGCGAGCGACTCCGTCGCCAACCAAATTTTGAAGGAACGGCGCGGAGACCGCGGGTGACACGCCCAGCCGAGCAACCGGATAGCCGAGTTTGGCTTCGACATTCGTAACGATGATGTCACCCCCGCCAAGCAGTGCGCAGCCCCCGGCGATCGCGGCGCCTTGCGCCGAGATGACGGCCGGGATCTCGAGCGATCGCAGTGCTCCGATGCAGTCGTGCAAACCTGTGAGCAGTGAACGCATGACCGTGCCGTCGGGAGAGTCTTTGCAGAGCGAGAGATCAAAGCCAGCGCAGAAGGTGGAGCCGTCACCGGAGAGGAGCAAGCACTTTGCATCCGGCCCGATCGCGCGAACGGCCGCGAGGAGGTCGCGGAGCATGTCGGGCGTGAGAGCGTTTCGCTTCTCCGGACGGGCGAGCGCGATCTCGAGAACTTCGCCGTGTGATTGAGTGCGGATCACGATCCGGCTCCGGCCCGCGATTTCGCAACGATCTCGCGCGCGAATGCCGCGGCATCGGCAAGGGCGTTCAAATCCACATTGGTGCGATAGCCCGCTTCGTGAATCGTGCGGACCAGAAGCTCCGTCGCGATATTCCCCGGCGCACGCTGGATCGTGCCGTCGGGAAGGGTCTTGCTCGCATAAGGGCAGCCGCCAAGTCCCGCAACCGAGCCGTCGAAGGAGCGAACGCCGAGATCAAGCGCCGCGCGGACACATTCGGCGGCCCGGCCGAAGGTGTCGTGGAGATGAAGAGTCAGCCCGTACTCGCCAACCGATCTCTTCGCAAGCCATTCCTTGCCGATCCGCTTTGTGACAACGCGAAGCAGCTCCGACACATTCTCGGCGGTGCTGACACCAATCGTGTCACCCAAGTCGATTTCGTCCGCGCCGATCTCGATTAGTCGGGCGGCGACGTCAGCAACTTTTTCTGGAGAGATCGGTCCTTCAAACGGACATGCGATCACGCAGGAGATGTACGCACGCACGTGAATTGGTTGGCCGCATGCAAGGCGTGCCATCTCCATGACCGGCCGAAATCGTTCCAGCGACTCCTCGATTGTTGCATTCAGGTTCTTCTGGGAGAACGTTTCGGAAGCCGCGGCAAAGACAGCTATTTTTTCAACCGAAACGCCTGCATGCGCTCGAAGTGCTGCTTGCATGCCTTGTTGGTTTGGAACGAGCATGGACAAGCAAGGAACGCCCGGCAGTTCCTCCTTGGTCCAATTCGCGTGAAGCCACGCGTGAACCCGCTGAAGTACTTCCGCCCCATCCCCCAACTGTGGCACCCACTTCGCGCTCACAAAGCTCGTCACCTCGATCTCATCCACCCCAGTCTTGCACAGCAACTCGACGAGCTTCACCTTGTCCGACGTGGGGATCACGCCCGGCTCGTTCTGAAGGCCGTCGCGGGGGGAGACGTCGGTGATGCGGACGAGATCGGACATATTTGGAGGATACACCGAATCGCGCCACCTTCGTGGCACCGCCTTTCGTGGCACCGCCCTTCCGGGCGGTGTCTTCGCCTTTCCTCCCTCCCCAAAAAGAAAGACACCGGGCAGAAGCCCGGTGCCACGAAATTCATTGGACTGTCTTCGCTCTTCAGCGGCGACGACGGGTGGCAACCACCATGCCGAAGCCGGCGAGCGCGAGGGCGCCCGGGGCCGGGATGTTGCCGTTGAAGTTGGGGAGGTGCACTTCGCCGTTCTGGTTGAAGGTATCGGTGAAGACGCTGCCTTCGATGGCGGTCGAGTTCGACATTACCGCGTTCGGGGCGAGGATCGCACCGAAGAAGTGGCGATCGATGTTGAGCGTGGTCGCCTGGTAGAAGTTCCAGATGATCTTGCCGGCGTTCGCGATATTGAACCCGCCGAGCATGTTGCCGCCGTTGTAGGTGATATTGGTGCCGGCGACGTTGATGACAACCGTCGTCGCGCCGTTCATGTTGATGTCCATTTGCTGGACGAGGTTGTTCTGGAAGAGGGCATTGCCGTTCACGTTGAAGACGGCGACTCCGCCGGGCCCTGCGATCGAGTTGAAGACCACGCCGGCGGGCTGGCCGCTGGGAAGCGTCACGGTGTTGGTCGCGGCCAGGCTGCTGCAGTACGACGAGGCATTCACCACGTCGGCCCACGCGCTGTTCACCATCGACGTGACGCTGGAGTCGTTCTGGATGAGGGCGCCGCCGCCGTTCATGTTGAAGTTGGCCGACCCCTTGCTGCCAAACAACCGGGCGCGGCCCGAGTTGACCTGGTAGTTGTTCGCGGCGACCGTGCCGCCAACCACCAGCGAATCCACGTTCAGGTAGTTCGACGCGGGGAGCAGTTTGATGCCGTAGTTCGATGTGCCGGAGATGTTGCCTCCGACAATCGTGCGGCCTTCGACTTCCGACGAAGTCGTCAGGTTGTGACGGACGATCAGATTCCAGTCGTTGATGGCGGAAGCGCCGGCAACCTGGACCATGACGCTTGCCGCAATAGCGGCAGCGCCGAAAACAAACTTCTGCATGTCTTGCCTCTCTCAAAAACCCCACGAAAACAAAAGAATCCCAATGCGCCCGATGCCTCCTACAGCATGGACGCGGGGGCAGTATAGCGAAACGTCGAGCACTTTCCAGTCTGAACCAGTCGTCGGGCGCGCCCGGGATGTTGGTTATTGGTCTTCACAATGCAATCTTCATTACCTGATCGGGTGATGGTCTGTGGTGTTCCGGCCGCGGGTCATGTTTGCAACACACCCGTCTTGAACGGCTTCGAGTAATCCCAGCCTTGCTCCGCTGTTGCGAGCGCCTCGATCAGTTCATCGCGGGTTTTGTGGGGTTCGATGATGCGATCGAGCCAGCCCCGTGCCGCACCGTGGCGAATATCGGCCTGCTCCGTATAGCCAGCGTGGATCGCGCTGTAGATCTGCTTGTGCGTTTCGGGGTCGATCGTCTCGCCCTTGCGCTTGCGGCTGGCTTCTTCGATTGTTGTGAGAACTCCCGTCGCCTGATTCGCGCCCATCACGGCGCACTTGGCGCTGGGCCAGGCGAAGGAGAGGAACGGATCGAAGGCGCGGCCGCACATGGCGTAGTTACCCGCGCCGTAACTGCCCCCGGTGATGACGACGATTTTGGGGACGATGCAGTTGGACATGGCGTTCACCATCTTGGCCCCGGCGCGGATGATGCCGCCTTGTTCGCTGTCGCGCCCGACCATGAAGCCGGTGGTGTCGTGCAGGAACACAATCGGAATCTTGCGCTGGTTGCAATCCATGATGAAGCGTGCGGCCTTGTCGGCGCTGTCGTCGTAGATCACGCCGGGCATCTGGACGGCTTTGGTCGGGCCGGTTTTGCCACCGGCGACGGTGCGCTGGACGAGTTTTTTCTGGTTGGCGACGATGCCGCAGGGACGGGTGCCGATTCGGGCGTAGCCGCAGACGATGGATTGGCCGTAATCGGCTTTGTATTCGTCGAAGTCGGGGGCGAGCGACTCGAGACCCTCGGCGTTCTTTTCGGCACGGACATCGAGGAGGCAGGCCAGGACATCCTTGACGTCGTATTGCGCACCCGACTTGTCGGTGAACGCGTCGTAGATTTCCTTTGGATCGCGGAATGGGCGGCCGTACACCTGGCCATCGATGAATTCGGCGGTCGCTTCGAAGTGCTCGACTTTGGGGTCGTCCTTCATTCGCTGGTACATGGCTTCCATGTACTTCGAATATTTTTCTATGGCTTCGGGCGTGCCCATTGCTTCCTGGAGCCGGTCGGGGTGGAACCGATTCGAACCGTGCTTGGCGACGAGTTCGCGCAGGCGCGCGATGCACGCATCATCATCCTTCTCTTTGAAATCAATCGTGCCGCTCACGCTCGCGTGCATGGCTGCGCCGCCGAGCTCTTCGTCGGTCACTTCCTGACCGATCGCGGCCTTTACGAGCGCGGGTCCGGCAAGGTAGAGGCCGGAGCCCTCTGTCATGAGGAGCGTGTCGCAGAGGACAGGGAGGTAGCCGCCACCGGCGACGCAGTAGCCCATGATCGCGGCGATCTGGGGGATTCCATCCGCGCTGATGACGGCGTTGTTGCGGAAGATGCGTCCGAAGTCGTCGGTGTCGGGGAAGACATCTTCCTGCAGGGGCAGATAGACACCCGCGCTATCGACGAGGTAGATGAGGGGGAGCCTCGCCATCATCGCGATGGTCTGGGCGCGGATGATTTTTTTGCACGTCATCGGGAAAAACGCGCCGGCCTTCACGGTCGCGTCGTTGGCGACGATCATGCAGCGTCGGCCCTGGACCACCCCAACTCCCGTCACGACCCCAGCAGCGGGTGCGCCGCCGTGCTCTTTGTACATCTCGTACGCGCACCAGAGGCCGTACTCCTGGAAGAAGGAGCCCTTGTCGATCAGTTTCTCGACGCGTTCGCGGGCGGTGAGGCGACCTTTTTCGTGCTGGCGATCGATGGCTTTTTGGCCGCCACCGAGTTTGGTTTGCGATTCGATCTTGAGGTAGGAATCGGTCAGTTCGCGCAGGGATTGAGGTTTGGATTGCGGTGCAGGGGGCGTGCTGGGCGGTGTGGACATCGTGGCTCCGGTTGCTTTTGGTCAGGATAGCCGAAGGGCATGAAGAGGTAAAAGGACGGCCGGTGAGCGGAATGCGGATTCGCGTTCGCCGAGGCTCGGTTCGGGCGTCGGAATGTTCGGAGCCATGCCGTACGAACCCGAGCGAAGCGAAGGGCAGCGACTGCGATGTTCTGAATCTGCCGCGAGAACGGAAACAACCGCATCCCTCGCTGCGCTTCGGGTTCGTGCGGCATGCGTCGGGTTCTTCGGGAGCGAAGGGCGGGTTCGCATCCGCCGCGGCTCGGATCGGGTTTCGGAACTGCCGGGACCATGCCGTACGAACCCGAGCGAAGCGAAGAGGCCGAGACTGCGAAGTTCTGAGTCTGCCGCGAGAACGGGGGTCCCCGCATCCCTCGCTGCGCTTCGGTTTCGTGCGGCATGCGTCGGGTTTTTCGGGAGCGAAGGGCGGGTTCGCGGGCTTCGGATTATGTCCCGGCCAGGCCCGCCTGCCATGTTTTGACGGCTTGCCGGGTTGCGGATTCCCAGGCCTGCGCGTTGGAACCGAGGCCGTCGATTCCCCGGAGGTCGATCACGACCGGCACGCTTGGGGCTGCGATCGAAGCGGAGGCGACAAGCAGCCGGGGTTCCAAGCGTCCCGTCCCGACCGGTACTCGGCGTGTGCCGTCCCAATCGCAGAGGCGGATTGCGCCGGGCGCGCTGGACGCGATGAGTGATGCGGGGTCTTGGCCTGCCGCGATTGCCTGTGCGCAGTCCACCCCGCGTGCGATGGAAGCGGGAACTTCGGATGCCGCGGGAAGCGAGAAGTCGGTGACCGTCACCCCGCGTTCCTGCGCAGCGGAGCCGATCGCGGCGAGCGCGTTCGCCAGCGGCTTCTGGGGCAGCGAAAGGCACAGCACTTTCGATTCCAGAGCGCCGAGCGATGCAAGTTCCGCGAGCAGTTCGATCGCGCTCGTGATCGCCCCCACTGCCCGGTCAACGTGCGCGGTCTCGGCGAGATGCTGGGGAGGCAGGAACAGGTCGATACCTGTCGCTCCGACTCCGTTTCGTTTCAACATCGAGGCGAGATCACGTCGGGCGGAGCGATCGAGTTCGCGGGGGCGGAGGCCGGCGAGCATCGCGTCGAGATGAAGACGGGGCTCACCGAGTGAGGACATGAGGGCCGCGGCGAGCGAGATGGATTCGCGCGGGGCTGGTGAGATGTTGGAGATGGAGAGTGAGAGGGGCAAGGGGTATTGAATGCGGGATGGTGGATTTTGGATTTGGGATTTGGGATTGCGGATTGCGGATTGCGGATTGCGGATTGCGGATGACTTTAACGCCGAAGGCGTTGCGGTTCGTAGCCGGGTGTGGAGCGAGTCTTCGAGCGACACGCCCGGAGCAACGGCGCACAGTTTCGCACGCCGAAGGCGTGCCGGTCAATCCCAAGCGTATCTTTCATCAAGGTCCACGCCATATTTCCGGCACAACGCCCGCACCGCATCCTTGAAATCTATCTTGGCGTGATGCTTCTTCTGCGAAGCAATGTACCGATGGAGCGCCTTCGACCCAGACTCTCCAAGCGTGAATGCGAAATACCCGTCCTGCCAATCAAATCTGCGGTCCTTGCGGTGCATCCATCGCGACGATTCGCGTTTGACCTCGAGCAGCAACTCTGCAACTGCCACCGTCTTGGCGAGGTTCACAAACAAATGCACGTGATCGGATGTGCCGCCCATCGCGAGCAGCACACTCGATTTCTTGCGGCAGATGCCCCCGACATAGGCGTAGAGGTCCGATTCGATTTCGGGCACGATCATTGGGCGACGGGATTTGGTGGAGAATGTAATATGGATCAGGAGCTTTGTGAGGGTGGTTGCCATCGAAGCAGGTTACCAGCACGCCTTCGGCGTGCCGGAGCGCGGCGCCTCGGACCGGGGGTGTCGCTCGAAGACTCGCTCCACGCCCCGGCTACTCACCGCAACGCCTTCGGCGTGGAAGGCAATTGCGATTGCGGCCACGCCCCAAATCCGACATCCCACATCCGACATTCCACTTACCCGTGCTTCTTCTCGAAGTCGCGCATGAATTGGGCGAGCGCGACCGCGCCTTCGCGGGGGAAGGCGTTGTACATGCTGGCGCGCATGCCGCCCGTATTGCGATGGCCCTTGATCTGATCCATGCCGGCCTTGAAAGCTTCGGTGCAGAAAAGATCGTCGAGCTGGGGGCTTGGGGTGTGGAAGGTCAGGTTCATGAGGCTGCGCGAGTCGGGGCGGGCGTGGCCTTTGTAGAACTTGGTCTGGTCGAGGACGTCGTAGACGATCTGGGCCTTTTCAAGGTTGCGCTTCAGCAGTTCCGCCACGCCCCCCTGCTTGAGAATCCAGTTGAACACCAGGTTGCACATTTGGATCGGGAAGACGGGGGGCGTGTTGTGGCGGCTTTGGTCGCGGGCCATCACGTCGTAGCGGAGCATGTTGGGAAGCTTGCGCACGGGCTTGAGCAGGTCCTCGCGGATCACGACGATCGAGATGCCGGCGATGCCCACGTTCTTCTGCGCGCCGGCGTAGACGATGCCGAACCTGTTCCAATCCACCGGGCGGCTGAAGATGTCGCTGCACATGTCGGCGACGAGAAAGGAGCCGTCGGGGATCTTGGGCAGGCGGAGCGAGCCATCCGCGTTCCGCCACTGCGTGCCGTAGAGCGTGTTGTTCGTGCACATGTGCACGTAGACGGGCTTGCCCCTCTCGGAAGTGAGGTACTTCACTTCCGCGTCGCTCGGGCAGTGCTTGTAGCCCTCGGCCTTGCCGTTGAAGGCTTCGTACGCGCGATCGGTGTAGACGTGGATCTCGTCCCAGGTGCGCTCGGCCCAGTAGCCGGTCGTGAGGAACGCCGCGACGCCGTTCTCGGGGAGCACGTTGGCCGGAACCTGGAAGTTCTGGCTCGTTGCGCCGCCGGTGAGGAAGAGCACCTTGTAGTTTGCCGGGATGTTGCCCACCTTGCGGGCGGTCTGTTCGGTCTCGTGCAGGATCTCGTCGAAGAGCTTGCCCCGGTGGCTGAGCTCCATGATGCCGATGCCGCTGTTCCGCACGTTCCAGAGTTCATCCTGCGCCTGGCGCAGGACCTCTTCGGGGAGCATGCTGGGGCCGGCGCAGAAGTTGTAGAGGCGGCCGATTCCGGCGCCGGGCATGCCGGGTTGAGTCTCGAACGCCATGGCAGACGAAACCTTGTTCGCAACAGAAACGCTCATGCCCGACCTCCGCTTGTTGCTGCAAGGGTACGGCACATGAACCGAGCGAAGATTTTCCGGCAACACCTGTTCGGGCTCCAGCCGCTCGATCAGTAGTCGTTGGTCACCGAGGTATCGAGCTCGTTCTCAACCTTGTATTCCATCGTGGCCCCGTTGATCCTGGAGCGAACGGCACCGCGGGGAACATCCCACCCACGCAGGCCGCCCCGCGTCATCGTGAACCAGCCGGCCGCGGCGGCGTACTCGTACGTCACCTGCCCGGTCTTGGCGTCGGTCTTTGTGACCGAGTTTGCGACCTTGGGGCTGTAGTCGTTCATGACTTCGGTCCAGGCGAAGCGTGCGCCCATCTGCTTGCGCATCGCTTCGTCCTTCGGGTTCCAACCCGGGTTGGTATCGCCGGTCATGTACACACGCACCGACGAGTCGTAGAACGCGAGAGGCTCGCGGCATACAGGATCGGCAAAGAACTGCGCCGTGCGGCCGAAATGGCGACCGATGCTGTCCGAACCCCAGGTCTTCTGAGAAGGGAAACGAACGTCGGTCAGTTTTCTGTTTCCGAGGGCACCGGTGGGCATCGACTCCGGCCCGCCCACGTTGTCGGAGAAATTCACGCCGCCGTTGGCGGCGTAGACGATCGCGGCACGCTTGCTGCGACCATCATCCATGATGTTGTATACCTTGTCCGGGCTGTAATGCGTGGAGTGAACGGTGTACGACATGCGGAAGGGGAATCGCCAGCGCGCATCAGTTTCGCCGGGGTTTGGAGGCACCGGAGTTCCGGAAGAATCGACGTTGTTGTACTCGCTTTGCAACATCTTCAGGGCTTTATCTTCCGGGCAGGCGGCAACGGGCATCGGCATCTGAGCGCTCATGTAATCCATGAGCGGGATGTGGCTGTAGTACACATAGGGGAACCAGCCGCCGGGAAACGCAAACTTTTCCGGGTCCTTGAAGTTGAGGCGCTTCTGCATGATGTACGTAAACTGCATCGCGGCACCGTGCATGTCGTTGTCGGCGTATTGCGATTTCACCGGCAAGAACCGCGAGAAGTCGGGCGGGATCGGCGTGCCGCGCACCCACGAATAGCCGAACATGCGGTCCTTGTTCTCGGCGGCATACGACGCGGTGGCAACGGCGAACTGGCGCATGTTGCTGAGGCAGACCGCCATGCGCGCCGATTTGCGAGCGCTGCCAACGGCTGGCAAAAGAATGCCGATGAGCAGCGCGATGATGGCGATGACGATGAGCAACTCGATCAGCGTGAATGCCGACCGGGAACGCCGGAAGGGGCCAATTCTCATGAGATTCAGAACCTCCTCAGAACCAAAGAACAGAGACTCAAGCTTAACAGAATCCTCGCAGCCTTGCAAGCTTCGGCCACGCGGCCGGGCCTGCTTTTTGCCATGTTCCGGACTTTCCGCATCTCTGCGGATTCACCACAGCCCCACTGTCGTATCCAGTTCGTTTTCTGAAACAGCCGACAGCGTCTGATCGGGGCCCGGGCTCTGGATAACCGCGCGAGCGCCGTTCGCCCCCACGCCCCGCGGCACGTCCCAGCCCAATAACCCGCCCCGGGTGTACCTGAACCAGCCCGCCGCGACGCGATACTGCTTCAAGCCCGTTTTCTTGTCGATCCCGGTGTAGGTGCTCACGTCGGGGTCGTAGGGCTGCATCTGCTTGGTGTATTGCAGCCTGAGCTGCATCGACTGCGTTCCGCCACCCCGGCGTGAACTGCTTGATGGATCCCAGCCCGGGTTGGTCTCGGCGGTCTGATAGATGCGCACCGAGCCGTCGTAGAAGGGCAGGGGCTGGCGTGATTCGGGCGCCGCGAAGAACGTGGCTTTTTTGCCGAAGTGCCGGCCGAACTCGTCGGACATGATCACCTTCTGGCTCGGGAAGCGCACGTCGGTGAGGCGGTTGAAACCGAATTGGCCGGGCATCGCGGTGTCGGCGCTGCCTTCTTTGGTGTAGGTGCCGCCGCCCCCGCTGGCGGTCGGGTACCAGATTGCCGTGAGGAAGAAGCCGGGGACACGAGCGGTCGGGTTGAAGCGGCGCTCGGCGCGCGAGGGGCCCCAGTGCGCCTGATGAATGTTGTACGAGGTGCTGAAGGGCCATCGCCAGGTGGAGAGCGTGTTGTCCCCGCCGTTTTCCGGGTAGGCCCAGCCTGTCTCGCGTGGGGCATCCCACTTGCGCTGGATCGCTATTCGCCAGGCATCTTCCGGGCAGGCGGCAACCGGCGAGGGCGTTGAGCCTCCGATGTAGTCGGTCAGGGGCACGTGCGAATACAGGATGAACGGGATCCAGTTTTCGGGGACGGGCGCTACCTCGTCCGACATGCGGGTCTTGCGGCGGATGATGTGCACGACCTGGAACGAAGCGGCGACCAGGTCGCTTTCGAAGTAGCGACCACGGTGCTTCTCCCAGCCGGGCAGATCGGTGGGATAGGGATCGGAGCTTCGCCAATCCATCGCGGGGAGGCGGTCTTTCTTTTCCGCAGCGTATGTGCCGGTCGCGGTGGCGTAGGTGCGTTCGTTGGCGGTGCAGACAACGAGTTTGCTCTGCTTGCGTGCCGCACCGAGGGCGGGGAGCAGGATGCCGATGAGCAGCGCGATGATCGCGATGACGATGAGGAGTTCGATGAGCGTGAAGGCGGAAGGGGCGGGGCGCGGTTTCATGATCGATCTCCGTTCCTCCACAGAGGGTGCGCCGAGCGCAACCTCCGCCCACGAGGTGCACGATCAATCCCAGAATATGTGAAAGCAATTACCGAAGGTAGTTGGTTCGGTGGAAACTGCAAGACAAAAAGCAAAACGCCCGGGAGAACCCCGGGCGTGTTCGATTCATTTTGGATTACCAGATGCCGGACGTCGTGTCGAGCTCGTTTTCGGCGACGTTCGACATGACCTGCGCGGGACCCGGATTCTGGATCTGTGCCCGCTGGCCCTGCTGACCGGGGGAGGACGAAACGCCGCGCGGCACATCCCAACCCATCAGACCGCCTCGGGTGTACTTGAACCAGCCGGCAGCGACCTTGTAGGTGCGGAGACCATCGCCATCGGTGCCCGTGAAGGGGTAGAGAACCGGATCGTACTTCTGCTGGTTCTTGGTGTAGTTGAGCCGCTTGGTCATGGACGACGTGCTGCCGCCACGATTCGAAGCCGAGCTCGGATCCCAACCCGGGTTGGTCTCGCCGGTCTGATACATGCGGACAGAGCCGTCATAGAACGTGAGGGGCTGACGCGATTCGGGGGCTGCGAAGACGGTGGTCCGGCGGCCGGTGTGGCGACCGAACTCATCCGACATCATGACCTTCTGCGAGGGGAAGCGGACATCGCTCTGGCGGTTTGAACCGAACTGATCCTTGATCGTGTTGTCACCAGTGTAGTTCCACGTGTTGCCGCCACCAGTTGGGACCGGATACCAGATTGCTGCGGTGCCGCTCTGACCGGCCGGGTTCACACGACGATCGCCACGCGAGGGGCCCCAGTGAGACTGATGGAACATATATGAAGAGCTGAATGGCCAGCGCCACGTCGTGGTGGTGTTGTCACCGCCGGTTTCGGGATAGGGAAGACCTGTCTGCTCTGGGTTGCGCCAGTTGCGCTGAATGGCCGTGCGCCAAAGGTCTTCCGGGCAGGCAGCGGTGGAGTTGGGCATCTGACCACCGGTGTAATCAACACCGGCGACGTGCGTGTACAGGATGAACGGGATCCAATTGTCCGGAACCGGAGCCTCTGTGTTCGAGATATTGACCTTCTTGCGAATGTTGTACACCACCTCGTTCGCGAAGGCTTCCTGATCGGAGGCGTAGTAGGAACCCTTTTTGTTTTCCCAGCCCGGAAGGTCAAAGACCTTGGGGTCGCCCGACTTCCACTTGTTGGCGAGGAGGCGATCGCGGTTTTCGTTCGCGAAGGTGGCGTTGGCGATGCCCATCTGCTTTTCGCCGCTCGTGCAGAGCGTCAGTTTGGCGCTGCGGCGCGCTTCGCCCAGGGCGGGCAGCAGGATGCCGATGAGCAGCGCGATGATCGCGATGACGATCAGCAATTCGATGAGTGTGAAGCCTGCGGTGCCACGCGACTTGCGGGCGAACACGTCCTTCAGCATTTCCGATCTCCCAGACTGGTCGCGGAATCGCGACCGTTTATAGAACGACCCGAGTTCGATACGCAAAACCGGAAACCCCGGCTGCGGCGAATCGGAGATTTTTACCTCCCCGGGCGAAAGGTCAACCGATGACCCTGCCCCGTCTCCGGAGGCGACTGTCACTCCAACACCCTCACAAGTCGTTCACAATCAGAGGCTAACAACCCGAACACTTGCTCTGCCGCAGGTTGCGGCGGCCAGAATAGGCTGCGAGAGCATACCACAACTTCGAGCGGATCCCCGAAGGGGATGCAGGTTTTTGCCCGGCAACTTGAAAAAACCGGTCTGGCTTTCGAGAAAGTTTGCGCGAAATATTTGCCCGGGCTTTCGCATGTCACGCTCGCGATCAGAAAGCACTTACGCATTCCTTACGGCCAGCGGATGGCCCGGAGCCGGGCCAGTTCTTCACCGGGCTTTGGCGCCGAATCCGGGTTTTTTGCCGGTTCGGAGGGGCGCTCGGGCGAGGGCTGCGGCAGGGATGGATCCACCGGCGAGGAGGATGGCGCAGGCGGCTGCTGGACCTGCTGCATCTCGGGTGCGGAGGAAGGCTTGGAGGCCGAGCCCGTGTTGAATGGAGCGGGTTCGGGCTTCGACGAGAGCGAGGGGCCTTGCGCAACGGGGGGTGAAGAAGAGCCGGATGCGGGGGGAGTGCCTTGCCAGGTGCCGGAGGCGAGAAACCAGATCGCGCCGAGGGCCACCAGGGCGCAGCCTGCCGCGACGCCCATCAGGATGCCGCTGCGCCGGCGGAGTGCCGCGTTTTCGGCTTCGAGACGATGGTTGGAATTGCGCGAGAGAGGAATCGGCGGCTGGGGCATCGGCTGCTGAAGGGCGACGGCAGACGCGCTGTGCGCGGCTTGGAGCGTGGGGACGGGGGCGGGTGGGCGTGAATCGGGCAACGGCAAGCCGCTACCCGGCAGGGCGCGCACGGGCATCAGCCCAAGAAACTGGCGATCCGGATCGGCGTGAAAGACGGCGTGGCAGCGTGGGCACTCGGATTCTGTCGTAATGGGCTGTTGGCAGGAGTGGCAGACGCCCCCACCGGCGAGGCGGTGCGCCACGCCGGGGACGCGCTTGGCGGGGTACCAGAATTGAGAAGTGCTCGGTCCGCGCAGGATCGTGTCGGCCGTGATCTTGCCGCGGGCGACCATGGTGAGGATGGTCTCGTAGGAGCAACCGGGTCGGAAGGGCTGCTGCTCATCGCGGACGAACCAGGGGCCCATCGCGTTTTGAGTCGCTTGGCGCGAAAGCGGATCGAGCGGGCCGGCGCAATGTGCGCAGCGGGGCTGATCGGGCGTTGGGCTGCCGCAGAAGGGGCAGATGAAGGTCGGGGCTGGAGATTTCGCGGGCTCGGTCATGCTGAATAGTCCGCGAATCCAGAGGATCGGTTCGTTCAGAGTACCAAGACGGGAGAGGGAACGCGTCAAAGAGCGGGAGAACGCGGAGTTGCGGAGAGTGCGGAGTGGCGCGGAGGAAAAGAGGAGGTGGAGAAGAGCAGAAGTTCCGGCAGGCGGAATGCCGGCGACCGATTGGTGCGATCACGGGCGAACCGGCGCCTGGCAAGGAGTTCTCTCGACCCTTCAGGACCGGCGATTGGTTCCTGAATTTACTTCCAGTTCTGTTCCTGCGAACATCTCCGCGCGACACCGCACTCTCCGCAACTCCGCGTTCTCTCCATTCTCGCGGATTGCGTCTCTAGCGCGCGACTTCGATCGCGCGGGTCTCGCGCAGCACCGTCACCTTGATCTCACCGGGGAAGGTCATTTCTTCGCTGACGCGCTTGGCGATTTTGTGGGCGATAAGGAAGGCCTCGTCGTCGTTGACGCGGTTGGCATCGACCATGACGCGGACCTCGCGGCCGGCCTGGATCGCGTGGGCTTCGTTCACGCCTCGGAAACCAAGAGCGATGTCCTGGAGCTCGGTGAGGCGCTGGACGTACTTCTCCATGCTCTCGCGGCGGGCGCCGGGGCGGGCGGAGGAAACGGCGTCTGCCGCCATGACGATGGGCGTGTAGAAACTTGTGCTCGGGATGTCGGCGTGGTGACCACCGATGGCGTTGAGGACGGGTTCCTTCTCGCCGAACTGGCGGGCGAAGTCCATGCCGATTTTCGGGTGGCCGCCTTCCATTTCGTGGTCCATGGCCTTGCCGATGTCGTGCAGGAAGCCGCAGCGACGGGCGATGGTGCCGTCGAGGCCGAGCTGATCGGCGATGACCTGGCAGAGATAAGCGACTTCGATCGAGTGGCGGAGCACGTTCTGGCCGTAGCTGGTGCGGTAGGCGAGTTTGCCCATCGCTTCGCTGACCTTGGGGTGGATGCCCCGCAGGTTGACCTCGAGCACGGCGTCGCGGCCGAACTTGAGCACCTTGTCGTTGATCTCGCTCTTGACCTTCTCGACGACTTCTTCGATGCGGGTCGGGTGCATGCGGCCATCGGCGATGAGGCGCTCGAGCGACTCGACAGCGACGGCCTGGCGGATCTTGTCGAAGCAGGAGACGACGATGACGCCGGGGGTGTCGTCAACGATGATGTCGGCGCCGGTCACTTTTTCGATTGCCCGGATGTTGCGGCCTTCGCGCCCGATGATGCGGCCCTTCATGTCGTCGGAGGGGATGGCGACGGTGCGGACGGTGGATTCCGATGTGTGCTCGGTCGCGTAGCGCTGGACGGCCATCAGCGTGATCTCGCGTGACTTTTCCTTGGCTTCGGTCTCGGCGGTCTCGATCATCTTGCGGACGATCTTCGCGGCGTCGTGGCGGGCATCTTCTTCGACCTTGACCAGAAGCTCGGACTTGGCCTGATCGGGCGTGAGGCCGGTCATCTGGAAGAGCTTGTCTTTCTGCTCCTGGATGACGCGTTCGAGATCGGCCTGACGAGATTGAATGCTTTGCTCGCGGCCCTTGAGTTGCTCTGCCTGGCGGGTCAAATTCTGATCTTTGAGCGTGAGGGCTTCTTCCTTGCGGTCGAAGAGGTCTTCGCGCTTCTGCAGGCGGCGCTCGGCTTCGCGGACCTCGTTGCGGCCGTCTTCGATTTCCTTCTCGATGGTGGCTTTGCGTTCGAGGAGGGATTTGTCGGATTCGACGCGGACTTTTTCTGCCGCGGCACGGGCTTCGGACTCGGCCCGCGCGATGGTCTCGGCGACTTTGGCTTTGGCGCTGGCCTGGGCCTGTGAGGCGATGAATTTGTTGATGACAAAGCCGAGGATCGCGCCGACAAGGAGCGCGCCGGCAGCGATCGCGCCCGTCAGGGCACCACCATCAAGAGCAAGAGTCGGCATCGGACGATCCTCCTATCGAGGACCGACCGGAATCGTGTTCGGGAAAAGGCGATCACCCAACGTGTGCGGCAGCGCGTCTCCGCGCTCGGAGCTGGGAAGAACCAGAGCTGGGAAAAACTGGTTCTTTGCGTCGATCCTGCTGAAAGCTCCCGCTGGCCGCACTTCATTCGGGGACGTCTGGCTTCGGACGCTGTGGGCGGGTAGCAGGCCTGTCGCCCGGTCGCGCTCGGAGGAGCGTCGATGGACTTGGCGGGTACTTCGCTTGAGCGGTCGAACCCGGACTTCCCGGCTTCGTTCTATCGCTTCGCCTGATTCCTGAAAATGATCCCGAGTCGTTTACTGGTTGAGAAGGTCGGACTTTGTCCGGCTCGCGCCGGAACTCGACTCTATCGTACCGCGATCCGCGGGGCCGTGTTCCGGATTTCGGGGGTTGAGCCGATATTGATTCGGGCGCCGGGTTCGACCGGCGGGCGGAAATTGCCGAAGACCCCATCCCCTGACCGATTGCTACCAGACCGATTATGGAGACTCGCCGAATGCGAAGCCTTGTCCGCCTTGCCCGAGATTCTGCCCGTGACTTTGCCCGGCGTCCTCTGGCGCTGCTGACCTGTGCGCTTGCCTGCGGCCTTTTGCTCGTGCAGGTCGGCTGCGCCTCGCGTGGAGACGCGGTCGCGATCAGCGGGGTCGAGGTGCTGGAGCACACGCCGACGATCGGGCTGGATGTCGAGAACGTTCGGGGCGCGGTCCTCATCAATGTGAATCCGAAGATTTCCGCCCCGCGCGTGGTTGCCTATGCGGGCACGCGCCGGGGTCAGCCCGCCGAAAACCGCAGCGCGGACAAGTGGGTCACTGCGCAGATCACCGAGTCGGATGGGCGGGCCGTTCTGGCTGTTCGCAGCGTGCCCTACGACGGCGTGGAAGATTTGTGGGTTCAGGTTGCGATCGAAGTGCCCTCGTGCGATGGGCTTCGCGTGCGGAACTCGGACGGCACGGTGGATGCCCGGGGCGTGAACGGTGCGATCACGATCGAGAACGGCGGCGCGGGCCGACCGGGCGGTTATGTGTACATCGCCCCCGGCAAGCCCACCACATCGCCCATCAGCATTACGACCGCTTCGGGTGATATCGAGCTTGTGCTGCCATCGGAATCGACCGGAAATGTTGAGCTCATCTCGGCCAATGGCAAGCTCGCGGCGATCGTCGCCTGGACGGGCCAGATCACCAACAGCGTGATCAAGCCCGGCATGTACACCGGGATCCTCAACTGGGGAACCAACCCGATCCGCCTCAAGACCGGCGAGGGCGAAGTGCGGATGCACATCGGCCCCTACCGCTTCGGGAATCCGCAAATCCGGTATTACAACAACTGGTGGTTCTCGAGCATCGAACGCACGGGCGACGTGATCCGGCGGGCCTGATCGCTCGACAACCCAGGGACTGATCGAGCGACCGTCGTGGACGGTCGCTTTTTCTTTGGAAGAGCAGATCAATGTGAATGAGAAGCCGCGCAACGCCGGCGCGGCTTCCGGAAACCGGGCGTTCGGGGTCAGGCGGCCTTGCGTGACGACATCTGCTTGTCCTGGAGCGTCTGCACGTAGTTCACGAGCATGTCTGAGACAAACGGCCGGTAGGCCGCGTGGAACGCGAACTCGAACGAGACGCCCGCATAGACATCCTGTTCGTGATTCAGATGCGTGTGGACGATGCGCGCCGTGACGCCGAGCGGGGCCGGCATTTCCGGGCGGAGATCGAACCGGGCCCAGATGAGTTTGGAGCGATTGACGCCGCTGGTTTCGGTGCGGGGGACGAGCAGACCCACGCCGCCCCCACCGATATTGAGAAGCCGGGCCTTGAAGACCGGTCCGACTTCGGGCATGAGGGTCGAATTGCCGCCTTTGTGCATCGATTCGCGACAGGCGATTTCCGCCGGGATTGCCGACATCGGATCGAGCAGCGGGAAGCAATCGACCTCGGGCAGACGCACCTCGGCCGTGGCAACACGGAGGAACTGACGGCGCTGGCAGCGCTCGACATCTTCGGGCATTTGGAGGCGCAGCGCGGGCATCATGCCACGCGGGCCGGGAGTGGTTGTCATGCCGAGCGTCTTGGAGCGGAACATCCAGCGATTCTGGCCGACGGAAAGAATGCCGACGACTTCGACACCTTCGCCGAGGTGGATCGCGTTGCCCATGGCAACCGGTGCCTCGACCACGAGTTCTGCATCGTCGAAGCGGATCACGCGGACGCGCCAGACGAGATCGCCGCTGTTGGCCTCGGGGTCGATCCCCGGGCGGGCAACGGTGAACTCGATGCCGCCACTGCGGTCCTTGATCTGCTGAAGGCTGTCACGCCAACGTTCGGTTCTCGAGCGGCTTGCAGGCACGTTTGCTCTCCTGAGAAGGAATCGCAGGAGCATCGGCGTCGCGGGGGTGTGGGTTGACGTGCAAAGCCGAGAGGTGGTGTTTTCGGACCGGCAACGCCCCTACGACCCACGCGGGATTGCCCAACCAGCCACGCAGGAGATCGCTGCGCGACCGGGATGTTTCACTTCACGTCGCGAACGATGACAAGCACCTGCTTGCCGGTGGCGGGGAAAAAGATCCTGCCGCGGCTGATGCGCTTATCGGCTGTGGTCGCGGTCACGACCATTTCATAGCGCTCGGCATCTTTGTTGGTGATCGGGATCTTGAATTCGCCAGTCGGCTCGGAGACTCCGGTGCCGACGATCGGGCCGCTCTGGCCTTCGCCCGCGAAGCGGCGAACGACGACGGATGTGCCCCCGATGCCGTCGGTCTTGAATCGAGGGTCGTTGTCTTCGAGCACCGTGACGACGTTGGCGGGGCCACCGATGACGCGGCCGGAGAAGGTGCTGGTGCTCTCACAGCCCCAGCCCGCGAGCGTGAGTGAAGCGAGAAGGGGAAGGGCGAATCGAGCGGGAAATGACATTTTCGACTTGGTCGTCACGGGGGAAGGCTCCACGCGAGCCGCGAATCAGAGCGCGGCTTTGAGTTCTTCGGGGCTGGGCAGGTCGGCCGTCGAGGCGAGGCCGAAATGATCGAGAAATTGGCGGGTCGTTCCGTAGAGGAGCGGGCGACCGAGTTCTTCGGCGCGGCCACGGATGCCGACGAGGTGGCGATCGATGAGGCTTTTGAGGACTTCGCCGCAGGAGACACCACGGATCGATTCGAGCTCGGCACGCGTGATCGGCTGGCGATACGCGATGATCGCGAGCGTTTCGACGGCGGCCTTGGAGAGGCGCGTCTGCTGGCGATCTTTGTGGAAGCGAGCGAGGGTTGGAGCAAACGCGGGCTGCGTCATGACGCGCAGGCCGCCAGCGACGCGCTCAATACGGAACGAGCGGGATGAGGCTTGGTACTCGGCGTTGAGTGCCGCGACGAGTTGCTCGATGATGCGTTCGGCGGATTCGACGACGGCGGAGCGCTTGGCGCTTGCCCGCTTTTGAGTTTCGGTCGGCTCGCCATCGGACTTGGCCGGGGATTCGGGCTTGTCTTCGGGGATGAGGCCGAGAGCGCGTCCGGCCTTCTCGGCGGGAATCGGCCTGTCGATACTGAGCAGCAACGCCTCGAGATGACCCTTGAGGTGGATCAACTCCGGCGGAAGAGACGCTTCTGAAGGCGTCTCGGCGGCGGATTCTGGTTGGTGATTCTCTGTGACGTCCGTGTCTTTCATGCGTGTGGCCTCTTCCGTGAGGAACCAGACAGTATCAGATCGGCACGCTCCCCGCGCCGGCTGGATTCCCCGTGTTCGGCGAAAATCCCTTAGCCAAGCAACGCGTCCAGAAGCTCCGGAATGCCCTGAGCCCGGGTGGCGATGGTCTCGACGATCGGCCGCTTGCCGGCAACGTCCTTGAGGTCGCGGACCAGTTCGTTCTCGCCCGGGTGATCGGCCTTGTTGCAGACGAAAACGTCGGCGATTTCCAGGATTCCGGCCTTGTCCATCTGCACGGCATCTCCCATGCCGGGGGTGAGGACGACGGCGGTGAAATCGACGTGCTGGCGGATGCGGGTCTCGTTCTGGCCCGCCCCCACTGTCTCGACGAAGAGGGTGTCGAAGGCGAGATCGGGGCTCTCGTGAGCGCCGCCGATGAGTTCGACGATTTCGGGGAGGGCGTGGTAGTCCTCGCCACTGATCGCGAGGCTGCGGTAGTAGACGCTCTCGCCCAGGTTGTTGAAATCGACGCGGAGGCGATCGCCCAGGAGCGCGCCGCTGGTGATCGGGCTCATGGGGTCGAAGGCGATGACGGCGCAGCGGCCGCGGCATTTGGGGTTGGTGCCTTCCTTGGCGCGACGGGTGAACTCGCCGACGAGTTGAGCGACAAGCGTCGACTTGCCGGCGCCCGGTGAGCCGGTGATCCCGATGACGCGGCGCGGGCGCTTTCGCGTCGCGCCCGCGTGGGGCTTTTTGTTGTCGTGAACAAGCGAGATATCGCGTGCGAGCTGGGCGGTTCCGTCGGTGATCTTCTCGGGCCGGGGCTTGGTCGCTTCGCGCACGGCGTTGACGATGTCGAGCAGGCCCGTGCCCGTCGTGAAGCACTTTGCGACGCCGGCTTTGGCGAGCGTCGCGAGATCTTCCTGAGGCAGGATGCCCCCCATGTAGACCGGCAGGTCGGGGCGGCCGACATCCTTCAGTGCCTTGATGAGGTTCGGCCCGAGCACCAGGTGCGAGTTGCTCATCATCGATGCCGCGATCACGTCGCAGTCTTCATCGCGGGCGGAG
The DNA here is from genome assembly GCA_016793015.1 of Phycisphaerales bacterium. GTDB lineage: Bacteria > Planctomycetota > Phycisphaerae > Phycisphaerales > UBA1924 > JAFEBO01. Next base: position 23,712 of record JAEUJD010000118.1, read on the forward strand.
ATCGCGAGGCTCTTTGGGGTCTGCCAGAGTCCGGAGTAGATCACGTGGACGCCCGAATCGCGGAGAGCGCGGGCGATCACCTTGACGCCCCGATCGTGCCCGTCGAGGCCCATCTTTCCCAGCAGCACGCGTGGCCGGTGAGGCAGATCGGCGCATCGGTCTTTCTTCTCGAACTCGGTTGTGGCGGTATTCAGCGCGGTGGTCATGCGTTTTCGATTCTAAGCGGCGGATCGGGCGCGGCCATCCTGTCTGTCCCCGTGCCCAGCCACCTGCTCCAGTTTGCCAGGTTGGGTGGTGAAGTCTCGAAACTGCCGGTACGCTTGGGGACTATTCCGCCCCCTGACCCCACCCCCACCCTCGATCCCACACAGCCACACGCCCTCAGCCCGGCACAGAAGCTGTATCTCTGGCTTTCCGCCGTGAATGTCACGGCCTTGCTGCTCGCGAACATCCTGGGCGTCAAGCTCTTCTCGTTCGGCACGGGCTGGCACTATTCCGACGGAACTCCGTTCAACATCGAGCACACGGTGGGCATGCTGCCCTTCCCGATTACGTTCCTGATCACCGACCTTTTGACCGAGTACTTCGGCAAGAAGGCGGCGCGGCATACCACGTACGTGGCCTTCGCCATGGCCGTGCTCGCATTCATTCTCATCAGCGTGGGGCGGAAGTTCCCGATTCTCGAAGGAATCCCGGGGACGGCCAACGACGCGGCCTTCGAGAATATTTTTGGCTCCGCGACGCTCATGTACATCGCCTCGCTCGTCGCGTTCCTCTTCGGGTCGCTGCTCGACATCGTCATCTTCTCGGCCTTCAAGCGCATGACCGGCGGCAAGATGGTCTGGCTCCGCGCGACCGGCAGCACGATCATCAGCCAGATGTTCGATTCGCTGCTCGTCACATGGCTTTTCTTCTGGGCGTTCCCGAAATTGCTCGGTCAGCCCGCCGCGGACATCCACTTTGTCATGCGCACCGCCTTCACCGGCTACATCCTGAAGTTCATCATCGCGGTCGCGCTGACGCCGGGGATTTACATCGGGCGCTGGGCGATTGCCGAGTGGTTCGGCCTGCGTCCGGTCCCAGCGAACGAGGCGTAGGCCCCAATTACAGATGTCCGAGACGTGCCGCGAGCAGGATCGCGAGGATTGATTTGCCGTCTTCGAGCGCCCCGCCGGCGGCCATCGCGACGGCGTCCGGCGCTGGAACGAGTTCGACCTCAATCGACTCGTCTTCTTCGAGATCCTGCCCGACGTGCGTGAGACCGGTCGCGATGAACGTGTACATGCGCTCATCGGACATGCCGGGCGAGGGCAAAAACTCGACCAGTGGCTGAACTTTGGCAGCGCGATAGCCCGTCTCTTCGATCAATTCGCGACCGGCGCACACGATCGGCTCTTCGCCTTTTTCGAGCGTGCCCGCCGGGATCTCGAGCAGCGGGCGGCCGATCGAGTACCGGTGATTCCGCACGAAGACGACGTGCTTCCCGCCTGCGGATTCGAGCACCGGCAGGATGACCGCGGCCCCGCCGTGACGGACAAGGTCGACTTCGAGCGTGCGGCCTCCGGGCATCTGGACCTTCACGAGCTCGAAGTCGAATTTGCGGCCATGGCGCACGGTCGTGCGCCCGATCTCGCGGATACCCTCGTCATCGCGCGGTGTGCTCATGGACCGAGCGTATCTCGATGCCGCCATCCGCAGCAAATTCCCGGTCGCCGGACATGTCGCCGGGCTCGATTCTCGAGGGCGGGCCGATGTCGGCGGGAGTGAACCGCGCAAACCGGACCGGCAAGCCGATCATCCAGCTCCGGAGCGTGCACAAATCGTTCGGCAATCTGCACGTGCTGGCGGGCGTCGATCTGGATATTCCTGAGGGCAAGACAACGGTCGTGCTCGGGCCGTCGGGTTCGGGCAAGAGCGTGATGCTGAAGCACATTGTCGGGCTATTGAGGCCGGACAAGGGCGAGATCTTCTTCGACGGACAGCGGATCGACAACCTGAAGGAACGTGATTTCACCGATGTGCGTCTGCAAGTCGGATTGCTCTTTCAGGGCGGCGCGCTCTTCGATTCGCTCACGGTGGAAGAAAACATCGAGTTTCCGCTCCGCGAGCACACCAAGCTTTCGCGGGAGGAACGCCACGAGCGCGTCGGCAAGGCGCTCGAGGTGGTGGACTTGAAGGGCATGTTCAAGAAGCTGCCGGTGCAGTTGTCGGGCGGGCAGCGAAAGCGGGTGGCGCTGGCGCGGGCGATCGTGCTTCAGCCGCGGGTGGTTCTGTATGACGAACCGACTACCGGGCTGGATCCGATCCGATCGGACGGCATCAACGAGTTGATCATCAAGCTGAGCAAGAACATGGGCGTGACGAGCATCGTGGTGACGCACGATCTGGTTTCGGCCAGGAAAGTGGCCGATCGTTGCGTCATGCTGCTGCACGGAAAGATCGCGGCAGACGGCACATACGACGAATTGGCCCGCCACGAGAACCAGCAGGTCAGCCACTTCTTCATGGGCCAATACGATCAGGAATACGAGAAGGACTGATTCCGAAAAAGTGGCCGGGATCGTTGGGCGGAATATTTGAGCGCAGCATGAACAAGTCCGTGGTTCGAGATTTTCTGGTCGGCCTTACCTTCATCGTCGGTGTCGGTGGCCTGTTGATCATGCTCATGCTCTTCGGCGAGTTCCGCAAGCGCCTGGAGAAGGTTTATCCGATCAAGCTTTCGATGCCATCGGGCGCGGGCGTGGGCAGCACTTCGCCGGTGTTGTTCAATGGCGTGCGCGTGGGCGCGATCACGAACCTCGCAGTCGCGAATCCGCCGACCGACGGCATCATCGCGACGCTCAAGATTCAGCAGGGGGTACAAATCCCCAAGGATCTCGCGGTTTACGTCGAGAAGGGCTTCGTCGGAGATTCGGCGATGTCGCTTTCGTTCGCTGAGGGCGCGAATCCGAATTCGTTCATTCCGGAAGATGCGTTCTTGCCGGGGCGGGAGACGCCGCCGATCCGGGTCGTGCCGCGATCGCTGTTTGGCGACCTGCAGCGCCCGCTCGAGCGGCTTTCGAGCACGGCGGAAAAGTTCGAGAAGTTTGCCGACACCTACACCCGCGTTGGGGAGAGTTTGCAGGCGCTGCTCGAACCCCGCAAGCCGGGCGATCTGGAAGCGGGAAAGCAGCCGACGGTCGCGAGCATCCTCGCCCGGATCGACACGCTGCTCGCGGGCATGAATAAGTGGGTCGCCGATGATTCGCTGTACAACAGCCTGAAAGAAAGCACGGACAAGATCGGCAAGCTCATGTCCGACGCGCAGGCCGCGGCAAAGAGCATCGACGATGCCGCGAAGGGTCTTGATGGCAAGGCGGAGCGAGCGGTCGCGGCAGTTGAGAATCTCGGGCGCGACGCGAAGGCGACGCTGTCTCGGCTTGATGGTGCGTTGACGGATGTTGGCGCGATCGCCGGCAAGATCAATCGGGGCGAAGGAACTGCCGGGCAGCTTGTGAACAACCCTGATCTCTATCGCTCGCTCAACAGCGCAGCGGATCGCCTCGATAAGGCGCTGACGGACTTGCAGTTGCTGCTGCAGAAGTTCAAGGCCGAAGGAATCAAGGTCGGACTTTGATTTCGAATTGCGTTGCACCCGAAGCGATTGCCGGGGCATAAACGTTAAAGTGCAAATCAAGCGTTTCGCTGAGGGGAACGATCGCGCGTTTGGTTTTCTCGATTGGTCGACTTTCAGCAGCCCACAACGGCGGATAAACGCAAATAGATTGATTCCCGCCGACCGATTCGGCTTCTTCTTCCCACCCCTCCCAGCGGAGTGATTCGTAGAACTCGCCGATTTTCCCGGCGAGCATCAGTTGCAGAAACGCTGAGTGGCCTTGATTGAGATTCTCCCACTTCAGTTGATCCGGACTGAAGTAGAAGACGTTTCCAGCTCCTTCGTTCCCGAATGCACCGCCGTTGATTGCGAAGAGTCCGCCGAGCACATCGACAGCCACCGCGACCGCGGGAGGCGGCACTTCGGTGTCCGGCCAGAACCCCAATCGCTCCGTAAGGGAAACGATGTCGAGAGGAAGTTCTTGCGATCCGCACCCGAGCAGCCGAAGCCACTTGTGGTCTAGAAATACCCCACCGGTGAGAAATGCCTGCGCGCCGAGAGCCGAACGCAGCGTCACTTGGAGTCGTTCAAGAACTGCTGCGGACCGATTCGCATCCGTGCCGAGTTGCTGAACAGAGACCGACGCGGAGTCGAACCACGCCGCGACTTCGGGCCACGCAGGTTCATCAACTTCTGTAAGTTCCTTGAGCGTGCGCCGCTGCACCGCTTGCTCCCAGAGAGGAATCCGAATTACCTTGACAGGCTTGCTGCAAAGTAAAAGCTGGCATCCAAGTCCGCCGCTTCCAAAGCAGGATAATCCGCAAGAATCTCGTCACGCGTCATGCCCGACGCAAAGCAACGCAGCACGGTGGCAACGGGCATTCGCAGGCCGCGAATACACGCCTTGCCGCCCATCTTGTCCGGCTCAAAGGTCACCCGTGATTGCCACGGAGGCCGTGGATTCGTCGCCATGCCATAATTCTATCAGGCTCGCCACCAGGTGCTCTTGCCATACACCGCGCTATCACCCAGCTCTTCCGCGATGCGGAGCAACTGGTTGTACTTCGCATTTCGATCGCTGCGGCAGGGCGCACCGGTCTTGATCTGGCCGCAGTTGGTCGCGACCGCGAGATCGGCGATCGTCGAATCCTCCGTTTCGCCCGAGCGGTGGCTCATGACGGCGGCGTAACGGTTCCGCATCGCGAGATTTACGGCATCGAGCGTTTCGCTCAGGCTGCCGATCTGATTCACCTTCACGAGGATGGCGTTCGCGCACTTCTCGTCGATGCCGCGCTGGAGGAATTTCTTGTTGGTCACGAAAAGGTCGTCGCCGACGATCTGCACCTTCGAGCCGAGCTTCTCGGTCAACTTCTTCCAGCCGGCCCAGTCGTTCTCCGCGAGGCCGTCTTCGATGGAACGGATCGGGTACTTGCTGCACCAGTCGGACCACATCTGGATCATGTAATCGCTGGTCACGACCTCCTTCGTGCTCTTGAAGAACTTGTAGCCCTGCTTGCCTTCTTCCTTGGCTTCGTTCCAGCACTCGCTGGCGGCGGGATCGAGCGCGACAAATATCTGCTCGCCCCACTTGTATCCGGCCTTGCCCGTCGCCTCTTCGAGGAGCTTCAAGGCCTCTTCGTTGTTCTTGAGATTCGGGGCGAAACCGCCTTCGTCGCCGACGGCCGTCGAGAGACCCTTCGAGTGGAGCACCTTCTTGAGGCTGTGATAGATCTCAACGCCGGCGCGCATGCCTTCTTCGAAGGTGTCGAAGCCCCAGGGCTGGACCATGAATTCCTGGAAGTCGACCGTGCTGTCGGCATGCTTGCCGCCGTTCAGAACATTCAGCATCGGGACCGGAAGCGTCTTCGCGCTGCTGCCGCCAAGATAGCGGTAGAGAGGCAGGCCCGAAGCCGCAGCGGCCGCCTTCGCGACTGCGAGCGACACTCCCAGAATGGCGTTCGCGCCCATGCGACCTTTGTTGGGCGTGCCATCAATCTGATTCATCAGCTTGTCGATCGATTCCTGATGCGTTGCGTCCATCCCGAGCAGTTCGGGAGCGAGGAAGCCGTTGACGTTGTTCACGGCCTTCGACACGCCCTTGCCGAGATAGCGGCTCTTGTCATCATCGCGGAGTTCCACGGCCTCGTTTTCACCCGTAGACGCGCCCGACGGCACTGCCGCACGTCCGATGTAACCGGAATCGAGCGTCACATCCACCTCAAGGGTCGGATTGCCGCGGGAATCGAGGACTTGGCGGGCCTTGACGGACTGTATTTCAAAGGACATGGCGTGCTCCGGAGTTCGCAGATGAGGAATGGGCCAACTGAAGGGCAGAAGCCCGCCCGTCGCTGCCGCGGCAGAAAGCCAGCGTAAGCAGGGCCAAGCGAGGGTTCAATCAGCGTGGTATGGTTGTGGAGCACGTTCACAACCCGTTATGCCCCAAGATTTCCCCAAACGCATCGCGCAGCTCTCCACCGACCTTGAAGCCCAGGGGCGGCGCGTTCAGGCTCTGCTCGAACTCGCGCTCGACGCGTTCTTTACGCGAGACAGCGCGAAGGCCGCGAAGGTCAATAGCGACGACGACGCGATCGATGCCGCGGATGTGGCCATTGAAAAAGCGTGCGTCGCGCTCCTGAATGATGCGACCAACGAGGGCGCGAGCCTGGGCGAGAGCGACCTGCGCCGTGTGCTCACGATCGTGAAGGTGAACAACGAGCTCGAGCGCGTGGCGGACGTGGCGGTCGATCTATCCGATCTGGTGAAGCCGATGGTGGGCGGCGCTGGCGCTGCCGGACGCGCGTTCCCGGCGACCTTCCGGATGATGGCCAACAGCGTCATCGGAATCCTGCGTGATACCACGACCGCGTTCGCGCGAATGGATGCTCCGCTCGCCAAGGTGGTGCTTCAAAGCCAGCACTGCGTGACGGCGTTCAAGGACGCGATCATCCGCGATGGCGAGCAGCAGATCGCAAAGGGACAGATGACGATCGAGTTCGCGTTCCTGCTGCTCGAAGTCGCGAGCCAGTGCGAATTGGTCGCGGACCACTGTACAAACGTGGCCGAGCAGATCATCTACTCCAGCACCGGCGCGATCGTGCGGCACACGCCGACGCAGTGGATCGAGATTCCAAGACAGGGGTAGTGATTCGCGGTGTCGCTCTCGCGAAACACATCGAATCGATCTGCAAGTCGTTCTCCGAGCTATCCAAGCTTGAGTGAATCTGAGAAGCAGTCTCGTCGTTCGGTGGTCGCTGCTTCGATCCTGCTCATGATCGGATTGGCTTTTGCACTTGCATTCTCGAAATCCTGTCAGCCCGACGGGAAGCAAAAGAGTTACTACACCAATTTTCGAACCGGCCGTCCAACTCTTGTCGTTCCGCCAAAGCGTTTGAGCGATTGACCGCGATTCATGACTGCAAAATGAAAAACCGCCCGAAAGTTTCGGGCGGCAGAAAACTCCTGTGCGTCATTCGACCACCGAGTTGGTGCCTTATTCCTCTTCTTCCGCGTCCGCATCGGCATCACCGGCCACCGCGCCCGCGGGCCGGCCGTTCACCGGGTGCGCGCCACGGATGTCGAGCACCTTCTTGCGGACTTCCTTGAACATCTCGGCGTTGTCCTTGAGCATCGCACGGGCCTGCTCGCGGCCCTGGCCCATGCGGACCTCGCCGTAGCTGAACCACGCGCCCGCCTTGTTGATCACCTTGCTGTCGACCGCAAGGTCGAGCAGGTCGCCCGCGAGCGAGATGCCTTCGGTGTACATGATGTCGAACTCGGCGTCGCGGAAGGGTGGCGCGACCTTGTTCTTGACGACGCGGGCCCGCGTGCGGCTGCCCACGGTCACTTCGCCTTCCTTGATCGCGCCCGTACGGCGCACATCGATGCGCACCGACGAGTAGAACTTCAGAGCGCGGCCGCCGGTCGTGGTTTCGGGGCTTCCGAACATCACACCGATCTTCTCGCGGATCTGGTTGATGAAAACCACCGTGCAGTTGCTGCGGGCGATCACGCCCGTCAATTTCCGCATTGCCTGGCTCATCAGCCTTGCCTGCAGGCCCATCGTGGCGTCGCCCATCTCGCCTTCGATTTCCGCCTTCGGGATCAAGGCGGCCACCGAGTCGACGACGATCAGATCGACCGCGTTCGAGCGAACAAGCAGCTCGCAGATTTCCAAGGCCTGCTCGCCCGAATCGGGCTGGCTGACCAGGAGATCATCGATGTTCACGCCGATGCGCCGAGCCCATGATGGATCGAGCGCGTGTTCCGCGTCGATGAATGCCGCGACGCCGCCGTCTTTTTGTGCGTGTGCCGCGATGGTCAGCGACAGAGTCGTCTTACCGGAAGATTCCGGACCGAAGACTTCGACGATGCGTCCACGCGGAATGCCCTTGCCACCGAGCGCGATATCCAGCGAGATCGATCCCGTCGAAATGCCCGGGATGTTCATGTATGCGGTTTCGTCCATCCGCATGACAGCGCCCTTGCCGAACGCCTTCTCGATCTGTCCGAGCGCGAGGTCGAGCGCCTTGCGCTTCTGCCGGTCGTCCCCGCGACCCGTTTCGCCTCCCCGCCCGTCCCGTCCTTCACCCTTCGCTTCGCCCCGCCCATCACCCTTCAACTCTTTTGCTTCTGCCACTGCCATTGCGAAACCCAATCTCCCGCTTCAAGCGGGTTGGCCTCTGGAGGGCCGTCCATGCCAAACAGACGGGCAGGGACGGGTCCAAAGGTCGGTCCGACGCAGTGCTCGGCGGCGAAACGCCTTGTTTCGCAGCACGAGAGACAGGGGCGGCGTCGGACGCGAGCCTGTCTGGGCACAGCGTACCAACCCCGAACAACCTTGTCAATGTTTGGGGTTTGAGCGGAAGACGGTTTTCTGTAAGTCGTTGTCTGACATCGAGTTCGATTGTGGAAAACCGAACGACAACGACCCACCCGCATCACTTCGCGCCCGGAAACCACTCGGTGTGGATTTCGCCCTTGCGGCCGAAGTATTGCACGCACTTCCCCGTCATCTGCACGAAGTACCCGACGCAGCCTGCGGCCGTCGCCTGCTTTGAAAACTGCGGGAACTTGATCTCGCCCCTTTGCGACTGGCGAACCGCCGATTCCACCTGCGATGCGGAAAACGCATTGGCGATCGGCATGGATTCGAGATTCAACGTCACGACCAGTGAACTGCCATCGGGCGCGTAGTACGTGGTTTCCATGCGGCTGTAGTCGGCGTGGTATCGCTCGACGCCGGCGTTGATCAATCGGCCCACGACGTCGCCGAAACCGATCTGCCCCGTCTTCGAGAGCGCTGCGCATTCCTGAATGACCGCTTCTTGTTCGCTGTTCATCTGAATTCTCCGATGTTTGGCTCAGTCGACCGGCGCGCCGGATAGGCTCCGGCGCGCCGAGATTTCTCGAAGGAGACGTACCAGTTCGCCCCGGCGTTCGGCGCCGAGGAATCCGAAGACTTCCGCGTCGTTGTCGTCGGCGATGGCCGCGAGTTGAGGCACGAGACGGCGGCCTGCCGTGGTCAGGCTCACGGTCTGAAACCGCCGGTCTTTTTTATCCAATCCAACCCGCACAATGCCCTTCGCAACCAACCGATCGACCAGTTTGGAAACGGCACCGCGCGTCAGCCCGATCTGGTCCGCCAACTGGCTGGGGTTGGTGCCGTCCGAATCAAACAACGCACGCATGACAACCCATTCCGCAACCGTGACGCCCCGCGATTCGACCTTCAGGCGAAAGGCGTGAGACACGTCGTTTGACACGAGTCGAAGCCAGTAGCCGAGGTGGGAGTCGAGCGGACTGACGGAGGATGGCTTTGGGGTTGCGTGCATGATGACCAGGAAGGAGGAATTAGTTTACTAGGAAACTATACCGCCGTGTTCGGCCCGCGTCAAGGAAATCCTCGCTCGAGGATGCGAGTCGGTCCCGCGACTGTTAGAGTCTGCGGCCTGTTTTCACGCAACGCGGACCCTCCCACGTTTCCGACCACGCAAGAAGAGTTCTCCATGCACATTCGAATCTTTCGCGAGTCGTTCACCCGTTCCGCACTCTCCGGATTGCTTCTCGGGGCCGGCGCCGCCATTTCCGGCTGCGCCTCCGTCGGCCCGGCCTCGATCGCCAATGGCCGGTCGGTCTACAACGAGGTCATCAACAGCACCGAAGACGAGCAATTGCTGAACGTCATCGTGCGCGAACGCTACGACCAGACCTTCGGCATGCTGACGGTCGCGAGCGTGACGGCCAGCATCAAGGTCAGCGCGAGCCTGAACGGTAACGTCGGGATCGGACCGACGGAGAACTACTCGGGCAATCTTGTGCCCCTCTCCGCCGGCGTTGCCTACGAGGAAAGCCCCACGATCTCCTACACCCCACTCAGCGGCGAGATGTTCCTGAGCCGGATGCTGACACCGATCACTCTCTCGCAGGCGCAGTTGCTTCTGGGAGCTGCCGAAGACGAGGTGACATGGATGCGCCAGCTTTATCGGCGCGTCAACGGCATGGACAATCCGACCGATCAAGCCACGCCCGCGACCCTCGTCCGGTTTTTCGAGTTGCAGGCAAAGCTGCGCCATGCAGGGGTGATCAGCACGGGCCGCACCGCGGAGAGTACGCCGACCGAACCGAAGTACTGCGTGCGCATCCGCGGGTACAACGCCGAACAGGGAGCCGAGGTCCAGGAGGTGCTCGACCTGCTCGGCATCAAGAGCATCAAGGCGGACGGGCGCGAGATCCTTCTCCCGATGGACATCAACAACGGCGGCGCCGAGAACGCGACCATCCAGATCCAGCTCCGCTCGGCGCTCGATGTGATCCGCATCGCGTCCCGCACGATCGAAGTGCCCGAGGAAGACACCAAGTCGGGAGTGGCCCCGGCGATCACCTCCCCGTACGAGGACGAAAACCGGCTGATGACCATCCGCACATCCAGGTCGTACCCCAGAAACGCCGTCGTCGCCGTGCCTTTCCGTGGATGGTGGTATTACGTCGACGCGACCGACACGCGGAGCAAACGTGCTTTCAAGATTCTCCGCCTGCTGGTCGGTCTCCGCATGCAGGAGAGCGCCACCGACAGGCCCGGACCCGTCCTGACGATTCCCGCCCGTTAGGCAAGCACGATGATCGATCAGCGGCAGGGTGCGGGACACTCGCGCTCGGGTTCAAGCCAGATCGCGGTAGTAGTACGTCGTGCTGCACCGTCCGCCTTGCGGGTACAGCGCAAAGCTGGGGACATCCCCCACTCGTTTCCATCCCAACTTCTCGTACAGCCGCGCCGCATCGCCGTTCGTGACCGCGTCGAGCACCAGAAGCGTTCTGCTGCGCTCGCGTGCCGCCACTTCTGCAGCCCGCATGAGCGCGGCCCCCAGCCCCTTGCGGCGTGCTCGCCCGTGCACCAGCATCTTCACAAGGTCCGCACGGTGAGGCTGATTCTCCGGCAAGTCGAGAAACAGCTGCACGGTGCCGCAGATACCCGCCGAATCCTCGGCAACCAGAATCGCACGATCGCCCGATCGGACTCCGTTCGCGACCTTCCGCCAGAACGCAACGGCTCGCTCGGGGGTGAGCGGAAGCATGAACCCCACCGATGCCCCGCCTTCGACGCAGTCCAAAAGCACATCGGCAAGCTGCGCGATCTGGGCCTCGTCGAGCGTTTGCAGCTCCCGGATTCTCCACCCACCCGATTCTGCGGCCATCGTCGCCTCCAGGCAGACAAACAGTATGGCTCGAACCCCGCTGCGCCGGCGCTTTGCCGCTGATGCACGCGTTGATCCGTCACGGCTCGGGAATTGTCGAACGCCGGCTTCATCGTTGATCGCTACTCTGATTGGTCGCAACGAAGGGATCAAGCTCCATGCGCATTCTTTATCTCGCCGTGCTTTCTCTGTGCCTCGCAGCGTGCAGCCACAACCAGCCGTCCACCGTGCCCGCCGACACCTCATCAGCAGAGATCTTCCCAATGGCAACCGAAGGCTTCGTGTTCAAAGAAATCGCCGTTCACGACGCCGGCCCGGGCGGCAAACGGGGATACGCCGTCTACGTTCCGCCGGGCTATGACCCCGCAAAGCCAATCCCCACGATCCTCTTCCTCCACGGCAGCGGAGAATCCGGCACCGACGGGAAGAGGCAGACCGAGGTGGGCCTGGGCAGCGCGATCGAACTCAATCGTGCCGCGTGGCCCTTCATCGTGATATTCCCGCAGAAGCCAGACACCAAGAGCCAGTGGATCGATCACAAGCAGATGGTCCTCGACATCGTCTCGCAGTGCGAAGACGAGTACAACATCGATCCCGATCGGTTCTATCTGACCGGGCTCTCGCAGGGAGGCGCGGGCACGTGGGCGTTCGGCTCGCTCTATCCCGAAAAATGGGCGGCGCTCGTCCCCATCTGCGGCTACTACCGCAACATGGGGGATCAGTTCCTGCCTCAGTCGATCGCGATCCGCGTGAAGGACCTTCCCATTTGGGCGTTCCACGGGCTGAAGGACAACGTTGTGCCCCCGGAGCAGACGACGGCGATCGTCGATGCTGTGCAGCAGCGCCAGATCGGGATGGAAAATCTCGTCCCGATCCGCATCACGCTGCTGCCGGAGGCCGATCACAATTCGTGGGATCCGGCGTATCGGAACTACGACCTGGGGCAGTGGTTCCTGCAGTACAAGCGGCGCGGCTCGGGTTCGGCGGCAAACTAGGGCCAGCGGGCCGACCCGCAGAACACAACTCGCATAGCGCTCATTGCTCGCAGCGACAGGCCGTCACTGTGCGCTCGCGGCCCGAACCGCGGGCGTGATGGACGGACGGTAATCGAGCAAGGCTCTGCCCCCGTCGCGTTCTGTCAGCTTGATGGCGAAGTCGTCCGTCGTGTCGGAAAATGTGACGATCGTCCGGTGAATCTCCAGCGGTTCATCCAGACGCTGCACCAGCCCGACTTCCGTTGAAAATGCGATTCGGTACCCCGCCCGCCTCGTCGCGTCGATTTCCCGATCGGTGAAATCTCCGAACGGATACGCGAGCGCCGTCACCGGCCGGCCGAGTTTGGCTTCGAGAATCGAACGCGAATCTGCGAGTTCGCGAGCGAGCGCGTCGGGCTCAAGTCTGGGCAGCGATGGGTGCGAAATCGTGTGGCTTTCCACATCCATTCCGTCGTCTTCCATCTGGCAGACATCGGCCCACGACATCGCGCTGCCCGGTTCATCGCCGATCACGCCGGTATGGACAAAGAACACGCCCACCATGCCCCGCGCCTTCAGCGACGGGTAGACGATCGAGAACTGCGTCTCCCATCCATCGTCAAACGTCAGCATCACCGATTTGGCGGGCAGCGGCTCGCCCGTGCGCATCGCGTGATCGAGCACCCTCGAATCAATCGTCGTGTACCCGTGCTGCTTGAGATAGTCGAGCTGCTTTTCGAACTCGATCGGCGAAACCGCATACCGCAACGATGCCGCGTCCGACAAGCCCGGTCCGGGCTCGCGCACGTGGTGATACATCAGCACGGGGACGACGATCGATTCGGGAGGAGCTTTCGCACGCGAGGGCGATTCGGCACCAAGCAGCGTTGCCGCAGCGTGCACAAGCACCGAGATGGATGCAATAACCCCGATCACGAGCCATCGACCATACCGCGTGCCCGCTCCACGGTCTAGACCCTGATTCAGGGAAACGCAAAAAGAAACGGGGCCGGAACTCGTCCGGCCCCGCAATTCATGCATTCTGCCGACCCTTGTTTGGGATGCAAGGGTCGGACACTATTACTTCGCAACCTGGGCCTGGCCTTCGAGCATCCCGAGCTGCCACATCAGGAACATCCGCTGATCGACCAGATCGCGCATCCGGAGGTTCAAGGGTTTTCCCTGTCCGTGCCCGGCTTCCTTGTCGCCCCAGTAGAGGATCGGCAGGCCGCTGCTGGTCGCATCGCGGAGCGCCGCGACGAACTTGCGGGCGTGGAGCGGATGAACACGGGCATCGTGTTCACCGGCCGTCACCAGGACCGCCGGGTACGCCGTGCCCTTCTTCACGTTCTGGTAAGGCGAGTACTTGCGGATGAACTCGAACTGGTCCTTGTTCTCCGCGCTGCCGTACTCAGGCACCCAGTAGCGGGCCATCAAAAAGTTCTGGTAGCGGATCATGTCGTTGAGCGGCACAAGGCACAGGGCCGCCTTGCACAGATCAGGACGCTGCGTCACGAACGAGCCGACGAGCAGTCCGCCCTGGGAGCCGCCCATGACCGCCAATTTCTTGGGGTTGGTGTAGTTGCTATTGATGAGGTGCTCTGCCGCGGCCTGGAAGTCGTCCCAGGTGTTCTGCTTCTGGTCCAGTTTGCCCGCCTCGTGCCAGGCCGTGCCGAACTCACCCCCGCCTCGCAGATTGGCGACTGCGTAGACGCCCCCGGCATCAAACCACTGGAAGTTGGTCGCGCTGAAGCCCGGCGTCATCGACTGCATGAACCCGCCGTATCCGTAGAGGATCGTGGGGTTGTTGCCGTCGAGCTTGAGGCCCTTCTTATGAATGATGAACATCGGGATTCGTGCGCCGCCCGAACTGCTGAACCACTCCTGCTTCACTTCGACGGTGCTCGGATCAACAGGAACGTTCGGACGCTCCCAGAGTTCGGGCGTCGCGTCGGGCTTGGTGAGATCGACCTTGAAGATGCTGGTCGGGTAGTTGTAACTGCTGAACGAGAGATACGCCTCGTCGCGGTCTTCTTCCGTAGCCAGGCCCGCGCTGCCGATGCCGGGCAGTTTCAGGCTGCCCATCGGCTTGCCGGCGAAGTCGAAGATCTCGATGGAGCTTGAAGCGTTCTTCAGGTAGTTCGCCGCGATGCGGTTCTTCGAGACGCTGACGCCGGTGAGGTTCGCGTCTTTGCGCTCGGGGATGATCTCTTTCCAATTCGCGCGGGCCGGATTATTGAGATCGATCGCGAACACGCGTCCGTTGGGCGCATCGAGCGAAGTTTGCAGGAACATTGTGTCGCCAACGATGTCGCCGCTGGCCATCGCCTTTTCGCCGACAAGGATGTCGACCTTGTTCACCTTGCCTGTTTTCTTGAACTCGGCAAAGTCGGCGACCCAAAGGTCGTTATTACGGGTGTCGGTTGAGTAGCTCAACTGGAGCCACTTGCCGTCGCGATCGAGCCCGCCGCCCGGCCCGTAGGTCGTCGCGAGTTTGGCGTTTTCTTCCTTGGTAAACTGGCGCAGGATCGTCTGGGCCTTGCCGAGGTCCTGATCCATCCCGATGAACATGACCTGACCGCTGTAGGGGTTGTTCTGATCGGCGAGGTTGCGATAGACAAGACCCGAGCCATCGGGCAACCAGCTCACGCTGCTCACCTTGCTGGGGATGCTGAAATCGCTCTTCTTGCCGGTGTCCACATCGATGATGTGCAGCGTCGCGTTCTCGTCGCCCGCGCGATACGTGCCGTACGCGAGCCGCTTGCCATCCAGGCTCGGAACGTACCACGTGATCGTGACAAGCCCGCTCGAATCGATCGTCGCCGGATCGAGAATGAGCTTGGTTTCGCCCTTGGAGCCGTCACGGTAATACACGAGCGGCTGATTCTGGCTCGCCTCGCGCTTGCTGAAGAAGTACCGATTGCCACGCATCGTCGGCGAGGAGATCGAGCCCACTTCCATCAGCGGGCGGATCTTGTCTTCAACAGCCTTGCGCCCCGGCACGTTGTCGAGCACACTGCGCGTGTACGCGTTCTGCGCGTCGGTCCACGCCGCGACCTCCGGGGTCTCCTTGCCCATGTTCTTGGGGTCGCTGTTGTCTCCTTCGAGCCAGCGGTAGTTGTCGACGAACTCGATCCCAAAAACGTCGTCCTTCACGGGCTGCTGCTTGGTGGGAGGAGCGACGGGCAATTCGCCGGCACCGGCCGGGCGCACCGGCAAGGCAAGTCCCGCCACCAAAACCGAGCCGAGAGCCAACCGTCCGAGCGAACACGCTTGTAATTTCATCGAGTTTCTCCGGCCCATTGGATTCCCCGGTGGGCGTCCGGACCGCGCAGCGACCGCGCGGAACTGACAAGTCTATCTACCGCCCCCCGCATTCCGGGATGCAGAAGCCGCGCCGCCCCGATTGGGGATTTCCGCCTCCGCTGTTTTCGCGAAAAAAGAGGCCCAAACCCCTTGAAATCAGGGCTTCACGGCCAGAATGGAACACGACGCTCCCTTCAGCACCCTCTCCGCCGTGGAACCGAGCATCCGTTCCCGGAGATTGGTCGCCCCGCGCGTCCCGAGCACCAAGAGCTCCGCACCCGACGACTTCGCGAAGTTGATCAACGCCCCTCCGTGCGTTGCGGAACCGGTCACGTGCAGCGCCGGCTTCAATCCGGAGGCGGCGGGAACCTTCGCGACGAACTCTTCGAGCGCCTCCTTCGCCCGCGCCTCGTCGTCCCCCACCGCTTGAATCCACGACTCGACGACGCTCGAGAAGAACGGGAACACGTTGGTGACTCCGTGATAGACATGAAGCACGTGGAGCGCGGCCTTGTCGTTCGCCGCGATCGCGGCGGCTTTTTCGAGCGCTCGCCTCGAGTTCTCGGAGAAATCAACGCACGCCAGAACCGACTTGAACGGCCCGCGCTGCGTATCACGCACCAGCAGAACATCACACCCGGCATGCCGGACGCAACCCGACGCCATCGTGCCGATCCCGACGTCCGGCTTCTTCTCCCCGAACGCTCCGAGCACAAGAAGCCCCGCGCCCACCTTATCCGCGTATCGCATCGTGCCTTCGACCCGCTCGTTCACTTCAACGTGGATCGGCAACGCAGCAGCACCCTGAACTTTCGCGCGAAATGCCTCCCAAGCCCGCTTGGCATCCGCGATCAGTGGCTCGCGAATGCCCGCGCGAACAGTCGAAAGAGTTTTCTCGATCTCGATGACGAATCCGGTGTCGAGAATGCAAACCGGGTGAGCCGCCCCGCCATGGGCCGTCGCCAACCGGACTGCCTGCGAAAGGGCGGCCCCGCTGCATTCCGAAAAATCGACTCCGGCGACGACGTTTTCAAGCCATTTCATGCCGATGCTCCCCAGGTTCGTGAGGAGCATAAGCAAGCGTGACCTCTCTTTGGCTCAAAAAACGGACACACCCGGACGTTGATCCGGACGGTCCTCCCCTCCTCGACGTGGTTCAAAGTTCAACGGCCATCCGCACCACCGGCGGGACGCTTAGAACTTGCCCAGTAGCCAATAAAGCAAGAGAAAAATCAGTATTGTCGAGATCAACCCGCCGCCGAGTTTCCAAGCGGCAATCCCGGCCAGTCCGGCTCGTAATCCATCGCGCATGTCGAGACCTCCACGAATGTGCAATCGCACTATCGCAGTCACGGCTAAGTGTCGTGTGTGCGGCGCCTAAATGCGCCTTCATCCTGCTTTGGTCTTGGTGCTCCGAAGCAGCGTGAGCAAGAAAAGGGGCTGTATCAGCCATTTCGAAACGAGATGTGCATGTGATGCTCGCCGTACGACTTCCCATCAATCCTCACCGCATCCGGCTCGAATCCCCATTCAACAAACCCGAGCGATTCATACAACCGCCTCGCTTCCGGCGCATTCGCGTTGACCGCAAGGTGAATCGAACCAATGCCGGCCCACGACCGCGCGACTTCCATCGCAAGCGATACAACCGCGCGGGCGCAGCCTCGCCCGCGTGCCGCCGGCGTCACATAGACACCCCAGATCATCGCGATGTGCCGGCGCTTGAGCGCCTCTTCGCGAACAACACCCGCCGAAGCAACGAGTTTCCCGCCTTCGCGAATCCCCGCAATCGCGGCATCCGCGCGCGCGAGCGACACCCTCACCTTCTCCACATCGCACCCGCGATCCTGCGAAGGACTGGCGAGAAACGCCCACGGTGCATCTTGCAACATCTCACGCCGCAAAGCGACGTAGTCTGGGGCGTCTTCTGGAGTTAGGAGGAATGTCTCGGGCATGTGCATGAAAGTCTACCGATCCCCCACTGGACGCAACTTGCTTTCGTTATCATGCCCGCCCGTGAGTTCTCCGTGGACCCAAGACCGCGTCCTTGCTCTCGCGCCCGACAGCGCTTCGGCTTCAGCCGGACAGGGCCTTGCTTCGCGCAGCAAGTGGTCTTCGCTCGGCCAAAGCGATCGCGCCGTGTGGGGCCTCTGCCAGGGCAGCGGCAAGTCTCCCTATCAAACCCGCGTCGATCTTTCCGAACCCGCCTTCAAATGCTCCTGTCCCAGCCGCAAGTTCCCGTGCAAGCATGGCATCGGCCTGATGCTTATGTTCGCCAAAGACGCGAAGGCATTTGCCTCTGCATCGGAACCCGGTTGGGTCACCGATTGGCTCGCGAGCCGGGTCGAGCGCTCTGAGAAAAAGGCCGAACGCGCCGAGAAAGCTGCGTCCGGCGAGCCACCATCCGACCCAGAAGCCGCGGCAAAGCGTGCGGCGCAGCGCATGGCCCGCGTCTCCGACGGCATCGCCGAATGCCAGGTCTGGCTGCACGATCTGATCCGGCGAGGCTTCGCCGATGCGCAGCGCGAAGACACCAAGTTCTGGGATCGTGCCGCCTCCCGCATGGTCGATGCGCAAGCGCCGGGCCTTGCATCCAGCATCCGCCGCCTGCACGCAGCGACGGTCTCTGGCGAAGGCTGGCAGGTTCGCGCCGCCGACCAAATCGGTCGCCTCGCGATGCTCCTTTCCGCAGGAATTCGACTCGATTCACTCACGCCGGAGTTCGCCCTGGACGTGCGCGCCGCCCTCGGCTTCACGCAAAGCAAAGATGAAGCTCTCGCGCAGCCCGGTCTCGCGGATACCTGGCTTGTCGCGGGCCAGATCATCGAAGAGGAAGATCGCCTTCGCGCCCGCCGATCGTGGTTGTTTGGGGAGAAATCTGGCCGAAGGGCACTTGTGCTCGACTATGCCGCGGGCCCTGCGCCGCTCGATCCATCAATCGTTGCCGGCACGAAGTTTGAAGGCGAAGTCTGCTTTTATCCAGGCTCCCTCGGTGTGCGTGCGATTGTGAAAACCAAGTCGGCGCTCGCACCTGTCGGCATCCCGAAGAGTGGTGCGTTCGATCCGTCCGTCGAGACGTTCTTGCGTGGATTTGCGTCGTCGCTCGCGAAGCAACCGTGGCTCAACACATGGCCCCTGCTGCTTCATGCCCGGCTCGCGCGGCTGGGCGATCGCTGGTGTGTCCGCGATGATGCGGGCGACACGCTTCCGATCGCGCCGACCTATCCCGCGATCTGGAGCCTCGCCTCGATTGCCGCGGACGAACCCGTCTGGCTCAGCGCAGAATGGAACGGCGAATTTCTCATCCCGCTCGCCGTGCTCGGCAAGGAGTTCGATCAACTCTTTCACAGGTGGGCCGCATGAGCGCGTCGACTTCGGCATTGCCGCCCTCCCCCACTTCGCCAACGGCTCGCCTCCGCGACCTTGCCGCAGCAACACTGCTCGGTGCCGATCGCTCCGGCGGGGACTCTGCCGCCAAGATCGCGACCGATGCCGCGATTGCTGGTGCCATGTCGCGTGCCGGGTATCGCGGTTCGATCGCGCACGCACCGCTACCGCCCTGCCCGTCCGAACAACTGCAGTCAGTCTCCGCCGCGTCGTCGGCAACTCTGGCACGCTTACTCGCCGATGGGGATCCAGTCCTTGTCGAAGAATGGCTGACGCTCGCAAAGCTGCGGAATCTGCGCATCGGACATTCCTCGCTTCCCGCGCTGCTCGATTGGGGCGTCGGCAGGGCCGCTCGAACGCCGCTCGTTCTGCCGGTGCTCGGCGCGCGAGGCACGTGGCTCGCCTCGCTGAACCCGAGCTGGTCTGCGCTTGTCGGTGCGACCTCGCTTCCCGCCGATCCTGTCGCTGCGTGGAGCACGAGTGCAACTTCAGATCGCCTGCTCTTGCTGACAGCCGTACGCCGTGAGAGGCCCGAGCTCGCTCCCCAACTTCTCGCGTCCACGGCGAAGGAAGACGGGGCCGACGAGCGCCGCCGCTTCATCGCGCTGTTCGAAGTCGGTCTTTCTCCGGAAGACGAAGCCTTCCTCGAATCATCGCTCGACGACCGCAGCAAGCTCGTTCGCGAAGCCGGGGCAACACTGCTCGCCTCCCTCCCGAACTCTGCCTACGTCCAGCGCATGACGGCCCGCGCCCTCAACGCCGTTCAGTTTCAGGAAGCCAAGAAGGGTCTTCTCCGCAAGAAATCCGTCGCGCTCGCCATCGCGCTGCCCAAAACGTGGGACGCCGCATTCGAACGCGACGCCCTCGAGCAAAAGCCCCCCAGCGGCATCGGCGAACGCGCCTGGTGGCTCCAGCAGATCATCGCCCGCACTCCTCCCGCGTCGCTCTTCGGCACCACTCCGCCCGACGCCATCCTCCAGGCAATCTCCGACTCCGAATACTCCGACACACTTCCCGCAGCACTCCGCGAGTCCGCCGCACGCTTTGGCGACATCGCTTGGAGCATCGCGGTCGCCCAGCACGAGCTGAACCTTCCCCGCAAAGGCAAATCCGATAATTTGCCCACGGTTCCGGCCGGACTCTCAACCGACCACGCCGCCTCGATCATCCACACGCTCATTGCGGACGATCGGTTCAATTGTGAGACTTCGTGGGCATACGCCGCCGGCATTCCGCGGCCGTGGCCTCTTGCGCTCTCGCACAGCACGCTCACACTTCTCGCGAAGAAGAAGCCCAAAGCAGTGCCTCAGTGGTACGAGATCGGCCCCGCCATCGAAGACATCTCACGCTCGATCCATCCGGACGCATCGCAGGCGCTCGATGCCCTCCTGCGCACCATGTTCAAAGACGACCTTCCGCCCAGCATCACCAAATCACTCGACCGGCTCACGCTCCGTTCCGACATGCACAAGGAGTTCCATTCGTGACCACCGCCACGCTCCGCGAAACCGCCGAGAAGCAGTTCGCTACTGAACTCGCCGCACTCGCCAAGGCCGATGACAAGCCACGCCCTGCCAAGTGGAAGCTCTCACCGTGGGCCGTCGTCACGTACCTCATGGGCGGGAAACTCAAAGACGGCACGGCAATCACGCCCAAGTACGTCGGCAATCAGCGGCTGATGGAAATCGCCGTTGCCACGCTTGCAACCGACCGGGGCTTGCTCCTCATGGGCGTCCCCGGCACCGCAAAAAGCTGGGTGAGCGAACACATCGCCGCGGCAATCAGTGGCGATTCCACTCTCATGGTCCAGGGCACCGCCGGCACACCGGAAGAAGCGATCCGCTACGGCTGGAACTACGCGATGCTGCTCGCAAAGGGGCCGACGCGAGACGCCGTGGTCGCCGGCCCCGTGATGCGGGGCATGTCCGAAGGCAAACTCGTCCGCGTCGAGGAACTCACCCGCATCCCCAGTGATGTGCAGGACACGCTCATCACGATCCTGTCCGAAAAGACCTTGCCGATCCCTGAACTGAACGAAGAGATCCGCGCCGTGCGGGGCTTCAACATCATCGCGACCGCCAACGACCGCGACAAGGGTGTCAACGAACTCTCGAGCGCACTCAAACGCCGTTTCAACACGGTCGTGCTTCCGGTGCCCGAAACCATGGATGAGGAAGTCGAAATCGTTCATCGGCGGGTGGTGCAACTCGGGAAGTCGCTTGAGATCCCCGCGGCCGCTCCGGCGCTCGAAGAAATCCGGCGCGTCGTCACGATCTTCCGCGAGCTCCGCGATGGCAAGACCACGGATGGAAAGAGCAAACTCAAGCAGCCGAGCGGCTCGCTCTCCGCCGCGGAGACCATCAGCGTCATCACCAGCGGCATGGCTCTGGCCTCACACTTCGGCGACGGCACGCTTAAGGCGAGCGATATCGCCAGCGGCATGATCGGCGCGATCGTCAAAGACCCGGTCCAGGATCGTGTCGTGATGCAGGAGTACCTCGAGGGCGTGGTGAAAGAACGCGAGGGATGGAAAGACCTGTATCGCGCGTGCAAGGAGGTTTTGTGAATCCCCAAGTTGCTGAAATCTTGCGATCGCACGGCGCAACGCCTGAGGACTTTGTTCTTGGCACAAGGGAGGTATGGGCCGGCGCTGTTCCCGCAATGCGAGGCATCGAACTCTGGAAGTCACTCAGCGACCAATTTGGAGCCACCGGGCTTTGGCCCATATTTCGAGGCGAATCGGAAGAGTCGCTCGAAATCCCTGACGAAGTGTGGGACGAGTTCGACGATTCCCCACCCCCGCTTGGAACGATCGATCAAATCTTAAACAAGCGCCTCCAGGAGCGAGTCGCGTCGCTCAAAGAAATGCATGTTTCGATCCGCGAGGATGCCAGCATCGAGGCCGCCGCGCTGGCCGCGGACGACGCAGGAATCTATACCTTTAGCGGCAAATCTCACGCCGTTTCACCTTGGCCCCAATCCATCCCGCCAAAGCGAATCAACTTGCAGGTACTCAACGAAGCACCCGCTGCCACAGGACTTGCTCCGCTCGCGCTCGTGCCGGTAGCTGATCCCGCCGAGGTAACGATGGCGCTTGGATTTGGCGGATGGAACGAATGCCCATCGCCGCAACTTCTGAGTGGCGTGCTCCGTGATTGGCGCACTCGCTACGGAGCAATGCCTGCTTGCATCACAAGCAGTGTGCTCGAATGCGTTGTTGAGCGCCCGCCGCAATCCGAGTCCGAGTGTTTACGGCTTGCGTGCGAGCAGTGGTTGCTGTGCGAAGACATCGTTTCTCAGGGAACGCAATCAGTACGAAAGCTAGCTCTCGAACTGCAGAGCGCACACAGTTGGTTCCTTTGGTGGGATTGATCAGGTGTCGATTTCTCTCCACATCCTCGGCATCCGCCACCACGGCCCCGGCTCTGCCCGCATGGTGCTGCGCGCTCTGCAGGATCTCAAGCCCGACGCCATCCTGATCGAAGGCCCGCCCGATGCCGCCGACCTGATCGAAATGGCTTCCGACAAGGAAATGCACCCTCCCGTTGCGCTCCTTGTCTACGAGCCGGATTCCCCGCAAACCGCATCGTACTTCCCGTTCGCGGAATTCTCGCCCGAGTGGCAGGCGATCCGCTTCGGCCTCAAGTCCCGCGCCGATGTTCGCTTCATCGATCTTCCGCGTTCGATGCGCCCCTCGGGGGCCAAGCCCAAGACAGCAGACCAGCAGCCGCCGCAGCGCATCGACGCGCTCGAACAACTCGCCCACGCCGCCGGATACACCGACGGCGAAGCCTGGTGGAGCCGCCTGATCGAAGAACGCCGGGGCGAAGAAGAGCCGATGGCCGTCTTCGATGCGATCCGCGATGCGATGTCGTCGCTCCGCGAGAAGTTCGCTGCACCCGAATTCCAATCCAGCCGCGATCTCGAAGAGGTCCCCCGCGAAGCGCACATGCGCCGCTCCATCCGCGCAGCAATCAAAGAGGGCGTCAATCGCATCGCAGTCGTCTGCGGCGCCTGGCACGCGCCGGTCCTGACTCAGGAGTTTCTCGACAAGACTCCGGCCAAAGAAGACGATGCCGCCCTCAAAGGTCTCGAAAAGCGCAAGACCGCCGCGACTTGGATTCCGTGGACGCACGGGCGTCTCGCGTTCGATTCCGGCTACGGCGCGGGCGTCACCAGCCCCGGCTGGTACGAGCACCTCTGGGTTCATCATGACAGAATCGCCGAGCGCTGGCTCACCAGCGTCGCCCGCCTGATGCGCGAGGAAGACCTCGAAGGCTCTCCCGCCAACGTCATCGAATCCGTTCGCCTTTCCGAGTCGCTCGCGATGCTGCGGGGCCGCGCCGCCCCGGGGCTGGAAGAGTTCACGGAAGCCACGCTCTCGGTGCTCTGCGCCGGCAATCCGCTGCCTCTGAAAGTCATCGAGCGCAAACTGATCGTCGGCGAAAAGCTCGGCACAGTGCCGAGCAAGGCCCCCGCCGTTCCGCTCCAGCGCGATCTCGAAGCGACGCAGAAGTCGCTCCGCCTCAAAGTCTCCGCCGACGATCTCCTCCTCGAACTCGATCTCCGTAAGGAGAACGATCTCGCACGCAGCCGCCTCTTCCATCGACTGGCGTTGCTCGAGATTCCCTGGGCCGAGTCGCAGGCCGATTCGACACGAAACAAGGGAACCTTCCGCGAAACATGGAAACTCCAGTGGAAGCCGGAACTCTCGATCTGCGTGATCGAGGCCGCACGCTTCGGCAACACCATCGAATCCGCGGCAAGCGCGCGCGTCGCATTCGAAGCCGCCAACGCGAAATCGCTCCCCCCGCTCACCTCGATGCTCGATCACGCGATGCTCGCAGATCTCTCGCAAGCTGTCGCATCGTTGCTTCAGGCCATCGAATCCGTTTCCGCCGTGTCCGCCGACATCGGCAACTTGATGGAGGCGATCCCGCCGCTCGCGGGCGTCCTCCGCTACGGAAACGTCCGCAAGACCGATGCAGAACTCGTCACCCCGATTGTCCGAAGCCTCCTTGTTCGCGTCTGCGCCGGCCTTGTCCCCGCGTGCACTTCACTCGATGACGACGCCGCCTCCAAGATGCTCGATCGCATTAACCACATCGATGCATCGCTCGGCACGCTCGAAGAGCCCGAGTTCTCCGACATGTGGTTCGATCGAGTTCTCGCTCTCGGCGACAGCCAGACACACGGGCTGGTCAACGGCCGCTGCTGGCGGTTGCTCTTTGATGCGAGAAAGCAGGACCCCGCCACCATCGGCGATCGCGTCGCCCTCGCGCTCTCGCCCGGCAACGACCCGGAAAAGTCCTCGGCATGGCTCGAAGGTTTCCTTTCCGGCTCCGGCCTGGTGCTGATTCACGATGCCCGGCTGCTCGCACTCGTCGATGCCTGGGTCTGCTCGCTCCCCCCCGACGTGTTCGAGCGCACCTGCCCGATCGGCCGCCGCACCTTCGGTTCGTTCGCCGCTCCCGAGCGAAGGCAGATCGGCGAGAAACTCAAGAAGTCCGGCGCGCCGACTTCCGGCCCATCCGGCGCCCGATCGCACGCTCACGAAAGCGATTACGACGCTGCGCGGGGCGAACTGGTCCTCCCAATCCTGCGCCAGATCTTCGGAGACATCCAGCGATGAGCGCCACTCCGATCTCACCCGAAGAACGCCTCAAACGCTGGCGCCTGCTGCTCGGGGGTGGCGAAGCCGACGGTCTCGGCATCACCCTCTCCCCAGGCGATCTCCGCATCGACAAAGCAATGTCCAGTCTCTACGACGCGAACTCTTCCGAGCGAAAAGGCGGCCTGGGCGCCTCCGCCCCCAACGCCGCACGCTGGCTCGGCGACATCCGCGAGTTCTTCCCCGCTTCCGTCGTCCGCGTCATGCAGAAGGACGCGATCGAACGCCTCGGCATGCAGCGCCTGCTCCTCGAACCCGAAATGCTCGAAGCCGTCGAGCCCGATGTCCACCTCATCTCCACGCTGATGTCGCTTTCCGGCGTGATCCCGCAAAAAGCCAAGGCCACGGCGCGTGCGGTCGTCCAGAAAGTCGTCCGCGATCTCATGCGACGCCTCGAAGCCCCGATGCATCAGGCCGTTGGCGGTGCTCTCAAACGCTCCACCCGCACCCGCCGCCCCCGCCACAACGAGATCGACTGGAACCGCACCATCCGCGCTAATCTCAAGCACTACCAGCGCGAATACCACACCATCGTCCCCGAAACCCGCATCGGTTTCGGCCGCAAACGCAACGAACTCCGATCCGTCATTCTCTGCATCGATCAATCGGGCTCGATGGGTCCCTCCGTCGTCTACTCCGGCATTTTCGGAGCCGTCCTCGCCTCCATCCCCGCGATCCGTACCAGCGTCGTCACATTCGACACTTCCGTCGTCGATCTCACCGAGAAAATGTCCGATCCCGTCGATGTCCTCATGGGCGTCCAACTTGGCGGAGGCACCGACATCAATCGCGCTCTCACCTATTGCCAGGGCCTGATCCGCAAGCCCCACGACACCATCTTCGTCCTCATCACCGATCTCTACGAAGGGGGCGACAACAAGGAAATGCTCAAACGCGCCGCGTCGATCGTCGGTTCCGGCGTCCGCATGGTCACGCTTCTCGCCCTCAGCGACGACGGCGCGCCGTGCTTCGACCAGAACAACGCCGCCGCGCTCGCCGCCCTCGGTGTCCCAAGCTTCGCCTGCACCCCCGACAAGTTCCCCGATCTCATGGCCGCGGCAATCGACCGTCGCGATCTCGCGGCGTGGGCCGGCGAGCAAAACTTGCTTTCAAGCCGAGCCGGTTCGTAAAGCCAGATGCCTCTGCGTTTGAATCGGCTGCCGACCGCTACTGCACAAGCCCCTTCGTCAGCCGCATGAACGCCGTTTCCAGATTCACCGGCTCCTCCGTGAACTTCGTGATCCGGAATCCCTGATTCACGAGCACGTTGGGAATGTCCGTGTAGTTCCGGCCCCCCGCGGCATCGAAGTCCGCGACGATCATCTTCACCGAATGTCCGTTGCCCTTCGCGCCCCCACCGCCCACGCCATTCACTGCTGCGCCCGGTGATTCGGCGTCGGCGAGCGACACCTTCTTCACGCCCGGCATTGCGGCAATCACCTTCGCAGCCTCTTCAACACGATCGGTCACACCGACATGCAAAATGTGGCCCATCTTCGCGCGCCGGACGATCTCGTCGACCGTTCCCGAAAACAGCAACTGCCCCCGCTCAATGATCCCGACCACGTTGCACAACTCCGCCAGTTCGGGCAGGATGTGGCTGCTGATGAGAATCGTTTTGCCCATCCGCCGGAGTTCTTTGAGCAATTCCCGCATCTCGATGCGTGCCCGCGGATCAAGGCCCGATGCCGGCTCGTCCATCAGCAGCACTTTCGGATCGTGCAGCAGAACGCGTGCATCGCTCAAACGCTGCTGCATGCCGCGGCTGAGGCTGTTCACTTCCGCATCGGCCTTGTACGTCAGGTCTGTCAGTTCGAGCACGTCCTTGACGGTCTTGATCCGCTGTCCGCCGTGGATGCCGTACGACGCCGCGAAGAACTCAAGGTATTCCGTGACCACCATGTCCTCGTACGCGCCCATGAAGTCGGGCACGTAGCCGATCAGGGGCCGGATCTGGCGGTTCTGGTAGCCGATCGTCAATCCCGCCACGTTCGCCTGCCCGCTGCTGGGCTTGAGGAGCGTCGCGAGGATCTTGATGGTCGTGGTCTTGCCGGCCCCGTTCGGCCCAATGAAGCCGAAGCAATCACCCTCGTTGATAATCAGATTCAGGTTGTTCAGCGCGATCAGTTCGCCGTACTTCTTGGTCAAATTGATCGTTTCGATCATCGGGGGCACGTGTAGTCTCCGCCGGGAAGGCCGGCAATCGGGCCGCAGAATGTAGCGAGTTCGGACGCGGGATGTTCACGGGTCCGGCGAACCGCAAAAAGACAAGCCCCGGCAAGGTTGCCGGGGCTTGTGAAAATCAGGCTATCTGCAAATCGTGCCTTAGCGACGACGACGAGCAGCGAGCAGGCCACCCATGCCGACGAGCGCCAGAGCGCCCGGGGCCGGGATGTCATGCAGGGTGTAGGCGAGGAAGTTGCCCGAGGTCGAGGCCGTGCCCCAACCCGGAGTTGCCATATCCGAACGGCTCAGGTGATCCACGCCCGGATCGCCACCGCCGCCGCCCGACGTCGCAACGTCGAACAGGAGGACGTCGCCGGTCGAGAGGAGGCCGAGGAACGAGCGGCTGATCGTGAAGGTCACGATATTGATGCCGGTCTGCGACTGGTCGTTGTTGGTCTGGCCGCCGTCCATGTTCCAGTTGAAGCCGTCCCAAGCCCAGTTCTGCTGGTTGGTGTTGGGGACATCCTGATCAACCCAGGAGCCGACATAGTGGCTGATCTGCGTCGTGAGATTCACGGGGCGGCCCCAGCCGTTGGTGCCGGTGAAGTCGCTGGCGGTGGACGAGTTCATGTAGATCATGTACTTCGTCCAGTTCTGGTAACCGCGCGTCTCGACCGAGATGTACACGTTCGACGCGTCGTTGTCGACCTTGACGGACTTGATGTCCAGGTTCGAGAAACCGTTATCAAACAGGTCGTTTTCGGCATCGTTGTACGTGGTCGGGGCAGCGTGCGCAAGCCCGGCAGCCACGACCAGAGCCGCAGCAGCAAACAAAACGTTCTTCATCTCTCAAATCTCCTCTCGGGATGGACCAGTCCGCAGTGCAACCCCACGGGAGCATGCGGACTTACAGACGAAACAAGCAGAATTCGAGCGTCCCGGAGACGTCCGACTGCACCATTGACAATCGTAACTCTTGTAACCGCTTTCTGCAAAGCAGCATTTGACGGATTTACCGGTTTTTTGGTTGCAATCCGTTATCGGCGAGCGGGGGTGAACGCCTCAGCCCGGTTCAATCCCGAACGCTGTGTTCAGATCGGCTGAGCGTGAAGCATGAAAACGTTTACAGACCTGCCAATTCGCTCTTGGGCTTCTCAGCCAAGGAAGGCTGTACACCGAGATAGTTCAGAGCCCGCTCCATCGTGCGCCGGACCACGGGGCCTGCGACGTATGAACCGTAATGCTGCCGGGCACGGACGCGGGCTGGGCTTGGGTCGTCGATCACGCAGAGCACAATGACCTTGGGTGCCTCGGCGGGGCCACCGGCGATGAAGCTGGAGTTGTACTGGTCGTCGAAGTAGCCGGACGTCCCGCGTGGCCGACGAAGGTTTTTCCCGGGGGGCGGCGTCAGCGGGATTTCCGCCGTGCCGGACTTTCCGAACATCGAGTACTTCCAGCCCGCCTCGCTCCCGTGCGAGGAGGTGGCGAGGTTCATTTCGACTTTGGCTGCGACACCCTGCATCACCTCGCGGGTGAGGTTGGCAATCTTGACGGGCAGGACGCGCTCGATGACCGTGCCGCGGACATCGTCTGCGGACTGCGCGGTCAGGCGAACAGGGGGCAGCGTGCCCGCGAGATCGCCCGGGCGGCAGAACGCGCTGAACGCGCGGACCATCTGGAGCGGCGTGACGGCGACTTCGTGTCCGTACGCGACCGAAGTCTGACTGAACTTGCTCCAGGCCTTGAGCGAGGTGATGATGCCGCTGGCTTCGCCGGCGAAGCCGATGTTCGTGCGTTTGCCGAAACCAAAGCGGGTGACGGCGTCGTGCAGTTCCTTGAAGTTGAGGCGCTCGGCGCCCTTGATCATCCCGATGTTCGAGGAATTGATCAGGACTTCGGCCCAGGTCATCGTCGCGCGTTTGGTGACGTCCTCGATGTAGCGGCCGTACGACGTGTGCCAGCGTCCGCCCTCGGTGTCGAAGACTTCGCCCACCTGCGCCCGGCCAAGCTCGGTGATGGTCGACCAGACAAATGGCTTGAAGGTTGAACCCGGTTCGTAGATGTCTTCGATGCAGCGATTGCGGTGCATCGCCGGAAGATCGTCGGCGGCCTGTTCACGCTGAATCGTCACGTAACGCGCGGGCGGCGGCACACCGTGATCCAAGATAATGGGCTTCCGGACAGGGGTCTTCTTGGGTTTGCCTTTGTTCTTGCCGGTGGTTTCGAGCACAACCGGTTCGGCGGGGGGCGGAGGCAAGACCTTTGCCCAGGGATACGGGATCGCATCCGGCACGTGGCGGACGATGTCGACCATCGCCAGAATCTCACCGGTCAGGGGATCGAAGATCATCAGGCGGCCACCAGCAGAATCCGCATCGGTGATGCCGCGCTGGAGTTCTTCGACCGCGATCCGCTGCATTTCGACATCGATCGAGAGCCGCAC
>JAEUJD010000124.1 GCA_016793015.1 Phycisphaerales bacterium
CCACCGACTGTGGCAGACCCGCCAACCTCGCAACATGAATGCCGTACGACTGATCGGTCTTTCCCGGCAGAATGCGATGGAGGAAGATGATCTGCGTTTCGCCCGCCGGCGCGTTCTGCTCCGATCCCCCATCCAGCGGCCATTCACGCACCGCGACATGCAAATTCCGGATCTTTCCCGCCAGACCCAGATCCTCGCGATCCGCGAGATCCGTGAGTTCGTGGTAGTGCGTCGCGAACAGCGTGCGGCAGCCTTTCCCTGCAAGGTACTCCGTAATCGCCCACGCGAGCGAAAGCCCATCCAGCGTGCTCGTGCCCCGCCCGATCTCATCGAGAATCACCAGCGACTTCGGCGTCGCGTGATGCAGAATGTTTGCAGTCTCGGTCATCTCGACCATGAACGTCGATTGCCCGGCGTGCAGCGCATCGTCCGCGCCGATACGGGTGAAGATGCGATCGCAAAGTCCGATCGTGGCACGTGCCGCGGGAACGAAACTTCCCGCGTGCGCCAATAGCGTGATCAGCGCAACTTGCCGGATAAACGTGCTCTTACCCGCCATGTTCGGGCCGGTGATGAGCGCCATCGCGGGCGACTCTGCCGCGCCGATCTCGACATCGTTGGGAACGAACTCGCGCCCGAGCGAACGCTCCAGCACCGGATGCCGCCCGTCATGGATGATCAGCGTGTTGTCGTCGCTCATCTCGGGCCGAACCCATCCCGCCCGCGATGCCTGCTCCGCAAAGCCGAGGAGCACATCCACTTCCGCGATCGCATCGGCAAAGACCGCCAAATCCGCCAGCTTCGCCGCGACCGTAGCGCACAGCGAATCGAACAACTCCCGCTCCCGCGTCAGTGCCCGCGATTCCGCCGTGCTCACTTTCCGCTCAAACTCATGCAGTTCCGGCGTGATGTACCGCTCCGCATTCTTCAGCGTCTGCTTCCGCGTGAACGCCGCGGGAGCCTGCTTCGCCTGCGAGGCCGTCAATTCGATGTAATACCCGAAGATCTTGTTGTAACCAACCTTCAGCCCCGGCAGCGCATGCTCCGCGAGCAGCCGCTCCTGATACTCCACCAGCCACGCGCCGGCATCTTTCTGGAGCGAGCGTGCCTCGTCGAGCTCCGCATCCACCCCATCCTTGATCAATCCGCCATCACGCAGATGCGTCGGCACGTCGTCGTTGCAGCTCGCGACAGCCTTTTCACCCACCGCCGCAAGCTCTGCCGCAACACGGGCCAGTTCCGCCGCACTCTTCGCGAGCGCCGGCACCGCCGAGATCCGTTCCAGCACCGCCGGTCCGCGGCACAATCCCTTCGCAAGCGCCACCAAATCCCGTGGCGTTGCACGAGCCAGCGCAACCCGCCCCGCAATGCGCGCCACATCCGGCTGATCTTTCAGCAATTCTCGCAGTTCCGTCGCGAGCCGCCGATCTTCACAAAGTGCGGAAACTGCCCCGTGCCGCCGCTCGATCGTCTCGCGACCCCGCGCCGGGCGGCACAGCCACTCCCGCAACAAACGCTTGCCCATCGCCGTGCAACAGACCGATCCCGACTGCCCCGTCAAAAAGACTCCAAGCAGCGAACCTTCGACGCCCGCATCGGATGACCCCGGCGCCGCGCGAATGACCCGCTCAATCTCGAGGGCCCGCAAACTCACCGCATCCACGATCATCGAATCGCCGGGAATATCCAGCGTCGGCGGGCGCAAATGTGAAAGCGTGCCCCTTCCAACCGGCGATCTGCCGTCTTCGCCCCCGCCCTCACGTCCGGGCGTCTGCGTCTCCTGCAAATACCGCAGGATCGCGCCCGCCGCGCTCACCGCCGCATCATCATCACGCACGCCAAATCCGGCAAGCGACTTCACTTTGAAATGAGCCGTAATCGCGTCGCGTGCCTCATCCATCCGGAACTGCCACGACGGCCGGGGCGTCCCGCTGATTCCAAGCGCACTCAAACACCGCTTCACCCGAGGCGGCACAGTCCCATCCGCCAGCGCGGGATACAGCAACTCCCGCACACTCCGCCGCATCAATTCATCAATGATCGCCGCGCCGCCCGCCAGCCCGCTCGCATGCACCAGACTGAACTGCCCGGTCGAAGCATCCACCACCGCGATGGCCGCATCCGAATCCTCGCCGCTGCCAACAAAGCAGATCGCCGCCAGTTTGATCGCCGCGCCATCCTCCAAGAGCGGCCCATCCACCAGCGTCCCCGGCGTGAGTACGCGCGTCACGTCGCGCTGGATCACACCCTTCGCGTTCTCCGCCAGCTCCGTCTGCTCGCAAACCGCAACGCGAAATCCCTTGTCGATCAGCTTCTTGAGATACGTCTCAAGCTGGTGATACGGCATCCCCGCCATCGGCACGCCCGCCGTCCGCTGCGTCAGCGTCAGCCCGATCGCCTTGCTGACGGCGACGGCATCATCATCGAACATCTCGTAGAAGTCGCCAATACGAAACAACAAAACGCAGCCCTCATGCCGCTTCTTGAAGCGGTAGTACTGCTGCATCGCGGGGGTTTCACGAGGGTCGGGCATACGTCGGGCCACAGTCGAAACAGAGGATTCCGAGCATACGCGATCGCGCCCCCGCTTACCCACCCCACTCTCCGCCCCTCATCCGCCCGCCCCAAGCGGTACACTTCGCCCTTTCCGGCACGGAGGCCATCATGTCCGAATCCACCCGCGTCGCTTACTTCTCCATGGAAATCGGCGTTGATCCGCTGGTTCCGACCTATTCCGGCGGACTCGGCATCCTCGCCGGCGATCTGCTTCGCTCCGCGGCCGATCTCGCCCTCCCCGTCGTCGGCATCACCCTCCTCCATCGCGCCGGCTACTTCGATCAATCCATCGATGCCACGGGCATGCAGAAGGAAGCCCCCGTCCGCTGGAACCCCGCCGACCGGCTCGAACTCCAATCGCCCCGCGTCGTCGTCAAACTCAACGGCCGCAAGGTGACCGTTCAAGCCTGGAAGTACACCGTCAAGCCCACGCACGCAAAGGGCGGCGAAGTTCCCGTCTACTTCCTCGACACCGATGTGCCCGACAACGAGCCCGAAGATCGCCAGATCACCGATGCGCTCTACGGAGGCGATCAGCGCCACCGCCTCGTACAGGAAGGCCTGCTCGGCATCGCGGGAATCTACATGCTCCGCGCTCTCGGCTGCGCCAACATCCAGACGTATCACATGAACGAAGGCCACGGCGCGCTCGTCACCGTCGAGCTGCTCGCCGAACATTCGTTCAAGCGCAAAACCAGCCCTGCAGACCCCGAAGTAATCGCGGCAGTTCGCAACGCGTGCGCCTTCACCACCCACACCCCGGTCGCCGCGGGCCACGATCAGTTCCCGCTCGACATGGTCTTCGAAGTACTCGGTGAACAGTCCGCAATTTACGATGGCGCTCCCTACGCCCAGCACAACCAACTCAACATGACGCGTTTGGCCCTGTACTACAGCGGCTTCACCAGCGCCGTTGCCCGCCGCCACGCCGAAGTCAGCCGCGAGATGTTCCCCGGCGCCCGCATCGACTACATCACCAACGGCATTCACGCTCCGACCTGGGCTTCTCCCGAAATCCAGTCGATCCTCGACAAGCAAGGCCCGAACTGGCGAGCTGATTTCCGCGATGTCCGCCGCGCTCTGTTCACGCCGGACGAAGCGATCGCCTCAGCCCACGCCGCCGCCAAGAAACGCCTCCTCGAAATCGTCCAGAAGCAAACCGGCGTCGCGATGAAGGAAGACGTCTTCACCATCGGTTTCGCCCGCCGCGCCACGGGTTACAAGCGTGCCGACCTGCTCGTCTCCGATCTCGACCGCCTGCGTTCCATTGCCTCCAATGCCGGCGCAATTCAGATCATCTACGCTGGCAAGGCGCACCCCAAGGACTACCAAGGCAAAGAGATCATCCAGCGCATCATCGAGCGCCTGAAATCGCTTTCCCCCGCCATCAAGGGCGTCTTCCTTCAGAACTACGACATGACGCTCGCCAAGTCCCTCGTCGCAGGCGTCGATCTCTGGCTCAACAACCCCGTCATCCCACTCGAAGCCTCCGGCACCAGCGGCATGAAGGCCGCGCTCAACGGTGTCCCCAGCCTCTCCACCGCCGACGGCTGGTGGCTCGAAGGCTGCGCAGAGGGCGTCACCGGCTGGACCATCGGCCGCGACTCCTTCGAAGTAAACGCAGCGCAGCACGCCTCCACCCCTCCGGAAGAAGACGCCGCCTCTATCTACAAACACCTCGAAAGCGACATCGTCCCGATGTACTACAAAGACCGGCCGATGTGGCTCCAGGTGATGCGCCACGCGATCGCGCTCAACGGCAGCCAGTTCAACAGCAACCGGCCAATGGCCGAATACGCAGAGTTGGCGTACCGGCTCGGAAGTTCCAATCGCTAGTCGAACCCCGCCTTGCGCTACTGGCCGCCCGCTGCCGCCAAAAGCGCTGCGGCATACGTGTTCAGGCTTACGCACGCGCCAGCCTCTCCCGGCGTGTCGTCGTTGTATTTCTCAGCGCTATTTTCATAGCGCACGCAATCGTTCAAATACAGTTGACGACACTGTCTGATCGGCGACTCCGGAAAGTACACAAGGACCGGGTCATTGTTTGCCGAGACCGCAATGACTCGGATGAGCCAGCCCGTCGAGTCCGCTTCGATCGCGAATGTCGTTCCGACAGAAGACACCGTGGCCCTGCGAACTCCGATCAGTGGTGCGTTTCCGTAAATGACCACAGTGCC
Source organism: Phycisphaerales bacterium (assembly GCA_016793015.1). Taxonomy (GTDB): domain Bacteria; phylum Planctomycetota; class Phycisphaerae; order Phycisphaerales; family UBA1924; genus JAFEBO01. The sequence goes on from JAEUJD010000124.1 coordinate 4,734, forward strand.
CTCGTCGGGCATCACCAAACCCGTTTCTTCCTCATCTTCGGCCAAGGCATGATCCGGCTGCAAGACCGGGCGCTTCAGATCCTTCTTCGTAAACGACCAACCCTTGAGCGAATCCTGTTGATTCGCCGTTACAAGAAGGCTGTAGGTTTTCGATTGCTTGCCGTCGGCAAATCGGAGCGCCCGAAACCGGTCAACCGTGCGGGAGATTTTCCCCCTGGGTTGCGTCTTCCGAATGTCGACAAAGAAGGTGCCATCGGAGGTGAGGCTGACACCGGACCCTTTGGCGAATGCATCGGTCCACGGCGTCGGCATCTTCGGGTCCGGCGGGTTCTGGCCGTCCTGCCCTTCCGCAAGATTGATCGCAAGCGAGGCATTCGAGCGCTCGGACGGCTCAAACGCCAGTGCCGCCGCAACGATCGCGGCCACTCCGAGCATCGACCAACCAACAACGCGTCGTGCTCCCACCGTTCCTTCAGTCAACATTTCAAGCACTCCCCAATCGGCCCACGCGGACACGGCGCACATCGTGCGTCACCGTCATCGCAAGCCCGCAGCCCAGCCACCCTGCCGCGATCGCCGGTAGCGGATTCCAGTACATCCCGCCCGTTCGCAGCAGCAAAACGCTAACACAAACCGCGACAAGCGTCAATGAACCAGTCAGCACAACCCCCTGCCATCGACGCCTGAATCCGAACCCCGCCGCCGTACCCGCAAATGCCATCATTCCGGCCACCGTCCAACCAACGCTTACGTTGGGCGAATCGACAATCTCATCGCGCAACATTTGCTGGGCCATCGCGGCATTCGTCCAAACGCCGGGTACCCGCAAACCCGATGGCGATTCCTGAATGTCACCCCCCGCGTCCGACGCGTTCCCAATCATGACCATTTTCCCGGAGAACTCCCGCCGAATTTCGGCCTCGCTCATCGCAAAGAAACGCTGCAAGGAAGTGGTGCAGTTCGCCAGAGCCTCAACCGGCAAAGGCACGATCGAGATCGCGAGGTGGTCTCCCGGAAGTACGCCTCGATCTGCGTCGCGCTCCGTCACATCCTGCACCCCCGAGTATTTCAACCGATCCGGCCCGCGCTGCATCGCTCGGCGCTGTGTGCCCGACTTGAAGTACCGAATCTCCGCCACGCCGTTTTGGAGCGAAACCGCGACCTCCGCGTCCGGGGCGCGACACGCCGCAAATGCAAGTGTTGAAAATCCTGCGATGACCTCCGTCGCAGCCCGTTCAAGCGCGATATCCATCCCCCAAATTTCCGGACCCTGAAATCCCCCCGTCGGCGGGCCGGCCCATGCCGCTCGTGCAAAGTCGGGAGCGATCGGCGGCAAACCATCCGGTCCGAACGACCACATCGGACTGGCAAGCACCACGCCCACACCCTGCTTCCGAAGGTTCCCGATCGCGCCAAGCAGCGGCGCATCAAATTCGGTTGAATTGCGAAACGTGATGTCCAGCCCGACTGCACGAGTATCGGCCTTGGCGAGTCTCTCCAAAACCTCCGCATGAATCAGGCGGGCAGAACGGATATTTTCATTCGAAACGCCCTTCAAGCCCTGCTGCCCCGCGATCGCTTCGAAATCGGTCTCGTTGTCAATGACGACCACTCGCACGTCGGGCAACGCAGCCAGCATTCCCGACGCCGGCGTCAGAAACCCCACCGCACTCGCGTACCACAACCCCGCACCTGTCCAGAAATAGACCGCAGGCAAAACGACCAGCATCGCGATCAGCAACGACGCGGCCACGCAGCCCACAAACGCACCGAGGGGCCTCTTCCCGCCGACGCGACCGATCGCACGCCACGCGCTCGCAACCGGCCCGATCCGCGTCGCGCGGATCGGCTCGCCGGCGAGAAACGCCAGCAGGTCGGCCCGCAGATCACGCACGGTTTGGTAGCGTTCCCCCGGTCCCTTCTGCAGACACTTGAGAATGATTGTTTCAAGGTCGCCGGCGAGCCGCCGATCCAGCGTTCGCGGCGGCGCGGGCGTTTCCTCGCACACCGCTTTCTCAAGCCCGCGCCGATCAAGCCCGCGCGCAACTTCGAGAGGCAGCCTTCCCGTGCAGAGCTGATACAGAATGACGCCGAGCGCGTACACATCCGTGCGATCATCAACCATTCCGCCGGTCAGCTGCTCCGGCGCCATGTACGACGGCGTCCCCACAATCTGCCCTTGCGACGTGATCGTGCGTGAGCCGTCGCCGAGCACCTTCGCGATGCCGAAATCGATGATCTTGATCGACGAACTGTCCGCCTCCGACCGGGTGGATGCACTTGTGCCAGGCTCTGTTCCCGTTCCAACCCGAGAGCGCGTCCCCACCCGCGCAAGGTTCACCAGGATGTTCGACGGCTTCAGATCGCGATGCACCACGCCCTCTCCGTGCGCGTGCTCGAGCGCATCGCACACGTCCACCATCACGCGCAGTTTGTCCTCGATCGTGACGCCCGCTCGCTCGGAGAATTCATGCAGGGTAAAACTTCCCTCGATCAGTTCCATTGAAAGGAACGGAACGATCGATGAGTCGTCGCTTCCCTCCCCGCCCGGCCGGTACACACCCGTGTCAAAGACCTGCGCGATCCCGGGATGCTTCAGCCGCGCCAGCGCGCGGGCCTCCGATTCAAATCTCGCCAGCGCCTCGCTGCTCACCGCGCCGGGCTGCATGAGCTTGAGCGCCACACGCCGTTGAAGCGTCTCCTGCACCGCCTCGTACACAAGCCCCATGCCCCCCGCACCGATCAGCCGCACGATCCGGTACCCCGCGATCTGCACGGGCACGGCAAACGGAACGTGCGCACGAGCGGGCGGCGTCGGGAATCCGCTTGCCGGCTTGGGCGTAGGAGAACTCACCGGCGAAGTCGGCTGATCTCCCGCACCAGCGCGGGGGTCCTCTTGTCCGTCCGATGGATTCACAGCACCCTCTGGAGGGCACTCTACCGCGAAGCAGGCTCGAGCGCGCCGCTTGCCCTACGAATACCTACCGACGGATGATCACATCCGAGTCGTGAAATCGCACTTTTTTCATCGAAGCAAACGGATCGTCCGTCGCCCGGTACCCCACCGTGGCCACGACTTGCGCCGCGAGCCCTTGCTCCTTCAAACCCAGAATCTCGTCGTACCGGGCCGGATCGAACCCCTCCATCGGGCACGCATCCACGCCCAGCATCGCTGCCGAAGTCAAAAACACCCCGAGCGCGATGTAGACCTGCTTTCCCGCCCACGCCTGCGCATCGAACCCCGGTCGCTGGGCGAATCCGAGCAGCGTGTTGCGAAAATCGCCGAGCGAGACGGGATCAACCCCACGGACCGATGCAATCCGGTCCATGTACTGGTCGATCTCAACCTGGCCCAGACCCGTCTTGCGGGCAAACACCACAAGATGCGACGCGTCCGTGATCTGTGATTGGTTCCAGCTTGCCGCCCGTAATTTCTGACGCAGCGCCGGATCCGCAACCACCACAAACTTCCACGGCTGAAGCCCGAAACTCGACGGCGCATGGATCGCCGCCTGCTCCAGCGTCTTCCACAGGTGCCCTTCGATCTTTCGGGTCGCATCAAACTTCTTGACGGCATACCGCCACTTCAAGTTGTTCAGGAGATGCTCGCCCTCGACCGCCCGATGCTTGACCGAACCCGGTGCAACGAAACCTTCGCTCTGACTCATCGAACCCTCCGCGCCATGGCCGCCCAAACCAATACGGCAAATTGCGATGCCGCTCCCGCTCCGAGGTTACGCACCCCCATCTGACTTCCGATATGCTCTTGCCGCGGGCCGCGAAACACCGCGGCACGCACCCGGGGTACAGAACATGGCAAAGAAAGCAAAGAAAAAGGCCAAGAAGAAATCCTCCGGCAAGGCCGCCGGCAAGCCAGCCAAAAAGGCCGGCAAGAAGAAGGCCCGCCGAACCGTTCTCTACAGCAGCAAGGGCAAAAAGCTCTACGCCGTCCGCGACAAAGGCGGCAAGTTCAAAGACATCCAGCAGTACTCTCGTGCGCACGCCATGGACATCAAGCGCACTTCCAAAGACGAATAGCGCCCGGCTCGAAACACGCGCTCGGTGCAAAGTCGCGTCCCGCGATTGTGCTATCGCATCATCCCGCCCCGACGCAGCGAATCGATCACCAGCCGATCGATCGGGGTGTCCGTCGGCACAAGGAAGTGCGCGACTCCGCGCGACCTGCACGCCCCGCGGCAGTCCTCCAGAAACTCCGCCAGGTTCTCGCGGTACTTCGCGATCGCCGCAGGCGAGACCGTCACCTCGATACCCCGCGCCGTTTCAATATCCGTAAGCCGCAAATCGCCCGTCAGCCCCATCGCCGCGCCCCGCGACGGATCCAGCTCCGCCGGCGAAAGCACCTGCAGGCAATACGCGTCGATCGCGCCGTGCTCCGCGGCACCGAGCGCCGCAAGCCCTCCCGCCGCACCGTCCGGCGCGAGCAAATCGGAAATCAAAACCACGATCCCTCGCCCCGAAATCCGCGCCGCGATCGACCGCACCTCCGCATTGAAATCCGGCGTTCGCTGCGACGCCCCCGCCGCCAGCGACTCGAACAGAAACTCAGAAATCCGCCTCAGGCTCATCCTTCCCCGGACCGGCCGAAGCACGCGCGAAGCTGCCGCCCCGCCGAACGACGCGACCGAAACCCGGTTGTTCTTCACCAGCCCGACATAAGCGAGCGCCATCGCAAGCCGGTGCGCGTACAGAGCCTTGCTCGGAATCTCCGTTGCGCTCCCCTTCGCGGGCTCGCCCCCTGCGCCCATCGAAGCCGACCCGTCGATAATCAGGTGAAGGGCGAGATCCTCTTCCTCGCGAAAGAGCTTGATGATCAGCCGCTCGAAACGCCCGTAGACATTCCAATCGACGTGGCGCAGATCATCGCCGGCGACATACGACCGGAAATCATCAAACTCGACGCTCCGACCACGGCGCTTGCTCCGGCGCTCGCCCGGCAGCTTCCCCGCAAACACCTTCCGGCTGAACACATCCAGCCGGTCGATCTTCGCCGCCAGACCCGGAGGAAGGAGCTCCTCAAGCGTGCGGGGCAGCGATGTCGCGGGCGTAATCAGCACGCCCCAACCCTACGCGGGAACCGCCCTTCACCGATTGTGCTTACCGCTTCTTCCGCGGGTTCCCGCTGGGCAGGCCGTCGGCATATTCCCAGACCGTGACCTTGATCTTGCGGACGCCCCACTTGCGGGCCTCTTCGTGCGTCGGAAAGAGCACGTCAAGCCGGTTGCCCTTGATCGCGCCGCCGCAATCCAGCACCGGAACCACCTGTCCCGCGTCATAGCCGGGGATGGTCAAAAGAGATCCGTACGCCAGCAGACGCGGATCGGCCGCGACGAGCTTCGCGCCGTTTGTCGAAACGTGATGCAACGTTGCCGTGATCCCGTCCGCCGAATCGCCGCACGAACGCCAATCAGGGCTATACGCCGTGACCACCATCTCGATCGTCTTTGCTGCCCGAACCGGACGATTGTCGAAGAATCGCGTACCGGCCGGAAATATCTTCGGCGAAGCGGTAGCTGCCTTGAGCTCCGGCGTCGCACCAGCATGGGAAACTTGATCCGTGGACGCCGATTCCGCGCGCACCGCGCCGAACTCGGTCGTTGTCTGTTCAGTCCCGGTATCCACCAATTCAATCGCGGCAAGCGGCTGCGCCGAACGCGCTTCCTTCGCCAGCACCGCCGAATACGCGGTCATCCCCAGCACCCCGCCAAACACAATCACTGCCACCCCATGACGCAGCGCAATGCGCCAACCCTGCACCCGCCAAGGAGATAGCTTCAGGACTTCGGTTCGAGTCTTCACTTGGTTGATCCCCGGGGCATCCAACCCCGATCCGTTTTCGCGCGCTCCACGCGACCCGCGGATGTCCGTCAGAGCGAGTGAGTGGTCACAAGCCCCGCCGCGGTCTGATGAAGGATACCCCAGACCCGTTTTCGAGGCGAATAGTTATCGGACTTGATTTCAGTTGTGATCTCCACGAATCCGACTACACCGTTACAACCCCCTCAAACTGCCACTTCGGCCCTGTTTTGTTCGGGTGCCGCCAGATTGGGAGGCGGCGATCGCACCGAACCAACACCTATAGCCTTCTGCGAGGCCTTTGGTTCGTGCCCGAGAACCGGGGAGTTGGCAGGGCGTATGCAGAGTGGCTTGGGCGGGGATCGTGCCGGGCCGGTCGGGCTCGGGGCCTCGAAGGAGATCTGACTTGGTTCGAACGCTCAACAACTTCAAGACAGCCCTGCTCTTGGGTGGCCTGATGGGGCTGTTCCTGTTCGTCGGGAGTTTCTACGGGCAGCAGGGTCTGACCATTGCGCTTGTCTTTGGGCTGATCACCAATTTCGGCGCCTGGTTCTTTTCCGACAAGATCGCGATCGCCGCGATGCAGGGGCGTGAGGTCACCGCCGACAACGGCGGCGAGCTGTACCCGATGGTGGAAGAACTGAGCCGGCGGGCCAACCTGCCGATGCCGCGGGTCTATATCTGCCCGCAGGATGCGCCAAACGCGTTCGCCACCGGCCGTAGCCCGAGCAAGGCGGCTGTTGCAGTGACACAGGGAGCTTTGCAACTACTGAACCGCGAAGAACTTGCGGGTGTGATCGGTCACGAGTTGGCGCACATCAAGAACCGCGACACACTGACAAGCACGATCGCCGCCACGATTTCCGGCGTTTTGGCCTTCATCGCCCAGTGGGGCTTCATGCTGGGCGGGCACGGCAACAGCCGCGAGGGGGGCAACCCGCTCTTTGCATTCCTCGCCATCATCCTCGCGGCGGTCGGCGCCGCGGTCATCAAAGCCATGATCAGCCGCTCACGCGAGTTCGTCGCCGATCACGACGGCGCGATGATCGCCGGCTCGCCCGATGGCCTGATCTCCGCCCTCCAGAAGCTCGACGCCTACAGCCAGCGCATCCCGATGCACAACCCCAACCCCGCTCAGAACAGCATGTTCATCGTGGAACCCTTGGTCGGAAACTCTTTGCTGAATCTTTTTGCGAGCCATCCCCCCACCGAAAAGCGGGTTGCCGCCTTGAACCAGATGCGCTCCGAATTTGACCCCAGGCGGACCGTGCGATGAGCGGGTAATCGAAGCGTTCTCGGGCGGCAACCGCCCCGCACGGCATGCGTATGGAATAGTGAGGCCTGAGGACGCCTCCTCATCGTGGCGGAATGGTCGCAAACCCCTTCCCGGCGCGATGGGCGGGAGTCTCGCGACATGATGTCAAATACTGAACCATTTCATCGATCTCCGGCAGGCGGACCTATTCCCG
>JAEUJD010000131.1 GCA_016793015.1 Phycisphaerales bacterium
GCCAACGGGCCATCACGCCGGAGGACGCCGCGGCGGGAGTGCTTTGCAGGGTGAGAGTGTCGCCCGCGATCAGAGTCGCCGGAGCCGGTTGCTCTGCAACCCACGGAGTGTTTGTCTCGCTGAAGTGCGCGAAGTTGGCTGAGACGTATTCACCGGCAACGGCGAAGTCGCCTCCGGCGGCGAAGCCATCCGGGAGCGGGGTTAGCGCTTCGACGTGGCTGGCGGCACCAACACTGGTCACGCCGGTGCCAACCGCGTGCCACGACGAATCCGCATTGTTCCAGCGGACGATGTTCCGCGCGGAAACGCCGTTGACGGCGGAAAAATCGCCTGCGACAAGGAAATCTCCGCCGCTCCGCGCGAGCATCCTGTAGACGGCAAGAGAGTTGTTTGGCGCGAAAGTTCCGATGCTGGTCCACTGAGCGGAAGAGTCGGTCCAGCGAAAGACGCGGTCAAAGGTCGACGCGATCAGATCGCCGTTTTCGAGAACGATCACGCGACCGACTTGAGCACTGATCCCCGCGCCGATCGCGGACCACGAGGATGTAGCAGTGTCCCAGCGGGCAATATTGGAGGCCGGCACGCCACCTGCATGGGTGAACAGGCCCGCGGCGACAATGTCGCCGTCGGCGAGAAACGCGAGGCCGCTCGCGGACGCGCTGCCTCCGCCAGTTCGGGTAAGGCCGGAACCGAGCTGCTTCCACTGCTGTGCCGATGCGTCCCAGCGGGCAATGCAGTTGATCGTCTGCGTGCCGGAGCGGCCAAGCTGTCCGCTTGCGATGATCTCACCGGCGGGCGAGACTGCAACCTCAATCACGGCGCTGGAAAAGCCCGCGCCCATTGCTTTCCACGCAGATTCGGACGCGCTCCATCGCGCGATATTGAGCGCGGACGTGCCGCCGGCAGTTCTGAAGTTGCCGCCAGCGATGATGTCGCCTCCACCATCGACCGCATCCGGGAGCGCCTCGACGGCCAAAACGCGCCCATCCATTCCTGTGCCCAGCGATGACCACGCGCCGGTTGCGGCATCGCGGCGAACGACGTTGAAATCCGAACCGTTCGCAGCGTTCATGTACGAACGTGCGGCAACGATATCGCCATCGGGCAATGTGACCAGATCGGTTGTGCTTCCGTAGATCTCGGATCCGAACGGAGCCCAGGCGCCGGCAGACGTTTGCCACAGAGCGATGTGCGAAGCGGCAAGATCGCCCGCGACCTGGAAGTCGCCGCCCACAACGATTCCGGCATTCCCTGCGAGCAGCGAGCGCACGGCGCTGATTGTGCCGCGACCGAGCGGCGACCAAGTCGAGGTTGCGAGATCCCAGCTCGCGACGTTATTTGCGGACTGGCCTCCGGCGTTGCCGAAGGTTCCACCCACGAACAAAACGCCGTCGGCGGAAAGAGCGAGCGCGACCACACTTCCGGAGCCGCCGGCCGAGCCGGTCACGCCGGTTCCGAGCGCCGACCACGTTGAAGTCGCCTCATTCCAGCGTGCGACGCGATTGGCTGCGTTTCCGCCGGCCGTCGTGAAAGAGCCGCCGACTACGAAGTCGCCTGCCCCACCCGGCAGCACGGCGATGGCGGAAATCAGTGCGTTCCCCGTGCCCGAACCGAAGGCGGACCACGTCGATGTCGCGGGGTTCCAGCGCGCGATGTTGGCGGCAGGTGCGCCTCCCGCAGACGAGAAGCGACCGCCCGCAAGGATGTCGCCCCCCGGCAACACGGCAACGGCGGAGACGAAGTTGTTCACTCCGGCACCGAGCGCGGACCAAGACGATGTCGTGAAATTCCAGAGCGCGATGCGGCTCGCCGGCGCGCCGCCGGCGGCGGTGAAGTTGCCACCCGCCACGAGTTCGCCAGATGGGGTCAACGTGAGCGAGCGGACGTCGTCGTTCAATCCCACGCCGAGCGCGGACCAGGACGACGTCGCGGGGTTCCATCTCGCGACTTTGGCGACTGCGACCGAACCGGCGTGCGTGAAACTGCCGCCGACGATAAAGGAACCATCGGGAAGCGTGGCGATAGCGGCGATTCGACCGTCGGTGCCGCCACCGACCGAATACCACGATTGGGTGGACGCATCCCACGCGGCAAGATTGGAGACAAAGGCGTCGCCCGCGATGGAAAATGAACCGCCCGCGAGCAGGACCGCCGGGCTGGGCCCAGGACCATCGGGATCCCACTGGGCGAGCGCGGCGACTTGTCCGTTCAGGCCGCGGATGCCCTCACCGGGCAGCCAGTGCGGATCACACTGGGCCATTGCAACGGATGAAACCGGCGCGAAGAGCGCCATGCAGCGGAGGACCTTCCCTTTTGCCAAATTGACCGCCCTTACCTCAATGGTGTAGAAGAACAATGTGTGCGGTTTCCCCGCCGCGATTGATTATTCGGATAGGCATCTGTGCCGGTTCCGGCTGCCCGGCCAGATAGCGACCAAGTGGCAACCGATTCGGGCGACTTTCAGAACGTGCTTCGAAGAAAGACCGCTGGCCCAGCGGATCGGCAATCATCACATGACCATCGCCCCGTAGGCCGGGATGAAGATGCCGAAGTCGGCGTCGTCGACCTGGCCATCTTGATTGAAGTCGGCGCTGCACGCGTCGGGCATCAGCGGGTCGGCGCAGAGCATGAGGTCGTATTGAGTGGAGATGTTCACTTCATGGTTTGAAGCAGGCGCGTGGTAGCGGAAAGAATCACGCTGCATCGAACCCGGCCGGAAGTCTGTCCTTGGCACGCCGGTAGAGCGTGCCCGGACAGAGATCGACGTCTTGCTCTGCCGTGGTGCGGGTGCGCTAGACGATGCAGTGCCAGTCGGGATCGACTTGGAACTTTTCAAAGTCGCCCGGTTCGAGCCCGCGCGCGAAAACGCCGGCGACCGGCGAGGTCCGACTGATCGACTTCGGCTTCGGTGCCGTCGGAAAAACGCAACCAGACTTTGAAGATTGGTCTTGCCTCAGCGGAGAGGATTGCTGCGCCGGAGGAAGTCATGCCGCGAACGTGCGGCGGAATCACTGGTCTGGACACCAGTGCCACCAAATTCACTGAGAACCGCCCAGAAGGGCGGTGCCACGGGGTAGAGGAAGTGGGGGTCAGGCCTGCTTCGGCTTGAACGTGCTCTTGAACGCCTTGATCGCGTCCTCGAGCTTCTTTTCAAGACCCGCGTCGATGGCCTGCTTCTGGTTCAGTTCCTCGCGCACCGGCTTGCCGAGCGTGCTCATGTACTCGATCAGGCCGTTCTCGAACTCGCGGACGTTGGCGACCGGGACATCGTCCAAGAGGCCCTTCGTACCGGCGAAGATCGAGATGATCTGGTCGGTGATGTGGAACGGGGTGTACTGGCCCTGCTTGAGCAGTTCGATGAAGCGGCGGCCGCGGTCGAGCTGGCGCTGGGTGGCCTTGTCGAGTTCGGTGCCGAGCTGGGCGAAGGCTTCGAGTTCGCGGGCTGCCGCGAGATCGAGGCGGAGCGAGCCGGAGATCTTCTTCATGCCCTTCACCTGGGCGTTGCCACCCACGCGCGATACGGAGATACCGACGTTAATGGCCGGGCGAACGCCGGAGAAGAAGAGTTCGGGCTCGAGGTAGATCTGGCCGTCGGTGATCGAGATCACGTTGGTCGGGATGTACGCCGAGACGTCGCCTTCCTGGGTTTCGATGATCGGGAGAGCGGTGAGCGAGCCGGCGCCGTTCTCGTCGGAGAGCTTGGTGGCGCGCTCGAGCAGGCGGGAGTGGAGGTAGAACACGTCGCCGGGGTACGCCTCGCGGCCGGGCGGACGACGCAGGAGCAGCGAGAGCTGGCGGTACGCAACCGCCTGCTTCGACAAGTCGTCGTAGATGCAGAGCGCGTGCTTGGGCTGGTTGCCCGAGGGATTTTTGCCCTGCCACATGAAGTACTCGCCCATCGCGCAGCCGGTGTACGGGGCGATGTACTGCATCGGGGCCGGATCGGAGGCGCCTGCCGAGACGACGATGGTGTAATCCATCGCGCCGTTCTTGCGGAGCGTTTCGACGACTGCCGCGACGGTGGATTCCTTCTGGCCGACGGCGACGTAGATGCAGACCACGGCGTCTTTGGTGCCCCAGTACTGCTTCTGGTTGATGATCGTGTCGATCGCGACGGCGGTTTTGCCGGTCTTGCGGTCGCCGATGATGAGTTCGCGCTGGCCCTTGCCGATCGGGATCATGGAGTCGATCGACTTGATGCCGGTCTGCACGGGCTCGGTCACGGGCTGACGCTCGGCGATGCCGGGGGCGATGATGTCGACCTTGCGGAATTCGGTGGTGTTGATCGCGCCCATGCCGTCGATCGGGCGGCCGAGCGGATCGACCACGCGACCGAGGAGCGCTTCGCCGACGGGCACTTCGAGCAGGCGGCCGGTCGCCTTGACGGTGTCGCCTTCCTTGATCTTCTTGTAGTCGCCGTACACGACGGCGCCCACGGTGTCTTCTTCGAGGTTGAAGACCTGACCCATGACCGCGCCGCCTTCGGCCTGGAACTCGAGAAGTTCGCCGGCCATCGCGTTTGACAGGCCGTAGATGCGGGCGATGCCGTCGCCGATCTCGATCACGCGTCCGACTTCGGACACCTCGAGCTGGGTGGCGAACTGCTGGATTTCCTGACGAATAACGCTGGCGATCTCGTCGGTCTTGATCTTCACGGCGGGGTCCCTTTTGCCCGCACCCGAGGCAAGCCCGTCTGGGGCTCCCGGATGGGCTGCAACGATAGGTGATCGCCCCTTCAAGGTCATCCTTTTTGTTTGGATGACGCTCGCGTGCAAACCCTGCCAAATGCCGGACTTCTGGAGCGCAGGGGCAGGAATCTGTCCCGATTGGCCCCGGCTCCCCGGCTGGAGCCTCCCAAAAACAAGCCCCGGGCCAAGGTTGGTCCGGGGCGGGGTGAATTCACACGTCGAGCACAGGACCGCTCAGGGGCAGACGAGCGCGTCGTAGGCGATGGCGAAAAGGACGAAATCGGCGTCGTCGACGGAGCCATCAAAGTTGAAATCGCCGGAGCAGTTGCCGCTCATAGCGGGTGAGCCGCATTCGAGCGCGTCGTATTGCGAGGCGAAAGAGACGAAATCGGCGTCTTCGACCGCGTGATCGTTCGTGATGTCGGCCGGGCAGGAATTGGGCACGTGGTAGACTGCGACATCGGTAAAGAGCGCGTTGTTGTCTCCGAGGACGGCGACGAACGAGTCCGAGCCGTTGGTCGGATTGATGGTCCGCAGCTCGGGGACGCCGGCACTTGTGAGCGAGTTGGTGATCCGAAACGAGCTGTACCAGATCGTGCCGGTGGGGAAGTGGGTGCCGAGTCCCTGGTTGAACGCCGCGGTGAAGCTGATCACGTTGCCGAGGAAGACAACGCTGTTCTCCTGATCGCGAGCGACCATGTTGTTGAACAAGTCGAGGATCAGATAATCCCCGCTTGGGCGGCAGGTCACGCCGACCGGCAGGACTTTCACATTTGCGGAGGTCAGGGTTTGGGCGATTGCAACGGACCCGCTGTGGATATCGAAACCGAGCAAACGCGTGGTAAACCCGCCATTCGCCACCGTCGCGGCGGCCGTGAGCCGATGCGTCACGGGGTTCCAGCAGAGATCGGTGATCTGTTCATTTACCGCGAGTCCGGTTGGTTGGCCGACCGGTGTGATCGCGCCGGTATCCATGTTGACGGAGTAGAGACCCTGCTGCATAGAGCCGGCCGGCCCCTGCACCGTCGCCCACAACCGTCCATCGGGCGTGAACTCAAGACCGGAGACAAAGTGACCGGCCGGCGCGCTCATCGTTCCATGCAATTCCATCACGTCGGGCGCAACCTGGTAACGAACGAGCGTTGCGATGCCATTCGTTCGGTTGACCCGGGGCGACCAGAACGATTGAGCGCTCGCCGGGCCGCTCGCGGCGCATGCCGCCACCAATGCACAAACTGCAATTTTCACAAGACACCTCCTGTCGGAGCGGGCCTTCAGAACCCTCATCCTGAGCATATCACGGGTGGAATGGGCAACCAAAGGGGAGCTGGCCTTTGGGGGCAGCGTCCGAAGCGGGTTACACGCGGAAGCGGAGGGGCCGGGCCGACACGGTCAGGGCCATGCGATCAGGGCGAGGCACGTTTCTTGATCACGACGCGGACGAGCTTGGTTTCGGAATCAAACTTGAGCAGGGACGGAAGCTCGGAGAAAACGACGTCCTTCTGCGAGATTCCCTTTTCAAGATCCTCGAACGACAGGTTCACGGTACCCGCGACTTTGATTTCGCCACGCTTGACCTGATCGATCAACTCGGAAGGGCCGCTGACGGTGACCTTGGGGATGAAACGATCCTGCTCGGGGATGGTGACATCCCAGCGCGAGAGTTCACCCGGTGCCATGCGCACCTGAACTGGAACGCCGGTGAGCTCGAGGGAGGACTGACGCTGTCGAACAGCGAGGGTGACCTGCGCCGTGGGCGGGTCGATCCGCGCGGCACGCTTGTTCTTCAGCGCGGCGGGTAATTCGAGCCGGACCTGGGGCACGGTCTCGCGCCGGCCTGCCAGCAACCGGGAAAGGTCATCGGGCCTGAGTGTTGCATAGACCTCGAGCGTGGAACCGGCGGCGCCCGCAACGTCTGCGGGCAGATAGACCTTGACAGACGCGGGGCGCACTTCGGGCACGCCGTCGAGCACCGAATCGCCGACGCTGACAACCACTCGTGCCGTGCGGACTTCCATCGCCTCAACATGAACGCGAACGGTGGCGGGTTCGACACGCTCGACCGTCAGGCCGAGCTTGCGGAGCGCCGGATCGGCCCGGAGCGCATCGCGGAGAGAGACGACATATTCACCCGGCGTGGTCGGGATTCCGGGCGAACCGATCGCGAGCGTGAGCGGGCCGACGCGTGAAAGCTCCTCCGCGGGAACGAACGCGCTCGCGCTACCGGAAAAGCCGACCGTGATGCTGCCCCGGAAAGAGTCATCCGCCTGGATCGCGCGCTCGGACGCGGCTTCGGAAACGAACTGGAGCGTGAAGCGCACGTCGCGGCGCTGCAGGCTTTCTGCCTCGGCGAACACCCAGACCAAGATGGTGATGACAGAGACGAGGGTGATGGTCTTGATGCGTTCGATCATGACTCAGGCGGCGCCTTTTCCGAAGCCCTCTTCTGGTTGCTGATCGTGCGGGATGGCCTCGAACGCGTTGGTGGCCTCGTTGGCGGGGTTGAGTGCCTGCGCCTCAGCCGCGGCGACTTCGGCTTGTGCCGCGGCAACGGCGTCCTCGATCGCCTGCTTGATCGCCTGCGGGTGGAGACGCTTTTTCAGTTCGATCTCGAGTTCTTCGGAATTGGCGACGAGCATGAGGCGGCCACGTTCGGCGATGCGGATCTGACCCGACTCTTCACTCACCACAACCACGAGCGCATCGCACTCTTTACTGACACCCACGGCGGCGCGGTGACGCGAGCCCAGGCGTTTATCGGGCATCTCGTCGGGCTCGGCGAGGGGGAGCTGGACGCCTGCCGCGGCGATGCGCTTGCCCTTGATGACGACGGCGAGATCGTGGAGAGCCGAACCGGGGAAGAAAATGGTCTGGAGCAGGCGGGCGGAAAGTTCGGCGTTCATCGGCGTGCCGCCCTCGACCGCGCCGGCGACGGCGATGGAGCGTTCGATGACGATGATCGCGCCGAAGCGGGCGCGGCTGAGGTTCTTGCAGGCTTCGCAGATCTCGTCGATGACGAGGGCGATCTCTTTGGGTGACGAGCGGAAGAACGGGGTCTCGCCCAGACGGACCAAGGCGCGACGGAGTTCGGGCTGGAAGATCACAACCAGACCGATGGCGAGGAAGGCGAGGAGGCGGTCGTAGAGCAGACCGATGCGCTGGAAGACTTCGGCACCGCCCAACACGCGAGCAGCGATGCCGATGATGATGCCGAGCAGCAGAAGGCCCTTCAAAGCACCCGCAGCACGCGTTCCCTGGACGAATCGGACGATCGCATAGACGCAAACCCAGATGATGGCCAATTCGAATGCGACCACCAGGCCGGAGTAGGCGGCGAGCCGGGAGAACAGGTCGTTGAGTCGGTTGAAGAACACGGTGGCCTAATCAGTCGGACATGCGCAGGGCAACACCGGCGCACCCCGCGCCGGAAAAAGCCCCTGAGTCTACTCTTCGGCTTGTATGGGTTATCGAGTGCGAGAGTTCCAGGAAACGCCAAATCCGAGCGCGGTCAAGGTCGTGCTGGAGGGTCCGATCCCGCCATTGGAAGGACGGGGTGGATCGCCCCGGTCGTATCGATCGGCGGAGTCGGCGGCGAGCGACCCGCTCGCGGCGCGGCTGTTTCGGGTCACCGGGGTTGAGAACGTGCTGATTTCGACGGACTGGCTCACAGTGGGAAAGAAGCCGGAAGCGGCGTGGAAATCAGTGAAAAGCGCGGTCGAGAAGGCGCTGGCCGAGGCGGAATGAGATGGCGCGGGCAGCATCACCCTCAAAGCCGGTCGCCAAACGCGCCACAAAGAAGGACAGCGCAAAGAGTGCAGTGAAGAGCGAAGCAGGACGCGATGGACGCATCGTGCGATCTCTGGCCCCGTGGTTTGCAAAGAATGGGCGAGATCTGCCCTGGAGGACGCTGCCGCGGCAGGCGTTTCCGTCGCTTGTGAGCGAACTGATGCTCCAGCAGACGCAGGTTTCGCGGGTGCAGGAGAAGTTTGAGCCGTTTCTGGCCCGATTTGCATCGGTGCGGGCGCTGGCGGAGGCGCCTGAAAGTGATGTGATGGCGGCGTGGTCGGGCCTCGGGTATTACCGGCGGGCAAGGCTGCTGCACGCGTGCGCGAAGGCGATCGTCCGGGACCACGGCGGGGTGATTCCGGGCGAGATCGAGAAACTGGAGGAGTTGCCGGGAATCGGCCGGTACACGGCGGGGGCGATTGCGTCGATCGTGTTTGGGGAGCGGGCAGCGATTGTGGATGGGAATGTTTGCCGCGTGTTGCAGAGGTTGGAAGCGAAGGAAGGGCATGCGGGTAACAAGAAGGTGGCGGATTGGGCGTGGAAGCGTGCGGGGCAATTGGTCGCGCTGACGTCGCGCGGGGAAGAGGTTGCGCGGTTCAATGAGGGATTGATGGAGTTGGGGGCGACGGTGTGCACGCCTGATGGGCCAAAGTGCGGGGCGTGTCCGTTGCGCGGGGAGTGCGCGTCGTACCGGCAAGGGCTGACGGATTCGATCCCTGCGCCCAAGCCCCGCGCGAAACGGACTCGCGTGCATCACGATGTCGTGATTGTGCATCGGCGGGGAAGAAGCGGCTCGATCGAGTATCTGCTAGAGCAGCGGCCGGAGCGCGGCCTTTGGGCAGGCATGTGGCAGCCGCCAGCGAGCGAGAGCCCGTCGGAGTCGAACCTGGCTTTGGGGGGCTTGCTGACCAAAATCGGACTTCGGAACATCGGCTGCGACGAATCGGGTGGTCCGATTGAGTCGGTTTTTCATACGACGCATCGTGAGGTTCTGTTTCGCGCATGGAGCGTGCGTGTGCCCGATGCCCCGTCGGAAAATGGAAGGCGCTGGGTTGCGAAGAAAGCGCTCGGAGGGGTCGGGATCAGCAATGCGCATCTGCAACTGATCATGCGGGCGTGAGAGCAGCCCCGGCGAGTTTGCGAGACCGAGGCACGGCGCTCAGAACCGCGATCCTCTCATCCGCCAGAAGGAACCAAAGACATACCAGCATCGGCAGTTCGTACTTGTCCCACGCGATGTGGGCCTTGGCGAGCATGAGAAGGTGGACGAGCACGAGTGCGGACGCGAGCGAGCGGCGGCAGAACGCCATCGCCGCGAGCCACGCAAATGCGCCGAGAATGATGAGCCGCGCCGTCGAATGCGCCCCCACTGCTCCCCGGATCATGCGGTCGAAGTAGCCCATGTTGTCGATCTCGTAGTGGAAATTGTCCTGCGGGGGGAAGAACCAGAAGCAGATAGCAACCGCCGCGACCAAAGCGATGGATCGCACGGAGACCGCGGCACGCAGATGGAGCGTGCGATCGAAGATAACCCAGCGGGGCAGCACGAAGTAGAGCCCGAGGCAGGCGAGCCCGTAGAGCGAATACTGCGGATAGAAGAGGATCGAGTTCTGAGCGGTCGAAACGGCCTGTCGCTTGACCTCGCCCGGAGGTCCGAAGCCTCCCCAGAAGACGATCCAGGAGACCAGCACGAGACCGCCGGAGACTCCCGCGATGACCTTGGGCGAAGAAAGGATCGCCCGCACACGGTCATTCGCGGGTTTCAGACGGTTCAGTTCGGCGATTTCCCAGAGCGCAAGCCCGACGGGGAACGCGACCATGTACTGGCGAGACGAGATCGCCAGAGCGAAGAAGATCGCGCCAAACCACGGCCGATCGCGCTGAAAGAGCGCGAGGCCGAGCAACGTGAAGAGGATCGCAAAGGAATCCGGATAGATGTGGATGCCGACACCAAGGAAGTAAGGGAACGCGAGCAGGCAGAGTGCCGCGGGAAGCACGCGTCGATCCGGGCCTCGTGCAAGCAGCACGAAAAGAACAAGGGTCGCACAGACCGCGCCCAAACTGGCGTAGCGTGCGGCGGGCAACCCACCACCGGTGAGCCGGTCGGCCCATCCGAAGAGCATGAGCGAAAGGGGCGTACAGAGCTCGGAGTAGGTGCGGAGTTTTTCGAGTGACGGAAAGCCGTCGGATGTGAGATAACGGGCATTGGGCCAGTAGTGAGCTTCATCGCGAAGAGGCGGCGCGGCGTGGAGCTGCATCTGCCAGCCGACGATCGCGCAGAACGCAACGATGGCGAAGACGAAGGCGATGCGGGCACGCGAGGGCATGGGGAGCGATGGTATTCGGATCACGCCCGGGACCGGCGGTTCGCTATGTTTACGCGGATGAAACTGGCGATCGTCATGCCCGTGTTCAACGAAGCAAAGCTGGTGGAGCGAGCGCTCGACCGGATCGTGGCGTGCCCCGCGCCGAAGAGTGCAGATGGAAACGCGCTCGAGCGGATGATCGTGATCGTGGATGATGGATCGACGGACGGGACGGCAGAGATCGTCAAGCGATTGGGGGAGCGGGCTCGAGCGGGCGTTGAGATTCGGGCGGAATTGTCGAGTCCGAACAAGGGCAAGGGTGCAGCGGTGCGGCACGGGATCGATCTCGCAATCGATGCGGAGGCGGACATTGTGCTGATCCACGATGCCGATCTCGAGTACGACCCGGCAGACCACGGCCCGATGCTCGCGCCGATTCTGGATGGGCGTGCGGATGCGGTGATCGGCTCGCGTTTTCTCGGGCAGACGCACCGGGTGCTCTACTTCTGGCATTCGCTGGCAAACCGGGCGATCACGACTCTGAGCAATATCTTCACGAATCTGAATCTGTCGGACATCGAGTGCTGCCTGAAGGCGTTCACTCGCGATGTGGCGCTGGCGATCGAACTCAAAGAGGACCGCTTCGGGGTGGAACCGGAGATCATCGCGCAGTTGGCGGGGATGACGATCGAAGATGAATCGGGCGGCACAAAGGCGGAACGGAAGCTTCGCATTTTCGAGGTTCCGGTGACGTATTCCGGCCGGACCTACAGCGAGGGAAAGAAAATCCGTTGGCAGGATGGAATCGAAGCGGTCGCGGTGATTGTGAAGCGGAATCTATTCAATTAGATCGCTTCGAGCGGAGCGAATCCGTTTCGCTTCGTTCGCCGAAACCTATCCTGACCCGTGTTCCGCATCGCTCTCCGAATGCTCTTTGGCGACCGCACCAAGTACATCACGCTGGTGATGTCGCTCGCGTTCGCAACGATGCTCATGAACCAGCAGGGTGCGATCTTTCTCGGGCTGCTCACGCAGGCGACCGGGCCGCTCCAGAATGTCGGGCAGGCCGATCTGTGGGTTGTCGATCCCGGCACGGACTGGGTTGCGGAGTATCGGCCGCTCAGTGATCAAAAGGTGGGACGAATCCGGAGCGTCGCCGGCGTGGCGTGGGCGGAGCCCTTCTTCAGCAACTACGCGATCACGGAACTGAAGAACGGAAGTTTCAAGCGGGTGCAGATTCTCGGCCTCTCGCGTACGACGCTTGCTGGTCGTCCTCCCGAAATGGTCGAAGGACGCCTTGAAGATCTCTGGACGCCCGATGCGATCATCGTTGAGATCAAGAGCAAGGACAAACTCGGTGGCGTCAACATCGGCGACACGCTCAAGATCAACGACAAGCGTGCGGTTGTCGTCGGGTTCTGCAAGGCCAGGCAGGGCTTCGAGAGCAACGCGATCATCTACACCACGTTCGACAACGCGACCCGCTTCACGCCGGTGGGGCGCAAGGCGATCTCGTACATTCTCGTCAAGGTCAAAGACCCTGCCGAATTGCGTGAAGTGCAGGCACGCATCAACTCACTCGGCGATGTCACGGCGCTCACAACCGACGAGTTCCGCCAGCGCACGATGAGCTACATCACCATCGCGACGGGGATCGGTTTCAATTTCGGGATCACCATCGCGCTCGGGTTTGTCGTGGGCCTGCTGCTCTCGGCGAGCGTTTTCTATCAGTTCACGCTCGAGAACCTGCGCCAGTTCGCCACCCTGAAAGCTCTGGGCGCCTCGGGCTGGACGCTTTCGGGAATGGTGCTCGCGCAGGCGTTCGTGGTCGGGCTCATCGGCTACGGCATCGGCGTCGGGCTGGCGGGCGCGTTTACCATCTTCACCGTGCGGAGCGAGAGCGAACTTTCGGCGAAGTTGCCGTGGGAATTGCTGCTCATCTCGCTCATCGCGATGGTGCTGACGGTGATGCTGGGGAGCGTGCTCAGTTTGCGCCGGGTGATCAGCGTCAGCCCGGGTGCGGTGTTCGGGGCGGCGACATAAAACCGGTGCAAAGCGGAGCACCACGGAGTGGGACACGCAGAAGGCAAAGAGGGACGTCGGAATCTGATTGTTGCGGAATGCTGCGAAGGAGTTTTCGATGGTGCGCTGGGCGACGATTGTGCTTTCGATCATCGGCGTTGTGATCGGCGTGCTGGCAGTGACGACCGGCAAGCGCGTGATTCCGGATGCGCCGCTGGCGCGCCCGGCGAGCGTGAATCCGTTCGGGCGGGGAGTTGCGGCGCTCGGGATTGTTGAGCCGGCGGGCCGCGTGATTGAAGTGGCAGCACCCGACCCCGGGCTTGTCACCGAAGTCTTCGTGAATGTTGGCGATATCGTGACCAAGGGCCAGCCCCTGATGCAACTCGACACGCGAGGCATCGACTCCCAGATCATCCGCGCCGAGGGTGAACTGAAATCCCGCGAAGCGGAAATCCAGCGCTGGCACGCGATCCCGCGGGCGGAGGACATTCCGCCTCTGGAAGCCGCGGTGCAGCGTGCGAAGGCCACGCAGGTCGATGCGGAAGACAAATTACAGCGCTCGAACGACGCGGTGAAGAGCGGCGCGATGTCGGCACGCGATGTCGCCTCGGCTCAGGCCTCGGTCGATATCGCCCGAGCCGAACTCGCGTCCGCAACCGCGGCACTCGCCAAACTCAAGGCCGGTGGCTGGAAGGCTGATCTCGAGGTCGCACAGGCCAATCTCGAATCGACCAAGGCCGAGGTTGCCGCGCTCCAGATTCTGAAGGATCGCATGACCGTTCGTGCTCCGCGCGAAGGAACCGTGCTCCGCCGCGACGTCGAAGCGGGTGAATATGTGCAGGGCCCGAGCAAGGCGAGCACGCCCCTGGTGCTCGGAGACCTCACCAAGTTGCACGTGCGGGCTCAGGTCGATGAAGAGGACTTCGCGCTGATCGGCATGGACTCGAAGGCCGTTGGCCGCACGCGCGGCGCTTCGCCTCAGGAAATCCAGCTTCAGATCGTTCGTATCGAGCCCTTCGCCCGCCCGAAGCTCAACCTTTCAGGCGCGAATTCCGAACGCACAGATACACGCATCATCGATGTGCTGATGGCGATCGTCGGAAGTGATGGCACCGGCGGTGCGTTTGGAATCGTGCCGGGGCAGGCTGTGGACGTGTTCTTTGATGCGACGGCGAAGCCGCCCTCAAACCCCGGGCCGGAAAAGCGCTGACATCGCGATCGCGCCGGCGACCATGACGTTGAGCGAATCGACTCCGGGACGCTGCGCTATGCGGACGCGCCGATCGGCCTGCGCAAGCAGCATCGGCGAAAGCCCCGGACCTTCCGAGCCAAGCGCGAGCGCAAGCTTGCGCTGTTGCGGCACGGACCGCGACGAAGCGTCGGTGAGTTTCTCGGCACCCGAATCCGGCGTCAGCGCGATCACCTCGAAACCTTCACGGCGCAGTCGCGTTGGCGCATCCTCCCAGGGCGAAAGCGTCACGTACGGAATCCGGAGCGAATGGCCCATCGACACCCGGATCGCCTTGCGATAGAGCGGATCGACCGACTGGGGCGAGAGAACGATCACGGTGCCTTCCGGCGCGAGCGCTGACACGCAGCGGAAGAGCCCGCCCATGTTGTCGAGGTTGGTCAGGTCTTCGAGAACCACGAGCGCGGGTGCCGCGGCGATCCGTTTTCTCGCTTCTTCCGGCGAGGGCGGCGGGGTCCGGGCTCCTGCGGCCAGCAGACCGCGATGGAACTTGAACCCCACCACTTCGTGCAGGACAGCGTCGGGCGCGACGTAAACCGGCGTTTGAGCGGGCGCTTGTTCCAGCAGGCGGCGCTGCGATTCGAGCTTGGATTCGGCGATGAGGAACGAGCGGCACGGGAACGGCGACGCGAGCAGGTGCTCGGCGACCAGCGCGCCCTCGCAGACAAAGGACCCGAAGGGAGCGGAAGCATCGATGCCGCGGGAGAGATCCCCTTCTTTGAGTGCCCGGTACTCGCGGACGCGCGGGTCGGCAGGGTCGTTGAGCGCGATGAGGTTGGGATGGGCCACAAAGTCCTTCGAGAAAGGGCGGAACGGTCGATCGGAGCGCTCATTCTTGATCGGGAAGCGACCCGACCGACGATCTCTGTCCGGGCAATCTACGTTTGCCCGCCGATTCGCGGCTCATCCAGGCTTGACCCGATCGCGCTCCTGCCGCCGGAGCGCGACCAGAACGAGGACTTCGAACGAACATGGAAACGTGGCAAGCGATCGTGCTGGGGATTGTGGAGGGGATCACCGAGTATCTGCCGGTCAGCTCGACCGGGCACCTGATCATCGCCGGTGACCTGATGAAACTGGATCGGCCCGAGACCAAGGCCGCGTTCGACGCATTCAGCGTCATCGTACAGGGCGGCGCGATCCTGGCGGTGTTGGCCCTCTATCTCCCTCGGTTTCTTCAGATGCTCAAGGGGCTTGCGGGGAAGGATGCCGCGGGCTTTCGGATCCTGACGAACATCGTCATCGCGTTTCTCCCCGCCGCGTTCATGGGCATCCTGCTCAAGAAGGCCATCGAAGCCTGGCTCTTTCACCTCTGGCCGGTTGTGATCGCCCTCGTCGTCGGCGGCTTCTACATGATCGCCGTCGAACTCTGGCGACGCTCGCGGAAGCCCATGCGGGGCGGGATCGAAGGCAAGGGGGTGGAACAGATGTCCGCAGGTGATGCCCTCGCCGTCGGGCTGCTTCAGATCTTCTCGCTCTGGCCCGGAACGAGCCGCTCGATGATGACGATCACGGCGGGGTACTTCCGTGGCCTCAAACCCGGTGCCGCGGCAGAGTTCAGCTTTCTGCTCGGCATGCCCACCCTTCTCGCGGCGACTCTGTACACGCTCTACAAAGACCACGCCGAACACAAGGCCGCCGGCACGAAGAACATGTTTGAGGTGCTCGGTGCCAAGCCGATCCTGATCGGCATCGCCGTCGCGGCAGTCAGCGCATTCATCGCGGTCCGCTGGCTGGTCGGCTTCCTGAACAAGCACGGGCTGGCGGCATTCGGCTTCTACCGGATCGCATTGGGAATCGCGCTGCTGGTGCTCGCACTGGCGGGTGTTGTCACGGTGGCCCGATAGCCGGTGCATCTCCGACGGGCAGGACATGAAACAGCCCGTACTCCGAGAACGCGGCACCCCAGACGTTTTCGGCAGAAACGTACCACGCGTAAGCGTGTCCCGGATTCAGATCGTCGGGTTTGACCTTGATCGATGTCACCGTCAGATCGCGCCCAGCAAGTACAAGCTTCTGACTTGAGAGCAGAATCAGCCCTCGGGTGCTGGGGCCCAGGTCGATGATGCCGCAATGATATTTCGCGGCGCCTTCCACCGGTTTCCAAGAAAGTTCTACGTCGTTCCGCGCATACCGCGGCGCCGGACTTGATTCGATCAGATTTCCAGCCGGAACATCTATCCGGGCGATCGTCGTGTGATCGCGGTTCGCCCCACTGAAACCCGCGAGCTCTTTTGGCAACGATTCGCCCACGCGCCACGGCTCAAACTCCTGCTGCTTCAATGCCGTTCCGGAAATCACAATCGGTACGTGCTGGGTTCCTGAAATTTCGAGGCTTCCGCCGGGCATGATGACATAGTCCACGAGCGCGGCAAAGTAGGGATAGACACTCCACGGCGCCGCCATCTGACTCATCGAGATGTCCGCAGATGCGACCCAGCCTCGAGGCAACGCGCGTCCACCCGTCGGGACGAAGCCCAGCACCACACAGGCGGGAACTTGCCCCACAAAACGCTTGGGACCTCCTGAAGCATCGCACGAGATCACCACGCCGGGCAACCTGGTCTTGTCGGGACGTTCAGTCCAAACCGGCACTTCGGACGGCAATTCGGCCCGGAGCGAATCGAGCGGACCGGGTTCGATCTCCCTGTTGACCGACACACTTCCCTTGGATTTCTCGTAGTACACAACTTCCGAAGGAAATTGACGCAATCCGCTCGGCCTTTCGCTCACGCGTTGCGTGACACATCCGAAAGTCCAGAGAACTGGAACCAAAAGCGCGAGCAAGGCCACCGAATGCGTTGTTGTGGCTCGATTCTGCAAGCTGCGATCCCTTCTACTCTCGTTGTAAGAGCACCGGCGGCGTGACAGCGGGCGGACCCATCTGAAAATTGGGATCGTTCAATCGACGCAGCGCCAGAGACATTTCCGCCGCGTCCGGATTCCAGGGAAGAGTCACCAGCGGCCGCTTACCGGAGAAGATTGTCAGCTCCGCGTCCTCAGAGCCGACCAGCACGCCTCGAATCGGATCAACTTCCGCCTCCCGACCGGCCATGACCCATGCATTTGCCCGCCACGTTCCGTTCGGGACGAGCGTAACGAAAGTTGGATAGTTCACCCAGTCGTACGGGCCAGTCCGAATCTCCTCTTCGACAACATAACCCCGAATGCGCGAACCGTCGCGCTTCTGCGTCCACACGGGAACGCGATTGGGGTAGGAGTGACGAAGCGTTTCGAGCGGCGTCGGTTGAATGTTCTCTAGGTTCTGTCTGACGGATGGAATGTACGGCGCACGTTCGGTTGCGCGAAGTGAGAAGTGATGTCACACTGCGTCCTCTGGCAAGGAGGCCGCGGATGGGACGAGGTGATACCAGCGATGCGCAGTGGAAGTTGATCGAGCCGCTGCTCCCCAAGCAGAAGCGCGGCGGGAAGTGGAACGATCACCGCCTGATGTT
>JAEUJD010000149.1 GCA_016793015.1 Phycisphaerales bacterium
CGTTCTCGATTCGGAACGTATCGCTGCGTCAGCCCGAAGGCACGCCACTGCTGCCCCGGGAGCAAATCCCCCCGGCCTCTCGTGCTTCCAACGACGATCCGGTCGAGGTGCTTTGGCAGGGAAGGCTCGAGGTCCGACCGCTTGCAGCAGCGAACGAGTTGCTCTCGTCCAATGACCTGGCGGTGCGCTTCGCGGGGACCGATCGGCGCGTGACCATCTTGGACAAGAGCGCGGACATTTCGGGTCTCGGCGATTCTGTCACGTACCTCGACACGATTCGCGAAGCGCGGATTTCGAGCAAACAGCCCGAGGGCGTGCTGCTCCGGGGCAATAAGTCCGGACGCGTGATCGCATCCGATGCCCGCATGAATCTGGCGTCCGGCTTGGCTGAGTTCCGGGGCGGCGGCCGCTTTGAGAATGTTGATTCGGAGGATGTGAAGCGATTCGCCGAACGCGGAATCGCTTGGGCGGACTCTGCGCAGCTCCTCTTCGCGCTCGACGCCAAGGGTGATCCGAAGACTCTGAAGCACGCGTCGTTCGCGGGTAGCGTGCGAGCCACGGGTGGGCAGGCAACCGCGACCGCCGACACTGTCACAGCAGATTTCGATCCGGCAATCGCCGACCGTCCGATCCTGCAGCACGTTCATCTCTCGGGCAATGCATCCGCGGGCGATGCCCAAGGGGGCGGGCTGCACGCCAAGTCGATCGACATCCGTTTCGTCGCGCCGAGCGCGCTCGAAAAGGAGCCCGCGGCACAACTGCTCCTCGCCAGGGGCGATGTTGAGGCGACGTCGAAAGGTGCAACACTTCGCGCCCAGCAGCTCGATGTGCAGCTCGGCATCGACACCGAAAACAAGACGACCGCGCTCTTCGTCAACGCACGCGAACAGGTGCAGATCGAAGGCAAAGACGGCTTCCGCGCCGGATGCGATGAACTCGCAGCGGACATCACCACGCAGAACGCGGAACTCGCGGGCGAGATCGTCGTGCTTGCCAAGGGCGATTCCAGCGTGAGCGGAACGCGCATGAGGCTCGAGGGCGAAACATCTCGGCTGGAAGTTGTCGGCGAAGGTTCGTTCCACCACGAAGGTGTCAGCAAAACCGGCGTTCGGCAGCTCGCATCGGCCAAGTGGTCCGACGGCATGTCCTACGAGGATTCGACCGGGCTGCTCGAAGCAAACGGCGGCGCCGTGGCGGAAGCCATGCCCGACGATCGCACGCGCGACACGCTCCAAGCCGATCGCGTGCGCGTGCAGCTCACGCCCCCTCCACCCGGCGGAGACCGCCGCGCAACGCTTGACAATCTCGGCAACAACCAGGACGTCGCGAACAAGGGTGGCGAGAGCGCTCGCCGCGATATCGTGAAAGTGATCGCGATCGGCAAGAGCGACGCGTCCCCCGCCAAGATCGAATCGCGCCGATATGAATCCGCCGTGCCCGAAGAAGGCGACGGCCCGATGCCGAAGATGGAGCGGCTGCTCTATCTCGAATCCCGCGAAGTACACGCCGACAACAGTGCGGGGACGCTCTCGACTCCGGGTTCCGGCCGCATCCTCGTTGTTGATCGCACGAGCTCGAACGCCGAGAAGCCCGCCGCTCCCACCAATTCGCCCGTCGATATGGGCGCGACCGGCAAGGGTCAGACGCTCTTTTCGTGGCGGGATTCGATGTCGATGAATCGCCCTTCGCAGACGATGCGCCTGAACGGCGAAGTGCGGCTGACCAACGAACGCCCCGTCGACCGCCTGATCACGCAGCTCGACTGCGAGCACCTGACCGCAACGCTGCTCGAAGAAGCTCGCCCGACGGGAGCCGACGCCCTCACCGAAGGCCGGGGCCAACTCTCACGTGCGATCGCAGAAGGCAACGCTCGCCTCAAGAGCGGGACGAAGGAACTTCTCGGTCAGATCATCGACTACGACGCACTTGCCGGAACCGCCATGGCAGGATCCGACAACGGCACGATGGTCACGCTGATCGATCAGCAGTCCGCAACGCCTGTTTCCGCGAAGTCGATTCTGTGGGATATTGCCCGAGGCCGCGTCGAAGTGCGCGCCGTTTCAACGGTGGTCGCGCCGAGGTGAGACTCCTTCGCCATGAGTTTTCTCGACACATGCCGTCCCAATGATTACATTGCCGCTCAGAAATGGCTGGTGAAGGAGCTTGGACTTCGCTCCGTTCGGCAGAACGACTTTGCGCTCCACAACCGCGACGGCGACCGCGCCCTCGAGTTTTCAAAGCTGTATTTGCGTTCGACCGGAAATCTCAAAGGTTGGGCACGATGGCAATTCGCCGACCTTGTAATTGAGTCGCTCGGCGATCTCTTTGAGGCGGATGAGAGCATCGGAGAATTACATAGCCAACTCGTCGATGAAGTTCTGGCAGACGAGGTCGTGCGGGAACAATTGGCCTCCATGATGAAAAATGTCGCGTCTATGCCCGCCCAGTATCGCAATGAACCGGAGTTCAATTTTTGGCGTTATGTCGAGAATCACTTCGCCGGGTGAGATCCGTGCGCAAAGAGCACGGTGAGGGCCCGCGGACCTCGGATTCACGCCGACGTGCGATCGACAATGTTGTACGACTCTCGCTCGCCCCGACCGCGCACCGGGTAGTCCTTGCGAAGCGGATGCGCCGGGTAATCCTCCCACGTCAGGATGCGACGCAGGTCGGGGTGGTTCTTGAAGCGGATGCCGAACATGTCGAAGACTTCGCGCTCGGTCCATTCAGCGCCGGGCCAGAGGTCGCAGACGCTGTCCACAACCAGCGCCGGATCGTTCACAATGCCGTCGGTCGGCAGGGTTGGATCGAGGTACACCTTCACAAAGAACCGGTCATCGCGCGAATGGCTGAGCAGGTTGTACACAACCGCGAAGCGCCCGGGCTGGGGTGACGGGTAATTCAGATAATCAATGCCGATCACATCCGACAGGAAGTTGTAGTCGCAGGCAGGATCGGACTTGAGGAACGCCAAGATCTCATGCGCATCCGCGGGGCTGACGATCAGGGTCGACTGCCCTCGAAACTCGGTCGCGCGGAACGACTTGCCGGGAAACCGGGCCTTGAGAACCTTGAACGTGGAATGGTCGAGTGTGGGCGCGTTGGTGGACGGGGTGGACATGTTGCTTTCCTTGCCGGGAGGGTAGCCGATTCCGATGGCCGTCAACCTGAAAGAAGGCCGAGGATTCCCGCCGCTTTCTCCGGCGAATGACCCCGCAAGACAACGGGTTTTTCGAGTCTCGCCGCAAGATAAGCCAGCGGTGCGAACGCCGCGAGCGATTCGGGATCGACCTCTTCCGCTCCAAAGCAGACCGCCCGCACGCCCGGCATGGGTACGACTTCGGTCAGGCGTTCGACAAAGTCGGTCAGCCGAAAATGCCCGCCCGCCGGATAGAGTGCCGCGGGCTCGAGGAAAATTCCGACATCCTCGTGTTTGCGGCACACCGACAGCAGCCCGGGAATATCGGAAACCAGCGAGCCGACTCGCGGCCAGACAAGCAGTTCGCACCGCCGTTCGCGGCAGACTTCACCCAGCAACCGCATCCCCGCGTCCAGCATCTCTTTGCCGCTTCCTGACCAGGCAAGAAACGACCTCGCGATATCGTCGTGGCCGGTTTCTCCGGTTCCGCCCGGCGAAACGACCAATCGGGAAATGCGCACTTCGCCAGCCCACTGTGCCTTTATCGCCTGCGGATCGGTTGCCTCTGCGATCGAAAAAGGCGCAATCTCTGCCCACACTTCGCCCGATCGGGCATCGCAAATCTGCTTCTCGATCATTCTCAGGGTCAGGTAACTCACGCCCACAGCGTAGTTCAATGCTCGGATGGCCCCGATGCCGATGCATTGTTGGTCAGCGGGATGCCCGACTGGCAAGCGCTTTGCGGAGCAGGCGTATCACCAACGACGTTGTCGATTGTCACGGAGCGTGACACACGGCATCCGGGAGATATGTCATGGTCGCTCAAAGCCCCACCGCAGCACAATCTGGCATACGCGAAGATCTCGGCGATTTCACGACTCCCCAGCTTGTAGACCAGATCATCCAGATCAATCCCACGGCGACTTCCACGTACCTTCAACAGTTCGGGCGTGTTGAACTCCGCGAGTATCTCGAGCACCTGCTCTTTGCCCAGCGCCCTCGCGGCCGCGATGCGATCTGGGCCCGCCCGGTCGAAAATCACAGCATCCTCTTTGCTGAAACCCTCGACTGAGCCCGGCAACTCCTGCACACGCAAGCCTTTGAACGCACGCCAATTGGCGTGCGTTGTTTATTCGGACTGAACTCGTTTCCGGCTCGGGTCGATCTGCCGAGTGACCAGTGGCCCCACCAGCCAACCGCGGTCGCACAGGAGATCGACTCATGCGTTTTCCCGCCACACTCGCCCGTTTCGTCCTTGCCGGCACTGCTGCTGGAATCACCTCCTGCGGCACATCCATGGTCTCGACCGGCGAACGGGCAAGCGATGGGCGGCCGATCGTCTACGCCTCCGAGAAGGAGCGGGCCGCGGCTCAGGATTCAACGGACACCGAAGTCTTCCCCAATCAAGTCGCGTCGACCCCGGCCCGGGCAGAACCCACCGCCCTCGGTGGCGAGCCGATGCCCATGTTCGCGCAGCGGTCCGAAACCGATCGTGCACTCGTGCCCGATTCGGCTCCCGCTCGGCGCGAGCGCTTTGCCGAGACCGGCCCCGTCAGCACCGACGGCCTGACCCAGATCTCGTTCGCGCAGGAAGGCGAGGATTTCGATCCAACCTTGACCCCCGACGGCAAGCAGATCGTTTTCGCCAGCACGCAGCATCGCGCAACCAGCGACATTTTCGTGAAGCCCGTGAACGGCAGCGTCATCACGCAGTTGACCAACGACCCCGCCGATGATTCGATGCCCGCGGTCAGCCCCGATGCAAAGCGCATCGCCTTCACGAGCAACCGCGCAGGCCCCTGGAACATCTACGTCATGCCGATTTCCGGCGGAAAACCCGTACAAATCACGGCAACGGCCGCACACGATCTGCACCCATCCTGGTCGCCCGATGGCACCAAGCTCGTCTTCAGCCGCCTGGGTGAAGTTTCGCGCCGCTGGGAACTGTGGATGGTCGACGCAGCAAACCCGAGCTCGGGCAGCTTCCTCGGTTACGGGATGCTGCCGCAGTGGTGCCCGACACCGGGCACCGGCATCAACGGTGGCGATCGCATTCTCTTCCAGTTGCCCCGCGAGCGCGGCGCCCGCACATTCGGCG
>JAEUJD010000157.1 GCA_016793015.1 Phycisphaerales bacterium
CCCGTGTAGGCCTCGCCGGTGGACGAAAACTTCGGTTCGCGCGATCCGGGCTGGATGGAAGCGTGCTTGGGGCTGACCATGGGCTGGAGCACGAGGGCCGGACCGATCTTTTCGCCGCCGACGGAGAGCTGCGCGTAGACCAGCGAGGGCGTTTTGGTGTTCCAGAGGTTAGGAAAGAGCGTGGCGAGGTTGACCTTGCCCGGGAGTACCGATGCGGTCGCGAGCTTCTCGCCGGTCACCGGGCGGAGCAGTTCGATCACCGCCTCGCCTTCCTTGCCTGAGGGGATGCTCACGGTGATCGGTATCTCGCGGTTGATTCCGTTGTAGAGCCGATCGGGCGCAAGCTGTGCCTGCGCCGGCACGGAGCAGAAAAACCCGAAAGAAAGCGACAAACCGAGCGCGGCAAGCTTGTTCATACGCACAGGGTAGGGGCGCGTGCTCCGGCGGAAAACCCGGTGCAGAACGCATGAATGCGTACGTATGGCAGAACGATTCGGTCGGCTACGGGTTGCTTGCGGCCTGTTTACGGATCGAGCGCGACCATGCCCATCGCTTCGTCCATGAGGGGCCAGGTGTCGCCGACGTTGCGGTCGCGGTTGCCGACGCGAGCGATCA
Organism: Phycisphaerales bacterium; assembly: GCA_016793015.1. Taxonomy (GTDB): domain Bacteria; phylum Planctomycetota; class Phycisphaerae; order Phycisphaerales; family UBA1924; genus JAFEBO01. The sequence goes on from JAEUJD010000157.1 coordinate 616, forward strand.
TGTTCACGATTCGCTTGTCGTTGTCGGGCAGCCAGGTGACGGACAGGTCGCCCCGCATCACGTTTAATCCGTACGCGTGGCTGAAATCCTGCACGCCGGTGAGCGCATCAGAGATGAGCGCGCCCGAAGAGGCGTCGCTCGACACATTGAGCAGGCGAGTTCCGTCCGCCATCGAGCCTCGGAACTGGTAGTTGGTGATGATCGAGCCCGGACGGCCGGCCCACTGGGCGGCGAACTTGGAAAACGGATTTGCGCCCTTGTGCGAGGGGCAATAGAAGATCTTGGGCGCGAGCAGATATTCGCGAGCGAAGAGCAGGCCCAGGCCGTCGTAGTCCGAGGCCTTGGGGGCTCGGGTGCCGCCGGATTCGTCGAGCCGGACGGTGGTCGTCGAGGCCGCGCGTGCCGCGCCGATGCTCGAGACGAACTGGCTACGGGGAAGGAACTGGAAGTTGTCCTGTGCGTACATTGAAACGCCGATCGACACCTGCCGCATATTCGAGCGGCACATCACTCGGCGCGTCGCCTCATTGATCTTGGCGATGGAAGGAAGCAGCAGTCCGATCAGGATTCCGATGATGAAGATCGAAACCAAAAGATCGATCAGTGTGAAGGCTGCGCGCGTGGCGACCGGCCGAGCATTTTTCGGCGCATCAATGAGACCATGTTGGGCCTCGCGATCCCGCAACTTCGTACCTCCAACGCGGGCCTTCGTCCCGCTCACCGCATTACCGTACCAAAATCGGTGATCCGCTGCAAGGGCTTTTCGATATTCGGACGTCTGAAGCAACCTCCGAATATAACTAGAACAGGACTTTGATGGACTCCCGCCACATTTCTACGAACCAGCCTTGCGAAAAGGTCGCAAATCGGCGATTCTGGCATCAGGTTCGGGAGTCTTCCCGTATCCAGAGTTACGGACGGCGTCTTCGTCCGTGTGGACGAATTTCTGATGTGTCTGCTGGTTTTGGGGTCGGGGGACGACCATGGCCGACAGGCGGATCAATCGCGAGCAGGCTGCACTCGACATCAGTTTGATGCAACGGGTAGCAGCAGGTGACGAGAAGGCCGTCGCCGAGCTGTACGACCGCTTTGGGAGTTTGGTGTACAAGATGGCGTTTCAGTCGATGCCAACCCGAGTCGAAGCCGAGGACGCCGTCCAGGAGATCTTCGTTCGGCTTTGGAAGACGGCGCAGCGCTACGACTCGGAGCGAGCGGCACTTGTGACCTGGGTGATGCTGATCTCGCGTCGCCAACTCGTGGACAGGATGCGTCGCAGCCGCGCCCGGATCAAGCCCACGGTGCTGGACGATGCGACCCCGGTGGCCGCGCCCGATCACAGCGACGATCGCACCCAGGGCGAGCGCGAAGAGAACATGAAAGAAATGCTCCGGCGCATCGATGCGTTACCGGAGCTTCAGCGGACTGTTGTGAAACGTGCCTACCTGGGTGGGCAGACATTGAGGCAGATCGGCGAAGAGCTGAACACGCCTCTTGGAACCATCAAGTCAGCGCTCAGCCGGGCTCTGACCAGATTACGTGAACGTGGAAGTGAGGAATTCGCCGTATGAACACGCAAGAACTCTTTGAAGCCGCTCAGCTCGACTCCCTTGGTTTGCTCGACGAACGCGAGCAGGCGGAGTTTGAAGCCGCGTTTGCCGGGGCATCCCCGGCGATCCGCGCCCAGCTGCGCGAAGAGCAATCCCGCTTCGCAAAGCCCGATCGTTTCCGCATCAGCGCCGAGCCGGCGGTCGAACTTCGCGCACGCGTGCTCGGGGCGATCAAGGCGGAGATCGCCGAAGTCGCGGGTTCCGCCCGGAGCAGGCTGCACGTCGCGGGTCGGGAATTGCCCACCGTACACCCGGTGCGCCGGGTCAGCAGCGCGTGGCGCGTCGCGACGCTCGCGTGCGCGACTGCGGCGGTCGTTCTGGCTGTTCTCGTTCAGCAGCAGAACGTCCAGATGCAGCGCCTCGCCACCGTGAACCTCAGCGACGCGAATCTGAACAAGCTGGTCGAACTGGTCGGCCCGGCCGATCTGACCGACGTGCTCCTGAGTGCGAGCACCAAGAAGATCGCGTTCACGGCCGCTCAGCCCGATTTCAGGGGCGAAGCCGCGGTCTACTACAACCCCGCCAAGGAAACGGCCCGCTTGCTCTGCCGCAATATCGTCGCCCAGCCCGGCGAGACCATCCGGCTTGTCGTCCTCGATGAGGACGGAAAAATCGGCAAGCAGATCGCCGAGTTCGATTCGCAGGGCGAGATCATTTCCAAGTCTGCTTCCGTCAGCGGCTACAGCCCCAAGCAGTTTGCCCTCTATGTGACAGCCCGCGGCATGGAAGCCTCCAAGGGCCACCTCGCCATGATCACGGCCAACATCTGAGCCCGCGAGAGCCCGTCGTCGGTCCATGTCTTTGAGTGATTTCTACAAGCCCGGCAGCCCCGGGCTTTTTTACTGCTTCGACTTTATTGATTCGATGCGCCGTTCGGCCGCGCGACTGTCGTCGCGGCGGTGAACTCCGACCACTTTGCATCGTCGAGCACCTGGTCGATCTGCGAGCCAAGCTCAAACTCCTGCTTCGCCCGGGACAGCTTGGTCCAGATTCCGAACCCGAGGAAGCAGGTGACCAGCATCGAGCCGAGCAGCACCATTCCGGTTCGCGGAAGGCGCTGGTCGTCCAGAGGCTGGCCGCTCGCGGACGCGGGTGCCTTGATGAGCGTGACCGCGCCGTCGGCGCGACGCTCGCGTGAAGCGTTGGCGTCGCTCGCCAGGGCCGTGGTGATGATGTCGAGTGTTCTCGATGCCTTTTCGCGGCCGGGAGCGCGAAGCTGGACCGCGAGCGTCCCGGGCGATGGCGAATCGTGCGCAAACGAATCGGTGAGAAGCGCCCGGACCGCGACGGGCGTGCCCAGTGATTCGTATCCGCGCTGCTTCATGCGGGTTGCCACGGTCTCGGCAAACTGCGGATCGGCCAGGGTGGCCTCGAGCGCGCGGCGCCACTCATCGAACTCACCGTCGGAAAGCTCGCGTCCGCGCCCGTCCGCCGTGATCTCGGCGCGGGCCTCAAAGTCGCCCGGCCACGCCTGTCCGACAACGGCCCACGAGAGCGCGCCGAGAACCGCAACGGTCAGAACGATGCAAAGCGTGAGAACGCCCGCGCGCTTTCCCGCGGCGCGGCGTGCGAGCGCTGCGCTGGCCGAGTCAAGCTGCCGCTTGGCGGCAGACAGCTGCGCCCGCTGGGACAAAACCTGCTCGCACTGCTCGAAACGCTTGGCGAGTACTTCGCTCGCCTTTCGCACCTTGGCGACATGCTCGCGCAGAATCGCCCGGCAACGCTTCAATCGGCGCTGGCGGAGCGATGACGAGCCGCCGCTTGCGGGCTGCGTGCGCCCCTGCGTGCCCGCCTTGGCCTGATTCTGCAGTTCGGTGAGCTTCCGGGTCAGGCGATCGCGGTCCTCGCGCTCGTGCGCGAGGCAAGACTTAAGCTCGGCGATCCGGGCCTGCATCGCCTCGGGTTCGGCATCGCCCGACTGGATCTCGGAAACCAGAGAGTGCACGTGCGTGCGTTCCACGGCGAGAAGCTGCTCGTATTCGGCGAGCACCTCTTCCTGAGCGGCGCAGCGCCGCGCGATCCGTTCCACATCGAGGCGAAGCTGGTCGCCCGCCTCGGTTTCGGCGGCCAGCCGTCGTGCAAGATCGGAATCTGTGGAAGCGGCCCTCTCGGCCGCCTCGTGCGCCGCCGCGATTTCCTTTTCGCGTGCGTCCAGTTCAGCCCGGCGGGCCGCGACCTCGGCCTGTTGTTTCGCCACTTCGGCCTGCTGTGCCGCGATCTCCGCCTTGCGGGCGCCGAGTTCGGCCTGCGACTCATTCTGGAGCGAATCGAGCTCGGTCTCACGCTGCTTGATGGCCTTGGCGTTCTCGAGCAGCACGCTCCGCGACGTTTCCAGTTCGGTCTTTTCACGTTCCAGATCGCTCTGGAGTTTGGCGAGTTCGGACGCGAACTCGTCCAGCTCCTTGGCGAGCGACTTCGATTTCTCGCTCTCGGCAGCGGTCTGATTCGCCCGTTCTTCATCCGCCTTTGCGCGGGCTTCCAGCTCGGTGCGCGCGGCTGCGAGCGCGGTTTCGATCTCGGCCCGGGCGGCCTCCGCCGCTTCGGATTCGGCCCGAAGCAACTGGACCGTCCGCTCGATTTCGCCCTGCTTCGCCAATGCCCGCTCGAGCTGCTGATCTCGGGACGCGAGCTCGGTTTCGTTCGCAACCAGTTTCGACTGCGCTTCAACCAGCTTGCTCTCGATTTCCTTGCGCTCTTCGTAGAGCTTCTTCAACCCCTGGATGCTCTTCTCAAAGTCGGTGATCGCGCCGAGCGCGTCCGCGGCATGTCTGTCACTCGACGTGTGCGGGGGCGTCGAAAGCGGGGCGCTGATCTCGGTCGGTTCGTGGCTCATGAGAATCTCTCGGAAACCGGCGCGACAATGACGTCGCGGCGCACCTCTGCCGCAGAAACCTCCCAGCGATCTCGCTTATCGGCACCGGAATGCGCGCTCTGAAGACGATCCTGCGGACTGGGGAAATTGCGGAAGATTGGCGCGACCAAGCCGGGACAACCCAGCCGGGAGAACCTTGTCGGTCGGAACGCGCAAAAAACAACAGCACCCCGCCTCACGCGGTTTCAGGCGCAACGCCCCGAGTTAAGGCGACGGCAACGGCCGCTGAAATCAGGGGCAGAGCAGGCTGTTGTACGAGGAGGCGAATATCACAAAGTCTGCGTCGTCCGCCTGAGCGTTCCCGTCAAAGTCGCCGCCGGTGTACGGGCCGCCGGGGCTGATGAGGGTGTCGTACGCGTTCACGAACGCGACAAAGTCGGTGTCGTCTACGACATTGTCGTAGACCAGGTCGCCGGGGCAGCGGACGCGACCGTGCAGGTACTCCGCCGCCTTGCGCACGTTGATGATGCCCCAGCCGAAGTTGTCGTCCTTGCCGGGTGTCCCCTTATCGGTCGCGGTCTGCTCGAGCACCCAGCGCGTTGTGGCGGGCGGCACGGCGGGTTTTCCGCCGCCGGGCACGAAGCACCCGAGCAGCAGCCCCGCAGCGCCCGCAACGTGCGGGGTAGACATCGACGTCCCGTTGAAGCTCGCGTACCCGTGGCCCGTATTGAATTGATACAGATCGACCGTCGCGCCGTTGTTTGCGAGCAAGTTGTCGCCGTCCGACTGGAGCGCGCCGACCACCGGGATCGCGAAAGTGTTCGCGACATTCAGCGTTCCGTTGAGCGCGCCAGCGACGTTGTTCGAAAGAATGACGCCGATCGCGCCGGCAGCAAGCGCGTTGTTGGCCTTGGTATTGAAGGAAACCGAGTTCGCGTCCGGCGAGCCGCGCCGGATGTGGGCGATCTTGCCGCTCACCGACGGCGGGAACGCCGCGGCATTCTCACCGAAGCCGCAGTAGATCGCCGGCGCCGTGATCGCGCGGATGACGGTTCCTGTGATCGGATTCACCGCGTGCTCGGTCGCGAGCCATCGCGCACTCCACGAAACAACCGGCACGCTCGAATCCACCGAAACGCCCGGTGCCGCCACCGAAACGTGCGACCCGAAGTTGGAGAACGAAGCGAAATTCGAGCCCGAATCGACAGCGGAGATCGCCATCACCGACGAGAAGCCGGCGGGGTAGCGGGTCACTCCGGAGGCCTGATTTCCTGCCGCGGCAACCAGCAGCACGCCGTTCGCCAGCGCCGCATCGCACGCCGCCTGGAGCGACGGGTCGGCGCCCGAACCAGAGAGCGACATGCTGATGACGCGAGCGCCGTTGGCGACGGCCCAGTTGATGCCGGAAATGAGATAGCTCCACGAACCGCTGCCGCTGTTGGCGAGCGCCTTGCCGATGAGCAGCTGCGCTGTGGGAGCGACCCCGACCACGCCTTCGGTGTTGTCGAGTGCGAGGATCGTTCCCGAGCAGTGGGTCCCGTGCCGGTTGTAGTCTTCAACCGTTTCACCGGGGACGAACGAACTCGTGAGCGCGACGGGCAGGTCCGGGTGCGCGGTGTCGACGCCGGTGTCCAGCACGCAGACTCTCACCCCATTGCCGTTGCCCCAGCTGGGCCAGACCTGATCCGCACCGATCATGCTGATGCCGTAGGGCATCGACTGCGCTTCGGCGTGCATCTCGCGGTCGGGCGTCGCGTACAAAACGCCGGGTTGCTGCTGCAGTTTCGCCACCACGGCATCGACATTGCCCTCGTCGGCCTCGACGATGAGCAGGCCGGGCACGAGATCGATGCGTTCGATCGTGCGACGCACGCCCGATCGCGAGAGCGTGTCGGCCTCGGCTCCGGCATCGCGATCGACAAGCGGATCGAATCGCACCATCACCCGCGTCGGATGCTGACCGTTCGGGAACTCCGCCCGCACCGGCGCGATGCCGCTGCCGGCCACAAAGCCGTTCACGGATTCAACCGACGAGAGCAGAATCGCACTCGGCGCGGTTGCTGTCGGAGTTGCAGCCGGAGTTGCCACCGGAGTTGCCGGTGGAGTTACAGGCCCGGCGAGCGCACTGCCCGCAACGCCAACAAATCCGGCAATCGCGAGTGCGCGGGTGCGATACTTCTGCATCAATCAAATCCTTTCGCTCTAGACACGACACCGACCGGTCATTCCGCGCCGGTCCGTGGCCAGCGCTCCGCGCTCAGACTATCAAGGACAGATGAGGGCGTCGTACGAGTTTGCGAACGTGACAAAGTCGGCATCGTCGGTGGAGTCGTCGCCGTTGAAGTCGCCCCCGGTCCACGCACCGCCCGGCGTGACCAGCTCGTTGTAGAAGCCGACAAAGGTGACGAAATCAGAATCGTCGACGAATCCGTCGGCGTTGAGATCGCCGCGGCAGACCGCTCGGCCATACAGATAATCCGCACCCGCCTTCACATCCACCATTCCCCAGCCGAAGAAGTCGTCGCGTCCGGCGGCACCGAGATCAACGGCGGTCTGCTCCATGATCCATCGCAGACTGGCCGGAGGCAGCGGAGCCGGCTGCGCGACGGACTTGAACAACCCGATCAACACGGCCGCAGTGCCCGAAGTGTGCGGACACGACATCGATGTGCCGCTCAGCGAAGCGTACGTGTGAGCGGTGATCGCCTGATTGAATGATGCAGTCGGAAGCGTGAGCGCCTGGAGCGTGTTTCCGTCGTTCTGGCTGATCGAGAAGACCGGGATGGCGAAGTGATCGTTCAGGTTTCCGTCGAACGGTACAGTTCCGCCGGTGTTGTTGGAAATGATGACGCCGATCGCGCCGGCATCGACGGCGTTCTGGGCCTTGGCCTGGAAGGTGATGGCGTTGCCGCGCCGGACGTGGGCGATCCTGCCGGCGACCGAGGGCGGGAAGTCGGCCGAGGTGCCGCCGAAGCCGCAATAGACGACTTGCCCCGTCAGCGAACCGCCACGCGAACCAGAGAGGTTGCGTGCCGCTCGCGCGACGTTCGAGAAAGTCACCGTGGAAGTGACGGTGGGAACAGTGGACAAAACACCGACGCCCGGCGCTGTCACCGAAACCAGCGGTCCAAAGCTCGAGAACGAGGCCAACTGAGAATCGGAATCGACGGCAGAAATCGACATCACGCCGGGAAAGGAGGCCGGGTAGTTCGGCGCTGAATTCGCCGCGTTTCCGGCGGAGGCGACGACAAGTACGCCGGCGTTGAAGGCGTTCAGGCACGCATCCTCGAGTGCGGGATCGGGCACGTCCTCACCGAGCGACATGCTGATGACGTCGGCACCCTGCAACACCGCCCAGTCGATGGCAGTTGCGATCCAACTGTCCACGCCGTAGCCGCCGCTGTTCAGGACTTTGCCGATGATGAGCGAGGCGTTTGGGCCAACGCCGATGACGCCCTCGGTGTTGTCAAGACCAAGGACCGTGCCGGAACAGTGTGTGCCGTGCTGGTTGTAATCGTCGACCGTCAGGCCGGGGACGAACGAGGCGTTGGCGATCGTGGCGGGAAGATCCGGGTGCGAGAGATCAAGCCCGGTGTCAAGCACAGCAACCTTCGCTCCGCCTCCCTTGCCGTACTTGGCCCACGCGATGTCGGCCTTCACAAGCGTTATGCCGTAGGGGACGCTCTGAGCGTGAGCGCGACGGACGTAATCCGGCGAGGCGTAGCGCACGCCGGGCTGGTTGTTCAGTGCCGCGCACACCGCCTCGACGGTTCCGGGCGCAACCGAAACGACGCGGAGGCCGGGGACGATGCCGATGGTCCGAAGGGTCTGCCCCGCGCCCGCCGCCCTGAGAGTTTCATCCTGAGCGGCGCGATCGACGAACGGCTCCATGCGGACGAGGATCTGGCTCGGATGAAACCGCGGCACGGCCTCCAGCACTTCGCGCGATGCAAAGCCCTTGCCCGGTTCAACGCCGTCGAGCGATTCGACGGAATCGCGCAGGATCGCGGATGGGGTGTCCACCTGACCCGCAACGGCTTGAAGGGAGAGAGTGGCCATGAGCGCCATGCCGGCGCATCCGACGAATCCTGCTTTGAACATCCATCCTCCTGAGCGAAAAAGCTGGGCCGAAGCGGCCACTTCCTATCTTCGCAGGAGAGCGAAGTTTGTGCAATGGAATTGCGGAAAAGTCCGAGAAAACCCGCCGCTCTCGGGCCGGGTCGAGACTTCCGGCTTCCAGAATCTACACGCGTCGAACCCGGCATGGGTATCCTCCCGGTTTTCGGGCCCGAATCGTTGGGCCAATCACTCAGGGATATTCAGGAGCGTGAGCGTGCGGGATCGAAAGCCCTTCGTCGGCGGCAACTGGAAGATGAACACCAACCGCACCACCAGCGCAGACCTGACGCGGGGAGTTGTCGATGCGCTCGCCCCGGTCACGGGATGCGAAACCGCGATCTTCCCTCCGTTCCCGTACCTGCTCGCGGTGCGCTCGATCCTCCGTGATCGCGGAAGCTCCATCCAGCTCGGCGCGCAGGATTGCTACAACAAGCCCGACGGCGCGTTCACGGGCGAGGTTTCGCTCGACATGCTCAAAGACTGCGGCGTGCAGACCGTGCTCGCGGGCCACAGCGAGCGTCGGCACGTGATCGGCGAGGACGACGAAATCGTCAACACAAAGCTCCGCGCGATTGTGGAGGCCGGGCTGACCGGGATCCTCTGCATCGGCGAGACGCTCGAGCAGCGCGAATCCGGACATACCGATCCGGTCAATCAGCGCCAGCTGCGGGGAGGACTGGCCGACGTCTCCGCCGACGCACTCGAGAAAATTGTCATCGCGTATGAGCCCGTCTGGGCAATCGGAACCGGCAAGACCGCGACCCCCGAAGACGCCCAGGATGTGCACGCGAAGCTCCGCAAGTTGCTCGCGCAGATGTACAACGCGGATGTCGCCAAGCGCACCCGCATCATCTACGGCGGAAGCGTGAAGGCCAGTAACGCCGAGGAACTCTTCCGCCAGCCCGATATCGACGGCGGATTGATCGGCGGCGCTTCGCTGAAGGCCCCGGAGTTTGCGGGGATCGTGAAGGCCGCCGCGGCGACGGGTCCGAAGGGCTGAGCGAACCAACCTGAGTGAAACGATTGCTGCACCGCTATCGGTGCGGACGTGCGGCGCCGATCCGCGAAAGCGCGAAGAGCGGTTCACGATTGTCAAGCATGGCATCAACCGCCTCGTGCGCCGCCTTGTAGCCCATGGACATGCCGTGCCCGGTGAATCCGCCGCAGAACCAGATCGGGGAAGCGGGCGCGATCGGTCCGATCAGGGGTAAGCCGTCAGGCGAGAAACCCATCGTCCCCGCCCAGCGCGAGGTGATGGGGAGCGTTTCGTCTTTGCGATAGCCCAGCATGGCCCGCGCAAACGATTCGAGCGAGTTCTGCACCGGGAGCGTCGTCCGATCCTCGAAGCCGACTTCTTGATCGGCGAAGTACGTGCGGCAGCCCCCGATGACGATCGTGCCGTCGGCCGCCTGGCGGAAATACTCGCTGCCGTCGTTGGCGTAGTACGAGGCAGCGAGCGTGCGGCCGTTTGCAGCGAGGCCGAGCATCTGGCCCCGGCGCGGCTTGACGAGATTCTCAAATTGGGGAAGCAGAAGCGATGCGTAGGCGTTGGTGGCAACCAGCACGCGTTCGCACCGGATCGTGCAGTCCGCGCTGCGGACCAGCGTCTTGTTTCCGTCGGGCTCGATCGCGAAAACCTCCTGGTTCTCGAGGATCGGCGAGGAAACCTTGGCCCCGAGTGCAGGGTGCACGCGCAATTTACCCGCAAGCAGCTTCATCAGCTCGTACGAGTTCACGCTCCCATCGCCCGGGTTGACCAGCGCGCACGCGATGCGGCCCGACTTCCACGCGCTGTCGCTCGGCGCTTCGGCACCACCCGGTGCCAGCCACCCAACCTCAAGCCCGTCTTCCTGCATGAGCGAGAGCGACCGCTCCAGCCCCGCTCGGTTCGCCTGTGCGTACGCGGCATCGGGCTCCCACGCTTCGTTCGATTCGCCCGCGTTGAGCGCGAGCAGCATCGAGGGGACGCGCCGATACGAGGCAAGGGATTCGCAGCCTTCCCGGCGCAGGCCTTCGAGATTGGCCTCGGTGAAGCGCCAGAGATCGCGCGCGGATTGCCGCCCGTACAGATCGATCGCTTCGGCGTAGTGGCACGCCGCCCCGCGCATGAGGAAGCCGGCGTTGCGGGAAGATGCACCGCTCGCGAGCGCGTGGCGTTCGAGGATGATGAAGGATTCGTTCCGCTTCTGGAGCGCGAGGGCGGCAGAGACGCCGCAGATTCCCGCGCCGATGACGCACACGCTGGCTTCGAGCGTGGTCGGGGGGTGGGGGTGGGCGGATCTGCGCCAGTGGGAAACGGTCATAGGGGAGTTCAAAACGGCAATGCGCCAGTGCAGTGGGCAGGAAAGCGTATCATTTGCGGCGGAGGTTTCATGCTCCCTATCAAGAGACAAATCGTCACTGACTCTGAGAACAGGCCTGTGGCGGTGCAGGTTTCGTACGCAGATTGGCTTGAGATCGAGCGGATTCTGCGGCAGCGCCAGAACGGCGTTGCACAGCCGGACTTGTCCCAATTGCAGGGCAAACTTCAGTTGAGTCAGGATCCGCTGGCGTATCAGGATCAGGCTCGGGGCGAGTGGCGGTGAGCGTGCTGCTCGATACGAACATTGTTCTCTATTTTTTGAGCGGTCGTCTCGCCGAACCGTTGCCAGTTGGACCGCTCGCCATTTCGGTGATCACGGAGTTGGAATTGCTTTCGTTTCCCGCGCTTGATGCCGCGGGAGAGTCCACCATCCGAACCTTTTTGTCTCAAGTCACGGTTCTCGATCTTGCGGGGCCGGTGAAGGACGCTGCGGTCGCGGCACGACGGACGCACGGCCTTCGACTGCCCGATGCGATCGTGGTCGGGACGGCCTCGGCACACGGATTGTCGCTGCTCACAAACGATGAACGGCTTGTGAGGAAGCAGGTTGTGGAAACTCGCTCGCTTCGGTTGAAGTGATCATCGAATGTGAGTTTTTGTCTGAGACTCGGACGGGGCTCGACCCCCGAGTTTCACTTGGCTTCCGGCACGTCAGCGACCTCGGCGTCCGGCAAGAGTATGAGTAGTTTGCCGCTTGAATGAAGAAGCAAGCGGACAGTGCCACGCCAAGTCGAAGTCCTGCGCCCCCGGTCTGCAAGTTCGATACTGGCATGGACACGAATCCAGTCGTCACAACGCTCAAAATCTCGCACGTTGGCTACCCGGATGAATGATGCTTTTTGAACCGTCAATTCCCGCTGTAACTGCGGGGGGTGTTGCGGGCGCTTTTTCTCTTCGGCCACACAAGCAGGCGGTGGACTCATCCCGGGACCGGCAAGTGTCAACTTGCCTGCCGCGAGTTCGGCTATATTTTCATTGAGTAAATGATCCAACGCAAGCCGCAACTCGATGAGAGCGGGCGCCTCGCAGGTTGCGTCGCCACCGCTTACGCAAACGTCGACGTTCGTTATCAACTGGTCACGGCATGAAAGGTACCACTTTCGCATCCACGCAACGGTTGCAGGCCCGCGCGGTTCTGCCCGCCATCCATTGTTTTCAAAGTAGTAGCACAACGTGTATGCGATCTCGTTCTCAATCTCCGTGCGTCGCTGGATTTCCGCGGAGTCGTACGCTTCGCAAAGCAGCTCCGCTCCATCGGTTGAAATGCCTGTCACGAACATTTCGTGCAACTCGGCAATGAGTGAGCACCCTTCCGCCGCAAGCACGTTCTTTCGTGACAACAACTCAACGGCGACGTCCTTGCGTCCATCGCGTATCAGCGCAGACAACAGAGAACCGGACACAGCCGCGAGGTTCTCGTCCTCGATCTGGGGTCCTGCCCCCGACGTGCAAATTCGGCTAGAAAGTTGCACTCTCAGAGCCGGCGAAAGTTCTGAAACGAACTTTCGTGACGCCATCCGCTCCTGCCACCATCCGTCCTTGCCGTTGTCCGCCGTCTTTTGTGCTGCTTCTCGCTTTGCTTGAACCCGTTCGGAAATGTCGTCGGGAAGCGTCTCCTTCACTGCAGTTGGTGCGGAGTCGGGTTGCCTTGCCAAGCCAAGCAGCGCCATGAGAACGCCAGCGCATCCCAAGAGTCTTGCCGTAGTTGAAATCGCCGGACACACGCTCACAGTCTATAACGTGGCAACGCGGAATCGGATGCAGGGGCTTCCCTGTGCCCAAAAGAGATTCGTTACCCTCTCACACCTTCGGCCCCGCCCCGCGCACCGCCTCCGGCATCTCAAACTGCTTGTCATTCTCGCGGAAGCCCTTCGCCAATTTCGCGGCCTGCGCGTCGTACGCGCCGCCATCCTTCCACGTGTTCTTCGGCATGAGCACTTCGCTCGGCACGCCGGGAACGGCCTTAGGAACATGCAGCCCGAAGACCGGATCGGTCGCGTATTCGGCCTTGGCGAGTGAGCCATCGAGAATCGCCGTTACGAACGCACGCGTGTAGGCGAGCTTGAAGCGCTGGCCGGTGCCGTAGGGGCCGCCCGTCCAGCCGGTGTTCAGGAGCCAGACGTTGGTGCCGTGCTTCTTGATGTTCTCGGCGAGCTGTTTCGCGTAGGAAACGGGCTGGCGCGGCAAGAAAACGCCACCAAAGCACGGGCTGAAGTTCGGCTGCGGCTCCGTCACACCGGCTTCGGTTCCGGCGAGCTTGCTGGTGTAGCCGTTGATGAAGTAGTACATCGCCTGCTCGGGCGTGAGTTTGCTCACGGGGGGCATGACACCGTACGCATCGGCCGTGAGGAAGATGACGTTCTTCGGATTGCCGCAGACGCTGGGGATGATCGCGTTGTCGATGAAGTCGACGGGGTAGGTGACGCGGGTGTTTTCGGTCAGTTTCGCGCTGTCGTAATCGGGAATGCGTGTGACCGGATCGATCACGGTGTTCTCGAGCACGCTGCCGAACTTGATCGCGTTCCAGATCTGCGGCTCGCCTTCTTTGCTCAGCTTGATGCACTTGGCGTAGCAGCCGCCCTCGAAGTTGAACGCGCCGTGATCGCTCCAGCCGTGTTCATCGTCGCCGATGAGCTTGCGGTTGGGATCGGCCGAGAGCGTGGTCTTGCCGGTGCCCGAAAGGCCGAAGAAGAGTGCCGCGTTCTCGCCCTTCATGTCGGTGTTGCACGAGCAGTGCATCGGGAAAACGCCGACTTCCGGCATGTCGTAGTTCATCGCGTAGAAGAGGCTCTTCTTCATTTCGCCTGCGTACTCGGTGCCGATGATGACGACGAGCTTGCGCTCAAGGCTTTGAAGAATCAGCACCGGGCTCTTGACGCCGAATTTCTCCATCTCTTCCTTGGTCAGGCGGCGGCGACCGGCATTGATCACGGTCCAGTCCTGCTGGAAGGGCCCCGTGACCGGCCCCGCGCCCTTGCTGCCCTGCCGGATGAAGAGCGTCGAGCAGAAGAGGCTGTGCCAAGCCTGCTCGGTCACAACCCGCACGCCGAGGCGATACTTCGGATCGGCGCCAACGTAACCCTCGAACACATACAGATGCGGGCGGGTGTTCAAGTGATCGACCGCGATCTTCAGGGCCGCATCGAAGTTCGCCGGCGTGATCGGGCGGTTGACCTTGCCCCACCAGATGTTGTTCTTGATCCCCGGAGTCTCTTCGAGGTACTTGTCATTCGGGCTGCGACCGGTGCGATCGCCGGTGTTGCACACCAGTGCGCCGTTTGCTGCCAGGGTTCCCTCACCCGCCGCCACCGCTCGCTGCACCAGTTCCGCCGGGCACAAGTTGAAACTGGTCTTGTGCGGAGCCAGGTCCAGGTTGCCGAGATAGCTCGTCGACGGCGTGACTTTCTGTGAAGCGGTGGGGGTGCTCGACAAGTGTGAATCCTCCGTGTGAAACTGCGTGTGAGCTGTGGACCTGATATGCCGCGGTTCTGTGCGTTACATCCCGACGAAATCCCGCGGCAGAGCGTTGTGAAATCCGCTCAGGGGGTAACCCTGAGCCTAGCCACAATCCGTCCCAAAAGCGACAGTCGAATCGGAGCAGCCAGCCCGGCCGGCGCGGGATGGAGACTGAGAATGAGTCGCGTTTTCATGCCTTGGAAACGCGGGAAACCGGCCGCAGGTCGTCTAGTTTCGAGCCGGAGTCTTGGCCGGGTCGGTTTCATTGCTCTGGGCAACAAGGGCGACATCCGGATCGACCGGCAAGTCATCGAACTCATCGATGGGTGCCACGTGCTTCTTTCGCGAGGCGAGGTGCTGGGTGACCAGCATCGTCGCGGCGCCGCTCACGGCGAGTAGTCCGGTCGCCCACTGAGCGCCGGTGAGGTGCTGATCGTTCGGAAACAGGAACGGTGCCACGATGGAAACGGTAATGGGCTGCAACTGAACGACACCGGCCGAAACAGCCAGCCCGAGCGCCTGGATGCTCTTGAAGTAGGCCGTGTGCCCGATGCCGATTCCGATGACGGCCGAAGTGAGCAGCATGACCCACTGCAATCCCGAAAGATGCAGCACGCCCAGGCCAAGGTCGTGCTCGCTTGTCTGCAGATCCCGGGCAAAGACGAGCATCAGCACCAGCATCATCGCCGCCGTGTACTGGCTCACCGCGCTAAAGGCGAGCAGCGGGGGCATGCCGTGCATGGTGGCGCGGACCGACAGCGCATACCCAGCGTACAGAAGCCCCGATGCGATCGAAAGCGCGACGCCCGCCGCATCCGCTTTGCCTAGGCCGCCAGGCTGGAGATAAATGGTGAGCGAGGTGCCCACGACGACCAGCACAATCCCGACAATGAATCCCGGCAAGCGAACGATCTTTCGTTCCGCCGGGAAGAGCATCGCAGCGCCAAACGTGACGAACACGATCTGCAATCGCATGCTGAAGGTCATCAGCCCCGGCGTAACGAAATAAGGCGCAAGACCGAAGCAGACCTGCGCCCCGGTGTTAAAGACGCTCGGCCAAAGTGCGGCACGCCAGAGCCCCCGCGGAATCGTCCCGCGTTGCATCGCAAGGAGCAGCAACGGAAGCCAGAGAAGAGCAGAAAAGCCGTATCTCCATCCGTTTGTCGTCCAGCCGTCGACTTGGTGAATGAACGAGCGCAGAAAAAGCGGAATCGTGGTCCAGCAGGCCAGCGAAGTCAGGATCAGCGCGATACCCGCGCCCGCGCTCGGTGCGCCCGAAGCCGCCGGAGCGGAAGGAGCAGTCATCGCGGCAGTTGGCTGTAGGTTTTCGCCCACCGGCGAGGGTATGTGACGGAGATCGCCCCGGTTCGCTCGCTCGCGACTCTCTCGCACAATTCTCAGTGCGGCACGCCGATTTCGTTGCGCACGATGAAATGCGCACGCGACTTATAGATCGGCGCGTATTTCTCAAAGGTCGGTTCCGCAACGGAATCAAAGAACCGCTTCGCGACCTCGACGCCCCAGCCCCGCTGCCCCGTGGTTTCGAGGTGCTCCCAGCGTTTCCATCGCACATCTGGCGGTGCTTCGACGAAGACGCAGACGTCGAGGTGGGGCATCAGCCGCTCGTGCAGCGCGTGGATCCCTTCGACGAGAATCAGATTGGTCGGTGCGACCTCGCGATAGCCCTCGCGCGAATGCGATTGAAATGACCATCGGGGCACGCTCGTCGCCCGCCCGGCCCGGAGATCCTGCAGATTGGCGATGAGCGCAGCGCTGTCCGCGAGGTCCGGGTCATCGCGGTCCTCGTACGCCACCTTGTCATAATCGGGCAAGTAGTCGTCCGTGGCGAGATGAACGCCCGCGCTGCCGCGCAAGATGCCCGAAAGGTGCGACTTGCCCGCCCCGACCGGGCCCGTGATTCCCACAACTCCCACGCGATCGGCCGCGAGGCTCCGCAGAATCCTCTCTGGTGCGTCGTTCCAGTCGAGGATTGTGGCACGCGTGGACATGGCGGTACCGAGATTACCGGGTTTGGGAGGTCGACGCGGCCCGATCCGCGTCGTCGCTGCGCGTCGAATTGACCGCGCGGGCGAGCGCCTCATATTCAGCGGCACGCTTCGTATCGCCGCTGCGTGCGTAATACCACGCCAGCCTCTGATAGCCGCGCCGGATTCCCGCGAGCGCAACGCCCCGGCCCTTTGCGAGCGCCCGCGCCGATTCTTCCATCATCGCAACGCCTTCCGCGGCACGCCCGCTCGCCGCCAGCGCGCTGCCCACCGCTCCGCGTGCCTGGGCAGTCTGCCAGTCCGCGGCACCGAAGGCCTTCTCTCGGATATCAAGAGCCTTGGTGGCGATCTCGAGCGCGCCATTCGCGTCGCCGCCCCGCAGCAACGCATCGGAAAGGACGATCATTGAGCCCGTCGCCTGGGGCTCGTTCTCACCGTAAACAAGCCGCGAGGCCTCGATCGAATCCCGCAGAGTGCGCTCCGCCGCCGCGAGTTCGCCCTTCTCGGTTTGCAGGTCGCCCAGTCCAAAGAGGATCCGCGCTGTCGCGGCGCTCTTGAGGCCCATGACATCGCGGGCCTCGGCCTGTGCGTGCAGCAGCAACTTCTCGGCCTCGTCCATCCGACCCATCGAGTAGAGACAAAGCCCCACGTTCATCTCCCCGAAGATTGTTTCGGGATGTTTCGGCCCCATCGCACCCTCGCACTCTTTCAGCGCTTCTTCAAGCAGGGGCAACGCAAGGTCAAGCCTGCCCGAATCCACATACAGGATTCCGAGGTTGTTGAGCGCCGTCGAGAGTTCCTTGTGCGGGCTGGTGAAAAACTTCCGCTGCATCGCGAGAGTTTCTTGGAAAAGCGGCTCCGCGTCCTCGTAGTTGCGCTTGTCCTGGAGCACCGAGGCGAGGTTGGAGAGCGCCCGCGCCACGCTGGGGCTTTCGCCGTCCGAAGCCTTCAGCACCGCGAGAGCCTCGCGATTCAACGCCTCGGCCTCGTCATAGCGCCGCTGGTTCCGCAGGCAGAGCGCGAGGTTGCCCATCGTCTGCCCGAGCGTCGGGTGCTCGAGGCCCGGCACCGATCGCATCAGCGCGAGCGCATCCTTCCACTGCGCCGTGGCCTCTTCGAGCCGGTTGGTGCGCCGGAGCAGTGTCGCGAGGTTGTTCTTGGCCGTGGCGAGATTGAACGGCTCCGTCGCCCGCCACTGCTCGAACTTCGCAACCACTTCGCGATAGTACTTTTCCGCTTCCTCGAATCGCGCAAGGTCATCGAGCAGGTACGCGAGGCTGTTGAGCGCTTCGGCGTAGCCCACGCTGTTCTCGCCCAGCGTCGCACGACGAAGATCCATCGTCCGCCGGATCTGCTTCTCGGCCTCGGGCAGCAGCCCGAGGCTGATGTACGCGTCGCAGAGCGTCTGGCGAACTTCGGCTTCGACTGCAGGCTGCTCCTTGAGCGACCCAGCATCGAGGCGTGCCGCGGCCTGATCGATCACCTGGCGCACCGTCATGTTCGGCGTCGCGCCCTTCTCGGGATCGCCCGCCGAGATCATTTCCTGGAGGAACATCCGCACCGCGAGCGCCGTCTCCGCTTCGTGCTGGGCTTCGCTCTTGGCCTTTGTGGCGGCTTCCGCCTGCGTGTCCGCCGCTTCCTTCGCCTTCTTCGCGGCGATGGCCGCCATGTCGCTGTTTTCGCGCGCCAGTACCGCGATATCCCGCTGATCGCGGGCCTGAATCAGGCCGTAACTGGCGAGCGCAAGCCCGACCACCAGGGCGAGCAGGACCGCGACCGCGGCGCTCAACGCGATCCGGTGCCGCCTCGCAAACTTCCCGGCGCGGTACAGCCGGCTCGGCGGTCCGGCAAGGACTGGTTGCCCGTTCAGCGCGCGCTCGAGATCAAGCCCGAGGTCGCGTGCCGATGCGTACCTGCGATCGCGGTCCTTCTCGAGGCTCTTGAGCAGGATCCAATCGAGATCGCCCCGGAGAGCCTTCGCCAGCGTCGCCGGACGATCGCCACGCTTGTCGGCGATCGTCCGGAGATTGGCCGAGCCGCTTTGTGCAAAGCGGTCGGAGGCGCGGACCGGATCGGCCTCGCGCAGCAGCCGCAGCATCTCCAATGCCGCGCCGCGAGTGGGAGGCTCGATCGGCAATCGCCCCGTGAGCAATTCGTACAGCGTGACGCCGAGCGAATACACATCCGAACGCACATCCGCATCGACGCCGCCCGAGCCCGCCTGCTCGGGGCTCATGTATTCCGGGGTGCCCAGAAAGTGGCCGTCGAGCGTCCGTGCCTGCTGCACGCCGGGCGCGGTTGCCTTCGCGATGCCGAAGTCGATGATGCGGGCCCGCGCCGGCGCATCGGGGCGGTCCGACTCCGGGTGCACAAGGATGTTCGAGGGCTTGAGATCGCGGTGGATGATCCCGCGCTGATGCGCGTGCTGCACCGCTTCGCACACATCGATCATCAGGCGGACGCGTGACTGCACGTCCATCCGCGAGTCGTCGCAGAACCGCGTGATCGGCACGCCCCGCACCAGTTCCATCGCGAAGAACGGCCGCCCGCTCCCGGTCAGTCCCGCATCGAGGATCTTGGCGATCCCCGGGTGATCGAGCAGTGCGAGGGCCTGGCGTTCGGCCTCGAACCGCGCGAGGATGTCGCGCGTGTCCATCCCCGGTTTGAGCACCTTGAGCGCGACCGTGCGACGCAGCGGCTTCTCCTGCTCCGCCTCGTACACAACCCCGAATCCGCCCTCGCCGATCACACGCACAACCTTGTACGGCCCGACCTGATCGCCCGGCGCAAGCCACCCGGTGCTCATCAGCGCGGGCGAACTCGACTGATCGATCGTCGGCGAATCCGGACTGACGTTGCGGGTCGTCTGCGACTCACTCCGCACGGGCGGCGTCGTCCGCGCGTTCTGCGTCGGCTTGTCGCTGAACTCAATTGGGCGACCGTCCGACTCCGTCATGCCCAAGCGTATTGCGCCGTGTCATCGCCGTCCCCGGCGTACGAGCCAGCAGGCGGGCCTGATTTCGGACGACAGGTCCGCAATCCCGGCCTTCATTCGGGCTAGGCATTCCGTCAGCAAGGCGCGATTTTTCGGAGTCGCTTTCATCAGCGCCCGGGCATTGCTCCGCAAAAGCGCGTAGTTCCGTCTCTCCCTCTCTCGCACCTCCGCTTTGGTCCAAATCTTGCAGCGTTCGACCCGATCTCCGGCTGCCGCGATTGCTTCGCCGACATCCCCTGCCGTTGGAAACGGCGATTGCTCCGTCCCGATCGCAACAGCATCGTCGATCAGATAGAACCCGCCCGGCCTCGTCCGCCGCCGGGCGATCGGTATCGCACGCTCAAACGGAAACAGGTTGAGCAGCA
>JAEUJD010000161.1 GCA_016793015.1 Phycisphaerales bacterium
AAGCAGAAGATCATCAACCCGAAGACGGGCAAGGAAGAAGAGAAGGTCTCGGCGCTGGTTTGCCACCCCGATATGCCCGGCATCGAGATCTACCAGAAGAACCGCAGCAAGTGCGGCATCCGGGGCACCTGGCAGGCCCGCATCCGCTTCCACGATGTGCGCGTTCCGAAGGCGAATCTGCTCGGCGCGGAAGGCCGCGGACTGAATATCGCGCTGACCTGTTTGAACTACGGGCGCTGCACGCTCAGCGCCGGGATGATCGGCGGCGCCCGCAAGGTGCGCGATCAGACGACCAAGTGGGCCCGCACTCGCTTCCAGTTTCAGCGTCCGCTCTCGGACTTTGAACTCGTGCAGCAGAAACTGGCGCGCATGGCGGCGTACGACTACGCGATGGACTCGGTGCTCTATATGACCACCGGGATGCTTGATCGCCATGATGAAGACATCATGCTCGAGACCGCGATCTGCAAGGTCTTCTGCTCAGAGATGGGCTGGCGCGTCGTCAACGACGGCGTTCAGATCATGGGTGGCGAGGCCTACATGACCGAGAACGAGGTCGAGCGCGTCTTCCGCGACTCGCGCATCAACCTGATCGTCGAGGGCGCGAACGAGGTGATGCAGTCGTTCATCTTCGCGTACGGTGGCAAGCAGCTCGCCGAGAGCATGCTGACGGTGAAGAACGCGCTCGGCTGGAGCAAGGAAGAAGGCTTCGGCGCCAATGTCGGTCGCATCCTGAAGAACTCGACCAATTTCCGGTTGATCCGCGCCGCCGTGCCGCTGGGCATCGAAATCTTCCTCGGCATCCGTCGCGGCCTGCCCGCTGTTCCCAAGGTGCACGAATCGCTCCGCACGCAGGCGCAGCGATTGGCTTGGCTCATCCGGGAGCACAGCCATCAGTTCAAGCGTGCGAGCAAGCGGTACGAAGAAGCGATCGTTCACCGCCAGTGCGTGCAGGCCCGTCTGGCCGACAACGCGATGTGGCTGCATGCTTTCGCCTGCACGCTGAGCAAACTCGATCAGGACCTGCGTCGCGGAGGCGACGGCGCCGAGTTCGACCGCGACAAGGCCGCGGCACTCCACTTCTTCGATCTTGCCGAGACGTTCTTCTACGCGAACATCCGCGAACTCGTGGACAACGCCGACGATTCGATGCTCAAGGCCGCGGCGGCCGCGATCAAGCACAGCGACGCCATGCCCAACAGCGAGTTCTCGATCCCCGAGCGCTCCCCGACGGCCAAGGGCACCGGGCGCACGGTCAAGCAGGACGGCATTAAGCAATTCCCCGGCACGCCGACGGTGGGCGGATCGGTGGGAGGTGTGCACGCGGGTTCGCGATGAACCCGAAAAATCCGATTGAATCGATCGCAGAATTGGCCGCCGACGAGGCGGCTTTTTTTGTTTCATATCGCCGACTTGGCGAAGCGAAAAACCGCCTCCTCGACTAAGCTAGATGAGGCGACTCCACGGAGAAATGCATGCCCCGGAAATCCGTTTACAAAGCCGAAATCGAACACATTCAGGTGATGGACGAGAACGGCGTGATCGACGCTGCGCAGTCGCGCAACACGCTGAGCGATGAAGAGATCCTCGAACTCTTCAAGTTCATGCAGCAATGCCGCCAGCTCGACGAGATCGCGTTCAAGCTCCAGCGCTCCGGACGCATGGGCACGTATCCACAGAACAAGGGACAGGAAGCCGCGGCGATCGGCACGGCGTACGCCGCGAAGAAGGGACAGGATTTCCTCGTTCCCTGCTATCGCGAGAACGCGGCGCTCTTCATGCACGGCCTTCCGATGCACTACGTCCTCCTCCACTGGATGGGCGACGAGCGCGGCAACCAGATCCCCGAAGGCGTCCAGCAGCTTCCCTTGTGCATCCCAATCGGCACGCAGATGCTCCACGCAACCGGCATCGCCTGGGCATTCAAGATGCGCAAGGAGCCAAAGGTCGCTCTCACATATTTCGGCGACGGCGCAACGAGCGAAGGCGACTTCCACGAGGCGATGAACTTCGCAAGCGTCTTCCAGGTACCGCTGGTTTTTATCTGCCAGAACAACCAGTGGGCGATCAGCGTGCCGCGCGAATCGCAGATGCGGTCGAAGACGGTCGCGCAGAAGGCGCTCGCCTACGACATGCCGACGTATCAGGTCGATGGCAACGATTTGCTTGCCGTGTACAAGATCGCAAAGGAATGCGTCGATCGCGCCCGAGGCGGCGGCGGACCTTCGTTCATCGAAGCGGTGACCTATCGCCTCGCGGATCACACGACCGCGGATGATGCACGTCGCTATCGCGACCCCAAGGAAGTGGACATGTGGCTCGGGCGCGATCCGTTGATTCGACTTCGCAAGTATCTTGAAACCAAGGACCTCTGGGACGAGACCAAGCAGAAGACCCACGAAGAAAAGTGCAAGGCGATCGTTTCGGAGGTGGTGAAGACCGCTGAGGGAATCGAGAAGCCTTCGTTTGATGATATTTTCGATTACACGTTTGCCGCGATCAATCCGGAGCTGGAGCGGCAGAAGCGGACCGCGCGGACGAGCAGTCTCGGCCAGGACCCGACGCAGGTGGGGCTGACCGCAGCGGCGGAAATGGCAAATGGCAAATAGCAAATTGCAAAGTAAAGACAAGCAGAGGAGGGACGCGTGGGAAGACTGCCGCAGACATTCCTGATGCGAGTCGAAGACTTCAGCAACGCGATGGTGGATGTCGCCGAGCGACTGGTGCGCGACAAGCGTTTCGGTCGTATCGCCGATCAAGTCGCGGCTGCTGGCAGTTCAGTTGGCGCGAACGCTTACGAGGCTGACGAAGCGATGAGCCGCGCGGATTTCGCCAAGACGATGTGCATTGTCATGAAAGAACTGAACGAAAGCCGCTTCTGGCTCCGCCTGTGCGTCGCTCGCAGTTGGCTTGCACCGTCCGAGAGTGGGCCGCTCCAGATCGAAGCAGTGGAGATCAAGAATATCTGCGGAGCGATCGTCGCTCGCACCCGGGAGAACGGGCTCAAGGAGCCGGTTCGAGCCAGGAAACACTGAGTAAGGTGAAAGTCTTGTTTTCGATCTGATTTGCCATTTGCGATTTGCCATTTGCGATTTGGAGCCTCCATGCCCAGAACCGACGTGATGAAACAAAAAGGCCTCACCCTCGTCGACGCCATCAACGAGGCGCTCGAGCAGGAAATGACCCGCGACGAGCGCGTCGTCATCCTCGGCGAAGACGTCGGCGCCAACGGTGGCGTCTTCCGCGTCACCGAAGGCTTACAAAAAATCTTCGGCAAGGACCGCGTCATCGACACGCCTCTCGCCGAATCCGGCATCATGGGCACGGCCATCGGCCTCGCCATGGCGGGCATGAGGCCGATCCCCGAGATCCAGTTCGATGGATTCCTCGGCCCGGCGTACGACCAGTTGACGAATCACGCCGCGCGATATCGCACCCGAACCCGCGGCGCGATCACGATCCCGCTCACCGTCCGCGTCCCCGTCGGTGGCGGCATCCACGCCCCCGAACTGCACAGCGATTCGCCCGAAGCGATCTACGCCCACACGCCCGGCCTCAAGGTCGTCATGCCCTGCACGCCGGTTGATGCGAAGGGGTTGCTGACCGCCGCGATTCGCGATCCCGACCCAGTCGTCTTCTTCGAACCCAAGCGCGTCTACCGCTCCTTCCGCGAGGAAGTCCCCGAAGAGGAATATACGATTCCGATCGGCCACGCGAAGGTTGTGAGCGAAGGCACCGATCTCACCGTCGTCACCTGGGGCGCCAGCGTCTTCGAGTGTCTCGCCGCGATCGACAAACTCCCCGAAGATGTCTCCATCGAACTCATCGACCTCCGCACGATCTACCCGATCGACCTCGACACCATCGTGCAGAGCGTGCAGAAGACCGGTCGCTGCGTGATTGTGCACGAAGCGCCGAAGACCAGCGGCTTCGGAGCGGAAATTTCCAGCCTGATCCAAGAGCACTGCTTCTTGTATCTCAAGGCTCCGGTCCAGCGCGTGGCTGGCTTCGACACTGTTATGCCTTACTACAAGCTTGAACTCGACTACTTGCCCGACGCCAAGCGCATCGCAGAAAGCGTCACTCAAACCCTCGCATATTGAAAAGCGTTTGGAGAAGCGTTTGAAGCCAGAGAGTGGTGGTGAATACGGAGAAGCAATCACGCCGCGCATTGATGCGTTGGATCGTGCTCTTGGGCCTCATACCGAGTACCTCGTGAGTCCTATCCCGTTCTGGTTGGACGGAAGCGCCACGATCGCGGCATTCCCCGAGGCCATTCCTGGCGCTGTGCTTTACTGCACCAGCGAGATGACAGGCTGGGATTCGGATCAGCAAGTGGGCGAAGGCACCCAGTTCGAGTTTGCAATCGCGTTGCCGGCCGCATCGACTCATTCACCAAAGTCAAACTCGGCAAACTCCCTCGTCGGTCACGGCTGGGTAGGGTCATTCCTCACCGGGATGTCGAAGTTCAGCTCGCAAGCCTTGCTTCTTCCGGCTGAAACCGTGGGTCCGCTTTCGCCGGATGTTGCGCCGATGACTCGCTTGCTCCTGACCGAGTTTTCAAATTTCAAGGCGCCGTTTGAATACGGCGGCAAGAAGTACGGCATCCGCTTGATGACATTGATCACGGAATCAGAATACGAATTCGCAGTCGCCAAGGACTCGGTGCAAGCATTGATCGACACGATGCGTCGAACAAACCCTTACCTGATCTCAGATCTGAAAAGAATGCCTGTCGCCTAGGCTAGTAATCAACGCCGAGCATTACCGGAGTTCCGATGTCTTTACAGAAATCCGCCAATCCCGACGAATTCATCCTTCCCGACCTCGGCGAGGGCGTGCACGAAGCCGAACTGATCAAGTGGCGCGTGAGCGTCGGCGATCACGTGAACGAGCACGACATCCTGGCCGAGATGGAAACCGACAAAGCGCTGGTTGAGGTTCCCTCGCCCCGTGAAGGCATCATCGCCACCATGAACGGCAAGGAAGGCGAGGTTCTCAAGGTCGGCAGCATCCTCGTCACCTATCAGTCTTCCGCTGCCCCGTCCACCAAGTCAAAGGCCGCGCACGGCGCCGAAGCAGAGAAAGAGTGGGGCATCGAAGCCCCCAAGCACGCCGAGCGCAACGGAGCCGCGGCAGCCCACGCCCAATCCGATGAAATCGAAATCGCCGAGCGCACCGAAGACGCCGGCACCGTCGTCGGCAAAATGGGAGGCGAGCTCGCCGGAATGTCCGCCGCGCCCGGCAAGGCTCTTGCCACTCCCGCCGTCCGCCGCCTCGCGCGCGATCTCGGCCTTGATATCGACACCATCAGCGGCACCGGCATCGGTGGCCGCGTCACCGAAAAGGATGTCCGGAGTGCAACGGGTGGCGGCTCGCGCCCGTCATCGCACGCAGCACCCGCGAAGGCCGCTCCCGCGCCTTCGCGTCCGGCTCCGCAGCCCGCACCAGTTTCGCGCCCCGCCGCTGCGCCGTCTCGCCCCGCTCCCGGCCGCGAAGAAGTGCCTTCCAAGTTCGCTCCGCAGCCGAGCGCACCCTCGCGCCCCGCGGCACCTTCCGCAGGCGGCAGCAGCGAAAACGATCTCCGCATCCCCTTCCGGGGCGTCCGGCGCACCATCGCGAACCGACTTCGCCAATCTGTGAACCAGGCCGTTCACTTCACGGTCATGGACGAGGCGGATGTGACCGCACTCGATACGCTCCGGCGCAAACTCGCCTCCGCCAGCGGCGAAAAGGTTTCGTTCCTGCCGTTCGTCGCCTCCGCCGTCGCACGCGTGCTGAATCAATCGCAATTCCGTGCGTTGAACGCCACGGTCGAAGAAGACCCGGCGAATCCGAACGCCGATGCGTTCATCGTGCAGCACCGCTCCGTCCACCTGGGCATCGCGACCGACACCGAAGCCGGCCTCATGGTCCCCGTGATCCGCGACGCCGATCGCCTGGGCGTGCTTGAAGTGAGCCGCGCGATCGCCATGACCGCCGAGATGGCCCGGAGCCGTTCAATTCCGCGCGAGCAGTTGATGGGCAGCACATTCACCATCACCAACGTCGGCAGCCACGCCGGCCGCTTCGCGACGCCGGTGATCAACTATCCCGAAGTCGGCATCCTTGCGGTTGGTCGCGCGAAGGACGGCGTGGTTGTTCGCAACGGGATGATCGGCGTTGGCAAGTTGCTACCGCTGAGTCTGGCGTGTGATCATCGGGTTGTCGATGGAGCGACGGCGGCGCTGGCGCTTGCGGAGATCGTCAAGCTGCTGCAGGATGCAGAGCAGTTGCTGGGACCGGCGCGGGGGTGAGCTTTTCGCACTTGCTTGGCATCGCACGGCAACGCCGTGCCAGAATCTAGCCGAGGGTGGAGCGAGTCCTCGAGCGACACCCTCGGTTCGAACACGCAAATCCTCGCACCCCAACGGGGTGCAACACGGTTTGACAATTGGCGGATTCCAACGGACGGAATCGCGCGTTTGAAATCGTCCGAGTTGCACTCTTTCAGAGTGCGGAATGGACGTTCACCGCACCGCGGGTGGCGCTCGAAGACTCGCTTCACCCGCGGCTAGATTCTGTGCAGGCCTTTGGCCTGAAAATCGCGGCACGCTGATTCGTTCCTCGTTCCACTCTGAATGAAACGTTCCATCCCGTTTTCATCGCACCAAATCCCGGCATTTGCACGCATTCCGCATTTGCCCTTTGGCAATTTGCCATTTGCCATTTTTCACATCTCCTACCATCCCCCCCGTGCCCCCAGAAGACTTCTCCAACACGGGTTCTTCCGCAATCTCCATCCGCGACGTCGCGGCAACCGCGGGCGTTTCCATCGCCACGGTCAGCCGCGTCATCAACGATTCACCTGCTGTCGCAACCGCGACTGCCGCCAAAGTCCGCGAAGTCATCGCGAGGCTTGGCTATGTGCCCAACCCCATGGCCAAGGTCTTCTCCTCGCGCGAGAGCCACATCATCGGTCTCGCCCTCCCTCGCTTTCACGGCGAGTTCATGACCTGGCTGCTGCACGGCGCTGATGAAGAAGCCACCAAGCTTGGTTATCACCTGATGATGACCACAATCGCGAAGTCCGAAGATGGCACCGCGCGGAGCCACATCGTCGGTTCGCTGCTGATCGATGCACTCCTTGTCGTCATCACCGAGCAGGATGATCCGCTCGCTGAGGACGTGCTCGCCTCCGGCGTGCCCACCGTTGTGCTCGATACCGACATGTCGGCCCAGGGCCTCGACAGCGTCATTCTCGACAACGAACGGGGAACGCGCGAAGCGGTGGATCATCTCCTCCGTTGGGTCGAACCTTCGTCTCTCTATTTCGTGGGCGGCCCGCCTCAGAATTTCGATACCCAGCAGCGCGCAAAGGGGTTTGTCACCGCGCTCGAAGCGCGTGGGTGGAAAGTCACGCCCGAGCAGATCGAGATGGGCGACTACTCGATCGAATGGGGCAAGGAGTGGGCCATCCGCATGTCGCGCCGGGGCAAGCTCGCCGGCGCGGTCCTCGCCGCCAACGACAAAATCGCCTGCGGCATCATGCACGCTGCTGGCGATCTCAAGGTCGCCGTCCCCGATCAGCTCCGCGTCATCGGCTTCAACGATTCGCAGATCTCGCGCTTGGTCCGCCCGCGCCTTTCCACCGTTTCGCTCCCGATGGCCGAAATGGGCGCGCTCGCAGTGCGCACGCTCGTCCGCCGCATCGAGCACCCAAACGCCGAAGTGCATTGCACCAAGCTGCCCACGAAGCTGCTGATCCGCGAGAGCAGCACGGCCGTTCACTTCTGAGATTTCGAGCATTTGCCGCGATGCACCCGCTCCTTCCGCACGTCGAGGAGTGGGGTTCTCTACTTCACGATTGGGGGGTCGCTCGCGAAAAGTTGACGTAAGTCAAGTGATCTGAGGCACTTGCGATAAACCTACTAAAAATATTCCAAAAACCAATCAAAACCCTAGTAGATCACCCCGTTCTCTGGTATCCTTGTCTACCCGACGCGTCCTCTTGCGGATCAAGAGCACTTCAACGCGTCGCTCTACCCGCGGCAATGCCGCCCTACTCCAGAAAGGTCCGCCCGTGTTCAATTTCACCCCCCGCCCCGTTTTCGCCCTCGAGAACAGCCCATTCCCCGCCCTGCCCCTCGCACCGGCCCCGGTTCCGAACCCAGAGCCAGCCCCAGAGCCAGCCCCGGTGCTGGCCCCTCCGCGGGCCGCACGCTCCCAGCGAGCCCTTTCCCACCTCGCCTTCCTGCTTCGTGCCCTCATCGGCGTGTGGCTCTACACGTTCAGTCTCGGCTGCGCTTCGCCGCCCGATCCGGCCGCGTTCGCGACAGCGACACGATCGCTCGAAACATCGGTACGTGCAGTCGGAGCAAGCACGCGCGAGCAACTGACGAAAAACGAAGCAACGCAGCACATCGCGATCGATTTCGAGCGCCACTGGTCAGCCCGGAACCACGCCATGCGTGCCGCGGCCGACTACAGCCAATCGCTCGTCAAAACCTTCGCAGAAGCAAACGCAACGCAGCCCGCCTCGCTCTCAAAAAGCCTCCAGACGCTCGCGCACTCGCTCGGCGTCGGCGGCACGATCGACCCCGCTA
>JAEUJD010000163.1 GCA_016793015.1 Phycisphaerales bacterium
GGGGGGGGTTCTTGCCGGGGGTTGACCCGGGAGCCGGCGCGGCGGCGTTCGGACCGGTTGGTACCGGCTTGGGCGCAGCCGGGGCGGGGGCCGAAGGCGTGGGGGCGGGCTTGGGTGCTGCGCTCTTGGGTGCTGGTGCGGGAGCGCCGGGCTTCGGGTTTTTCCAGCGGCCGGTGAAAAGGCCTTTGATCTTGGCGCCGGAGTTTGTCCAACTCGGCTGCTGCCAGGATTCGATGTTGCTGCCGCTGATGGATGAGAGAGACTTGAAGACGCTTTCACCGATCTTGATGTCGGGGACCAGAACGGTGATGATGACCGAGGCGTTTGCGCCGCCGGAGAAAGCGATGCTCTCGAGTTCGATCTCGGGGTCGGCCAGCGCCATCGACAGCGTTTCGAGTTCCTGCACGATCGGGCGTGTCGGCTCGATCTTGTTGCGTTCGCGCTCCTGCTGGTGGCGCGTCATGATCTTGGTCAGTTCGGCCTCGATATCGACGTCGCCCGAGAGCTTCATGAGATTCGGGTAGGAGGCTTGAACGACTTCGCGCCAGCGGGCGTCTTCGGCCCGTGCCGCGGCGGCGAGCTCGCCCGCGCTGGAACGGAGCTTCCACGCGGCACCGGCCGCGAGGGTTGCGCCTCCCAGAATGCTCATCGCCACCCAGGCGTGCATGCGTCGGTGCAGCTTGCCCGGGCGGTGCGAAAGCGCCTCGATGCCGGCGATCGCGGTTTCATCGGGGCGGGCGTCGGCGGTCGCGGCGGCAAGCCGCGCCAGCGTTGCGCCGATGGGATCGTTATCGAGCACAAGATCAACACCCGCGCCGCCCCAGGCACCGGCGAGCTTGGCGCCGAAGTGCCCGGCGTGGAACGATGCCGAATCTTCGCCAGTGCCGACGGGATCATCTGCGGCGATGCACGCGACGCGGCGCGGCACGATGCCGAGTTGCGAACCCCATGCGATCCAGTCGTTGGTCAATCGCGCGGCATCGGCGGGTGTGGGCGTGGGCACACGCCCGACGGTCGCGGGGGCCGCGAGGCGCATGGAACCGCCCGCGAGCAACTCGCCCTTTGCGGTCCAGCACCAGAGCAGGCGGCCGCGCGGATCGATCAGGATGATGGCGGCGACACCGGAATCTTCGGTGACGATGTTGTTGCGGTCGGCGGCGGAATCGTTGCCACCCCAGGCCCGTGCCATGGCGTGCCAGATGGTCGTGACACCATCGACGACGATGTTCCTTTGATCCAGCAGATCGAGGAGAAGGCGGACAGGCGCATCGGCGCCGGCGAGCACGGGGACACGGAGCGCCCCGGCGGACGCGGGCGGCTGTGTTTCGGGCTTTCCTTTGACCGGCTTGACCTCGGGCTCGGCAGCAACGGTGAGCGCCTGCACGCCGGCCTCGGAACCCGAGGGAAAGTAGAAGCCCAGCCCCGGCCCGATTGCCGAACCGAGCTCGTCGCTGCCGACACCGGAGGCGACGACGGTCGCGACAACTTTTCGTTCGGTGCTTGGGCTTGTGATCCAGCCAGCGGAGAAACCTTCGGCGTCGAGGCAGAGAAGAGAGAGCGATCCGGTGCGGGATTTCTCGCTGACGGTGCGAGACTGGACCCAGTCTGCCGCGGCAACGATGCCCCGATCGTCGAAGAGTTCGGTATCGGCGGACTCGGCGGCCTCTGGCGTCGCGAGGGGAACAGCCCAGAGATCATCGGACCGAGCGCCGACGAGGCGGAGCGATTCGATGCGGCTGCCGCGATCGGCGCGAGCGACATAGCAGACTCTGCCGCTCATTCGCGTACACCACCGGAATCATCGAAGCGTTGACCCTGCCGACGGCCACCGGGGGGACGCATCTCGTTGTCGCGTCGCAGGCGATTGGGATTGGCGCCGGGAGAGGGCGGCGGAACACCGGGCACGATTCCGGCGGGAGGGGAGGGCGCGCTCGGTGAACTCTGAAGCGTGGTGTAGGTTGCGCCGGTGCGGGGGGCGACCTCAACCTTTTTGGTTGCGCCCTTCACTTCGACTTCGATGCCGGTCTTCTCGACCTTGACGAGCTTGATCGATTCGCCGGAGCCTTTGTGGATGATGTCGCCCACGGCGAGCACCTGCTGGTGCGAATCGATGGAGACGAGGGCCATGGGGCGGGCGGGAGAACCGAGGAGGCCGAGGAAAATGATCGCGGTTTCGGGCGCATGGGCGACAGGAACCGGCGTTTCGCCTCCATCGACAAGGTCGTCACCCGGCTCGACGGCGGGCGGAGGCGGCTTGGGGCGGTTGCCGAGTTGACCGAGGTTGGCAGCGATCGACGCGGCGCGGCGCTCGAGGATCGCGGGCTTTTCCTGCTCGAAGCCGGCGTCGATCGGGCGGCTTGGTTCGATGGTTTCGGCCCGTTCAATCTTGGGAACAGCGGTGCCGGGGAGACCGACGGCAAAGACAACGCCGGCCAATGAAGCGAGCGCGACCGCGCCGATCTGCCCGGCGCGCGTCAGACTCTTTGCTCGATCTCGTGTCACGTCCTTGAACAACCGATGCCCTTTCCGAATCAGCTCCGCCGATCGGTAGCGACCGCATTCTACGAAACTCCCGGCCTGGCTTCCCGGGAGACTTTGGACTAACGGACATCCTCCCGCGTCCATTGCCGGATGACGCTCCGGGCCGTGGTGGCGTTCGCGTTGCTTGCCCCAATCAAAGCCGTTCCTTTGTAACGCATGAGCAGCCCGCCACCGATGAGCCGGTCGGCGAGCACTTCGGCCGTGATATTCCACATCGTCGGCTCGACTGTAATGACCTTGAGCAGGTTGGCCCGGGCATCGCCGGCGAGACCGGCTTTGTTTGCGATCTCCGAGACGGCCGTCGTCGCGACATTCAGATCTTCGCGGGCCTTGAGGAGTTCGGCGACGATCTCTTCGACCTTGTCGCCCGCCGTTGCGCCGGAAACCGCGGCGCGGAGGGTCTTGGGTGAAGCGGATTTCAGGCTGACGGCGATCGGGCCAAACTGGCGACGGGCGATCGCTCCTTCGGCGGCGTCGCCTCCCCCGCTGCTTTGGGTATTGCCCGAGGCGGCATCGAGATCGCGGGCGGCGTTGATGATGGCCTGGGCGAGCGCCACATCCTCGGCCGGGAGCGCGCCGGGCTCTGCGAGGATGGAGCCTTGACCGTCGGCGAGGTAGAGCTTGACGGTTTCGGCGCTGTTGGCGTTGGGGGTCAAACCTTCGGAAAGCTGGGCTGTGAGTGCAAGCCCGTTTTCGCCCAGCTTGCCGCCCAGCTTCGATGACGTCGAGGTTCGAAGCCAGGCCTCAAAGAGCTGATGCAGGCCTCGACCGGCGTGGTAACTCTCGTAGGAGCGGACGATGCCGGAGACAGAACGAGTCTGCGAGCCGAAGCGATCGAGCAGCACCGTGATGAGCGTGGCGAGCGCGAGGCTGACCATGAGCACAACGGGCAGGGCGAACGCGCGGGGCGCTTCCTGCGGCTGGCGCGACTGGTGCGGGGTTGTGGATCGGCGGAAGATCATCGGGGTGAGGAGTTTGGGATGTTGTCGTAGCGTGGGCCGCTGCCGGGCTGCCGGGGCGGCTGCTGGGGCTGATTCTGGCGTGGGCCGCGCGGGCCACCTTGGCCGGGACCTCGAGGTCCACCCTGACCGGGGCCGCGCGGACCGGTTCCGGAAGCGCCGTCGGCGCCCTGCGGATTTCCGTTGGCATCGAGGGGGCCGGCACCGGTGGGCTGGGCGGTGTCGACGACGCCTCCGACTGGTTCGGCTGCGGTGGTCGCGAGCTCGGGTCCTTTGGACCAGCCGATCTCG
Source organism: Phycisphaerales bacterium (assembly GCA_016793015.1). Lineage (GTDB taxonomy): Bacteria > Planctomycetota > Phycisphaerae > Phycisphaerales > UBA1924 > JAFEBO01. Next base: position 3,792 of record JAEUJD010000163.1, read on the forward strand.
AACATCCAGTTTTCGTAGAGGCCGGTCTTGGTCTGGATCTCGAACTCGACGTAGGCGGGGAGTTCCTTATCCCAGACGGCGCTGTGGGCGCTGCGCTTTTCGCCGGTGGAGAAAAACTGCCAGCGGCACTTCACCAGGTTGTCGGCCAGGAGAACCGGCTCGCCCCAGGCTTCGACGGTGCGCGGATCGTCGAGCGCGGCGGTGGTTGCAGCGGACGAGTTGGCGCTGAGGACGCTGGTCTTGCTGGTGTCTTTGGCGGCGGGCAACGGGCTCCACCAGAGTTCGTACAGGACGGGGTTGCCGCCACGACGGGCTTCGAGGTTTGCGTCCGTCAGCATCGGGCGGATCTCGAACGCGCCGCGGAGCGAGCCGGACTTGGCGGCGCCCGAGTTGCCGTTGAGGCTGAGCGCGCGCCGATTGCCGCTGGCGGCGCCGCTTTGCACGGCGTTGTTCAGGCGGTTGCGAAGAGCGGTGCCCCGGGCGGAACCGGAGGCCAAACCAGAGGTGGAAGTGCCGGAGGCGCTTGAGTTGTTGGCGGCTGTGTTTGAGGTCGAGAGCGCGGAGCTGTTGGAAAGACCGGTCGAAGAAGTTGCGGTCTTGCCGGATGCGGCTTTGTTCTGGGAGTAGGTGGCTGCGATGACATCGCCCAGTTCGGCGCGGAAGGTCGGCGCGATGGGGGGCGTATCGATCACGACTTCCATGCGCTGGATCGAGCCGGCGGAATCGACCGGGACGCCGACCTGCTGGAGCATTGCCTTCAGCTCATCGCTCTGGTCGGGTTCGAGCAGAAGGCGAGCGGGCGGACGGGCGAGCTGCTGCTGCTTGCTCGCGGTCGCTTCGGCGGTTGTCTCGAACGCGGACTTTGCATCGCCGTCTTCGGTGGATGTTGAAGCGGAGCTGGAGTTTGCGGTGCGGCGCGCGTTGGGGTTGACCGGGGGCGTGGTGTCGGACATCACGAGCGTGGACATGGCGCGCTGAATAACGGTGCGGGCGCGGTGGAGATCTGCCAGTTCCTGCTGGCGGATGGCGAGCGGGCGCTCGAGACGCTCCATCGAGCGGAGGAGGGCCACGCAGACAAGGATCACCATCGCGCCGAGCGCGGTCGCGAGCGTCACTTCGAGCAGCGTGAAACCGTGGCGGGCAGGGCGGTTCATTTCTTGCTGCCTCCGGTGGCGGATTCCTGGCGCCGGTTGGAATCCTGCTGGCTCACAGAAGGACGGAGGCCCGTGTTGCGTGCGCCGGTCATCTGATCGAGGACACCCTTGAGCCCGCCGCCACTGTCGATCTGGCGCCGGAGCTTGTCGGGATTCCAGTTGGGAATGTCGGCGGGGTCGTAGAGGCGTGAGAGCGTGACCTGGGGGACGGAGCCATCGGCGAAGAGGCTGCCGCCGGTTTCTTCGCCGAGCCAGACCCGGACGCGCACGACGCGGAAGCGGCTGAAGCGGTCGGTGGTGGAGCGACCGAGCGAGGCGAGTTGCTGTTCGCGGCGATCGGCTTCGGCGTCGGGCGTGACGGGCGTGGGCAGTTCGACCGTGACGGGTTCTTCCCCCAGCGACCAGCGGTATCGGAACTCGCCTTCCTTGCCGTATTGGATCGGCTGGGATTCGCTGGGGAGCGAGGCGGGATCATCGAAGAACTGGAGCATGAGCCGGTTGGCGATCTCGGCCTCGTTCATGCGGTGGGCGTTGCGTACGGAGGCGGCGCCGATGTAGTTCACGGCAAGGACCACGCTCATGGTCGTCAGCCCGAGGAGGGCGACGGCCAGGATGGTTTCGAGGAAGGTGATGCCGCGGGCGAACTTCACTGGCGTTGCTTTCCGCTCGCGCGACGTGATGGCTCGCCGGGAAGGCGAGACGAATCGGCGAACTCTTACGGGTTGGTGGGCGGCGTGAGATTTTCCCACGCGCTGATGTCGTCTGCGGAAGGGGATTGCGCGTCGGAGCCACGGCTATAGAGGATGAAGGGCTGATCGGAGTTTGGACCGATGGGGTCGTAGAAGAACGGACGCTTCCAGCCGTCGGAGAGTTTGCCGGCCTCGAGGATCTTGACGGAGACAAGCGTCTGGAGATCGGGCGGGTACGCGCTGTAGGTCAGGTGGTATTCCTGGAGGCCGTTCTTGATAACGGAGAGCGAGGCGCGGGTGGCGGTGACCTTGGCCTTTTCACCCTGGCCGAGTACGTTGACTGCGGCGACGGCCATGAGCACGCCGAGGATGACGAGGACGAGGGTGAGTTCGAGGAGCGAAAAGCCACGGGCGGAGGCTCGTGCGGCGCGGACGAGGGGGCTGGTGGAATTGAAGTCGCTGGAGCGGGAGCGAATCGCGAGAGGCAGGCGGTTCGCGTTGCACACTTTCAGTGTGCGGAGATTCCCGGTACGGGGACCGAGGGTGTCGCTCGAAGACTCGCTCCACCCTCGGCTCGATTCTCTCAGCCCTGTCGGGCTGAAAGACGGGCTCGATTCGTGCCGAGATCGGGCTGCAGACGGCTTGCTCGTGCAGATTCCCGCTTTGGCGAAGGGGGAGGCCTGATGCGAAAGCACGTTGGATGCAAGCGGTGTTGTTTTGCGGTGTGCCATGTCTGTTTTCTCTAGCGCGCCGGGCGCGTGCCGGGTTCGTCTTGAAGTCGAAAGGGGACTGGAAAGGAGCCTCGAAGGGCCCGGAATCGGTTGAAATGATGCCTGCCAAAGGTGCGGTGGATGCATCTTATCGGGCAATTGGAGCGGGCAGCGAAAGGGGCACTTTTCGGTGCGACTGAGGCAGACGGCATTTACCACGGAGGCGCAGAGACACAGAGAGCGGCGTGGGGAGGGAATCGGGCTAGCTTGAATCTGCGTGTTCGCGGTGAGGGACCGTGCGCGGGGTTTGACGCGATGGGATCGTGTTGGAATTCGACGTTTGGGGATTTGTGGTGCGGGAAAGTTGGGCGGACTTTTTCGCGCCGGCACGCGCGGTGCGAACGGGTTTCCTCGAGGTGTGCGCGCGTGAATCGGGGATTGTCGGTTGCGTCGGCTTTGCAGAGGATGCGTGTGTTGCCAGTTTTGTGACGGGTGCGAGTTGTGCCGCGGGTGGAGGCGGGGGTGCGAGAGGAGTCGTTTGCGAGCGGGGATTGGGGGCCGAGGTCGGACGGGCAGCGCGAGCGGACCGAGTGCCGGGCTTTGTGCCGCGGAGGATGGCGTCGGCAGCGCGGCGGCGGGACTGCATGCCGGAGGGAGTGCGATCGAGCGAGTCGGCGACGGCTCCAAGGTTGCGGAGCGCGCTTCGGCGGCTGGCGAGGTTTTCGGCGATGGATCGGAGGCGCTCGACGCGGATGGCGCTGCGCATCAGTTCCTTGGCGGGTTCGGAGTCGAGGACTTTGGCCACTTCGTGCCAGGAGGTTTCGTGGATGGCGGCGATGCGGTCGAGATCGAGACCCTGGATGAAGAAGCCGTAGAGGAAGTGGTGAAGTTTGGGGTGCACGGGGGGAAATCTCCAAAGGGCCAAAGGTTCAAAGGGCCAAATGCGGAGTGCGGAAGGGGGAGAAGAACGCGGAGCGCGGAACTCGGAGCGTGGAGCGGAATGCAGCTCGAACACAGGGAGAGGAGGGCGGAGAAAAACGGAGGAGTTTGTTGGGAAAAGAAATGGAGGGCTCTATAGAGGGGGCGCGAAGCGCCAATGGCCGGAAATAACCGTAACTGCGACGTGGGTAAAAACGCGCGCAAGTGATTGGGCGGCGGGGAGTTGGTTTGTATTTTTGAAAATTGAAAGTGGGGCGCCGTTGTCGCACTGATTTGGCCCGCCAAAGGCGCAACTACGCGTTTGGCCGCGGGGGGAAGGGAAATGGCCAAAGAGCCAAATTTCCAAAGGGCCAAAGAAGAGCGCGGAAAGACAAGTAGTAAATGGCGAATTGGAACACCGCCCGTTGCGTTGCTCGGGGCTCGTACAGGTACGCGCGCTGCCGGTTTGAAGCGGACGGCGCTTAGCCGCCCAGGCCGATGCTGCTGCTGAGGTTGAGCAGGGGGAGCATGACGCCGAGGATGACGGAGCCGACGACAACGAAGAGGAAGACGATCACGGCGGGCTCCATCATGGCGATGAGGCGGGCGGAGCGGGTTTCGACTTCTTCGGTCATGTCGGTGGCGAGGGTGTCGAAGGCGCTTTGCAAATCGCCGGCGCGTTCGGCGGCGATCATGAGGCGGCGGGTGGTGATTGGGAGGCTTGTGACTTCGTCGATGAGGTTGCGGAGGACGCCGCCTTCGATGAGGCGGGTGCGGAGTTTTTCGAGTTGCTCGCGCATCTCGGGGTGGGTGATGGAACCGGATGCGATGCCGAGTGCGTCGGCGAGGGGGACGCCGCAGCGGGTGAGGGCGGCCATGACGCTAAAGAAGCGGGCGGATTCCTGGGCGAGCACGACCTGACGGATCGCGGGGGCCTTGCGCATGACGGCGAAGACCATGAGGCCGACGACCTTTCGGAAGACGACGACGGCGCCGATGACGAGCGCGAGGACGATGAGGATCGCGAGCAGGTTGTCGTTGAGGAAGTTGCCGATTCCAAGCAGGATGCGGGTGAACCAGGGAAGGGCTGCGCCGGCGGAAGCGAGGGCCTCGCCGATCTTGGGAAGGATGCGGGTGAGAAGGAATGCCGCGACGAGAAACGTGATGCTGAGCAGGATCGCCGGGTAGATCATCAGCGTCGCGGCCTTGCCTTGCACCTGCAACTGGCGGCGGGCGGAGATTGCGAGTTGCTTTGCTGCGCCGGCGAGATCGCCGGTGCGTTCGGCGGCGCGGTAGAGGGCGACGGTGACGCGATCGAAGCCGCCGACTTGCTCGCAGGCATCGGCGAAACTGGCGCCGCCGGCGACGAGATCTCGCATGCGGAGTGCGCGGGGCTTCATGGCGTTTGAAACGGAAGCGGCGGTGACTTCGAGGGCTTCGACGAGGGGTGAGCCGCGGGAGAGAAGCTGCGCGAGCTGGGTGTTGAGTTCGGCCTGGTCCTTGAGCTTGACGTCGCTGGTATTTTCCCGCATCGAGACGGGCAGCTTCATCGAGCGGAGGAGGGCCATGCGCTCCTTGCGGAGTTCGCCGGCGAGATGACGCTCATCGCGGGCTTGCTTCACGCCGATGGCGCGGCCGCCACCGGGCTTGGCGGCCATGTAGAGGAATGAGCGCGCGGCGGGTTTGCGCGGGCTGCCACCCCCACCCCCACCCCCGTGGCCAGAACGTCCGGAAGTTGTGGTTATCGCGCGGCTCAACGTGAAACTCTATGGCGGTGGAGCGCTGGAACTCGCCGAAGGTTCGTGATGAATCGGGGATTCTGGTCCACTCCGGCGGAACCCGCAGCCTCTAGGGCCTTTGTCGGAAAGCCTTGACATTCAATTGCACGTTTTGTACAATATGTACGATACTGTGTTCTCTGGGAGGGACCATGCCTGCTTCACGAACTCGCGCCTCGAAATCACGCGCCACCGCCCCTGGCCGATCAAAGGACGCGACCGTGACTGTCGCCCGCGCTCGAGCCCGCTTTGCCGACACGATCGACCTTGTGCGAAGCACCGGTCAGAGGATCGTGCTCTCCAAGAGCGGCAAGCGTGCCGCGGCGATCATCTCCATTGAAGATCTTGAACTGCTCCAGCGACTGGAAGATGCGCACGATTTGAAAGCGGCCCGGGCGGCGCTGAAGGAGCCGGGCGCGACGCCGTGGGATGACGTCAAAGAGCGCTTGGGCTTGTAAAATAAAATCTCGGTAGGCTCCGGCATTGGCGCACGGAGTCATCGACGGCGACGTATTTGATTGTCTTCAAGAAGGCGGCGGAGAAAGACCTCGCGGCGGTCAATTCGCGGGATCGGCAGCGCATTGCTTCCGCCATCGATCAACTCGCCATGACCCCTCGGCCGCATGGATGTGAAAAACTTTCGGGACCGGAATCACTCTGGCGAATCAGGATCGGTGACTTCCGGGTGATCTACCAGATCGAAGACCGGATTGTGACGGTCACTGTGATCCGGATTGGCAACCGCCGGGATGTCTATCGAAATCGCTAGGAAAAACCGTGCCCTTTGCGGCGTCGATCGGCTTCTTCCGCTGGCTTCTACACTTGGGGGATTCCGCTTCGCTGCGGCTTGTATTGGAGCATTTTTATGGCCACTGCCACGCTCACCCCGACCAACTCGCGTACGTCCGACCCTTCGAAGAAGACCATGCGTGCTCTGTTCAAGCACCACGCGGGGGAGGGGCTGAAATTTGATCCGGCCCGCGAGAAACCGGTGCCGGGGGCGCGGGATGTCCTGATCAAGGTTTCGAAAGTCGGCATCTGCGGCACGGACCGGCACATCTGGGAATGGGACGACTGGGCGGCGGGTCGCATCCCGGTCGGCATCGTGACGGGGCATGAATTTGTCGGCGTGATCGAAGCGGTCGGCAATGCGGTGACGCGGTACAAGCCGGGGCTGCGGGTGAGCGCGGAGGGGCACATCACGGCGGGCGTGGACTACAACAGCCGCACGGGGAATGCGCACATCGCGAGCGACACGCGAATCTTGGGGATTGATCGGGACGGGGTGTTTGCGGATTACGTGATCGTGCCGGAAGAGAACGTGTGGCCCGTGCATCCGAAGATTCCGGACAAGGTGGCGGCGGTGCTCGATCCCTTGGGCAACGCGGTGCACACGGTGATGGCGGCGGGCGTGAGCGCGAAGAGCGTGCTGATCACGGGGACGGGGATCATCGGATTGATGGCGGTGACGGTGGCGAAGGCAGCGGGCGCGGGGCGCATTTTCGCGACGGACATCAATCCGGCGCGGCGAGAGCTGGCGAAGAAGCTGGGCGCGACCGAGGTGTTCGACCCGCGCAACTCATCGTGGATCAGCGATGTGAAGAAATCCTGCCGCAATGAGGGCGTGGATGTGCTGCTGGAGATGTCGGGCTCGACGGCGGCGTATGACCAGGGCTTCAGCGCCTTGCGGAACGGGGGCACTGCGGCGCTGTTGGGGATTCCGGCGAAGCCGCCCTTGTTCAATATCACGCAGCACGTGGTGTTCAAGGGGGCGACGGTGCTGGGGATCAACGGGCGGCGGATGTTCGAGACGTGGTATCAGATGGAAGAGCTGCTCTTGAGCGGGAAGCTTGAGCTTGATGACATCATCACGCATGAGTTTCAGCTTGAGGAGTTTGAGAAGGCGTTCAAGACCATGATCTCTGGAGAGGGGATCAAGGTTGTGATGAATGTGAATGGGTGAGCTTGAGCTTCCGCGGATCGCGGGATGCTGGCAGTCCCAGTGAATGGACGTCCGCGGAGTCAGGCTGGATTCCGGCCGTGGACGCAAAAAAACAAATCTCACTTGTTTCTTTTGGTTTCTTTCCGCCGAGCAACCTGAAGGCACAGGCCCTTTCATTCCTCGCGTTCGCAATCGTTTTGGCCCCCTCCTCCCGCAGCCGCATTGCGCCCAACAATGTCCGGTCGCGCGGGGCACGCTTGCGTTCGCGGGTTGGTCGTTGCGATTGGAAGAGGGGAAATCACATGACTCACGGAACTTTCGTTTCTATGTTCGTCCTTGCGGCATCGGTCGGTGCCTGCGTAGCGCTGAGCGCGCCGGTTTCTGTGTCGTTTACCTCGGGTGCGGTCGCTGCTGCCGGCTTTCCGGAGCCGCTCTCTCAGCAGAGCCCGGTCTCAACAACAAACAGGCGTTCAGGAGGGGGCTCGACCGGGGGCGGCTTTGGTGGCACAGCCTTTGCCAGCGTCGAGATCACCAACACGGACACGAGCACGCTCGTCGGGCTCGCGGGCAACGCGAATCACGCCGCCGAGTTTGGGTATACGGCGGCACACACCGTGCAGCAGGTTGTGTTCTCGCTGACAGAGAAGGCGAACTATTCCGTCGCGAATCTGAGCCGCACGCTCGTCAATGGCAACACGACCACGTTCACGCCCGTCACGTTCCAGGCGATCACGGGCGCGATCGTCACGACCAGCCCGGTTACCGGCAAGCTCTTTCCCGGGACCTACCGCCTGAAGTTCGGCGCCGCCGCGGGACGGGCGAACGTGTTCGATTTCAGCGTTGTCTCCGAGTGGTACACGCAGTTCAAGGCGACGGGGTGCGCGAACACCGTGATCGACTGGAAGCTGACGCTCAAAGCGCCCTGCATCGGCGACCTGAACAACGACGGGTTTGTGGACGACACCGACTTCACCCGCTTTGTCAATGCGTACAACATTCTCGGGTGCGCTCAACCCGAGATGCCCGCCGGATGTCCCGCCGATTTCAACGACGACGGCGTGGTCGATGACTTCGACTTTGTGCTGTTTGTGCCGGCGTACAACGCGCTGATCTGCCCCTGAACGTCTTCGGCCAGCTTCCGGGCCGCGAGGCGTCAGACGTCCCTGCACACTCCGGTCACTTGCCTTCCGGTGCAGATTCCGATCCCCCACTGCGTCCAACCTCGGCGATCTTTTTCCATTCCGCCGCGGCAGGGGCGTTCCCGCGTCGATCGTAAAACTCGGCCAGCTTTTCTGCGCGGACCTTCTCGCTCTCGATGTCCTTGGCGCTGGCGGCATCGTCGTGCGAACGAAGAAGGAGCTGCTCAGCCTTGTCGAATCGCTTTGCTTCTTCGAGGCACGAGACCAGAACATCCGTGATGCCGAATGTGTCGCCAAAGAGCGGGCCCCGCACGCTCCGCGTTCCTTCAAGCCCGAGCATCAGTTCATCGATCGAATCGGGCAATCGCCCAGCGCGCTTGAGCGCCGACCCATACCGGGCGGTCGTTTCGATTGTTCGCCAGTGCGAGAAGCCGAGTACTTCCCGCTGCCGCTCGATCAACGTCGGATAGAGCGCGATCGCCGCTTCGGGCTGCCCGCTCTCCGCAAGTAACCCGCACTCTTCTGAAAGTGTCGCGAGCGTCTGCGGGTGATTCGAGCCGAGCGCTGCCTCGGTCGCCTTGGTGATTTCCTGGCGTTCCTTCAACGCCGCTTCGAACATGGGCTTGGCAGCCTGGCGATCTTCCGCCCGCTTCACTCGCGCTTCAAGCAGGAGAATCAGGTTGAGGTTGTGACGGGTGATGAGGATGTCAACGTCGTATGGGGCTGGCGCGGCACGCCGACGAGCGAGTACATCGGCGTAGACCACGCGCGCCTCGTCCAACTTCCGTGCCGCTTTCAACGCTCCGCCAAGTTGATTCTGAGCGTCGACGGTCCGCTTGTCGTCGGAACCGAAGGCCTTTCGTGCAGCATCAAAGCGTTCGCGTGCGAGAGTGATCGCGGACTCCGCCGAAGCACCTGCTTGCACGCGATACGTCGCCTCGGTCAGCTTGCCTCCGACCTCAGCGCGAAAGGCGTCGTCCAATCCTTCGGCACGCGCTTTCAATGCCCGCTCAAGAAGCGGCGTTGCATCTTCGGGCGATCCGAGCGCGAGATACGCAGCGCCGAGTGTGTAGGCCAACCGTGCCTCGACGGCGGGCCGATCGGCGAATCGCTTCGCAAGCGAATCCGCGGCAGGTGTGACGAGCTCGATGACCTTGGTATCGATGCCGCCAACTTCCGGATCGACTGAGAGCAAGAGGTCGTCGTTGAGAAACCGATTGACTTCCTGGGCGATGTCGCGCTGAGTCTGCGCTTCGCGCTTCGCGCGCTGCTCTGCCAATCCGAACTGAACGCTCACGTACGTTGCGCCGATGAGGGTGGCCGCGATCAACGCCCCCACGCCGACGCCCATGCGGTGTTTGCTGACGAACTTGCGGGCTCGATACCGCCTGGATTCCGGCCCGGCCATCAGGGGCCGATCGCCCAGGTAATTGCGGATGTCCTGGGCCATTTCCGAGGGTGTCGAATAGCGACGCTCGCGCTCCTTGCGCATTGCCTTGAGCGGGATCCATTCGAGTTCGGAGCGAAGCGCCCGCTCGAGTTCGGCGACGCGGATGCCGCGCTTCTCGGCGAAGGTGCGGACCTCGCCTTCGTGACCCGTGGTCATCATGGAACCCAGGCGCGTGCTCGGGTTCGGCGGCTCGACCTCGCGGATGATGCGCCGGATTTCGTCGTAGCCCTTGCTGCGCAGGTCGCGCGGGTCGAAGGGCAGCACGCCGGTGAGGAGTTCGTAGAGCACGACCCCGAGCGAGTACACATCGGTGCGGGTGTCCACATCGATTCCGGTCAGGTTCGCCTGCTCGGGCGACATGTACTCTGGCGTGCCGACGATCTGGCCGAGCTGCGTGAAGAGCGTTTTGTCGGTCAGCGCCTGGCTGATCGCCTTGGCGATGCCGAAGTCGATCACCTTGGGCTGGCCCGCGGGCGATTCGCCCTCCGACGCAGCCACAAGCACGTTGCTGGGCTTGAGATCGCGGTGGATGATGCCCTTGCTGTGGGCGTGCTGCACGGCATCGAGCACGGGAAGAAAGAGCTCGAGGCGCTGGCGGAGCGTGAGCCGGTTCTTATCGCAATACGCCGTGATCGGTTCGCCCTTGACGTACTCCATCACGAAGTAAGGCCGCCCGTTCGCGGTTGCGCCGGCGTCGAGCACCTTGGCGATGTTCGGGTGGTTCATCACCGCCAGCGCCTGGCGTTCCTGCTCGAAGCGCGCCACAACCTCGCGCGAGTCCATGCCCGGCTTGATCACCTTGACCGCGACGCGCTGCACGATGGGATCGCGCCGCTCGGCCAGCCAGACGATCCCAAAGCCGCCCTCGCCGAGTACGCTCAGCAGCTTGAACGGCCCGACCATGTCGCCGGGCTTCTCGCCGACCTCGAACACGCCGGTGCTGGGCTGGGCGAGTGTTTCGCCCGCGCCGAATGAGGCTGTCCTGGTTTCGGGATCGGTCGGTCTTTCAGTCATCGAATTCCCCTCTTGACCCCGATGCGTGCTGCGGTGGATGCCCGAAATCGGGACCGCGCACTTTCGTCCCGCTCATTTTGTCCCCGGGAACGTGCCTTGGACCAACTGTACCATCCTCATTCGCACGTCTTGCCCGCGAGTGCCCCAATGCCGATCGTCTGGATAGTTCGACTGTTTTTCATTGCCGCGCTGGTGGGCACGCTTGCGTTTCTGTTCTCTATGGGATTTCCCAAGCAACAGATAAAGGGCTACGCAGGGCTTTCGACCGCCGTGATCGTCTTCCTCTGGCTCGGCGTCGAGGCGCTGTTCGACCGTCGGCGTCTTTCGCTGCTGCGCTCGCGTCTTGAGTTCCTCGGCTTCTCGCCCCGCGAGAGCGAGGACATTCACTACGAGCCGACGCCGCGTGATCGCAATCTTGCGCTCGCCGTCAACGCCAGAGCCGATTGGAAGGGCGTGCCCATCCGCGTGACCGAGTTTTCGTTCCAGCAGGGCTCGGGCAAAAGCACGGTCAAACGCCGCGTTACGCAGGCAGCGATGGCGGCGCCCGACCTGCGGGAGTTTCGACTCAGGCCCGCGGGCTTCCGCGCGACCGGAGACCTTGCCGATCTTCGCATTCTGCCCTCATCCGACAAGTCGGTCGAGGCACGCTTTGCCCGGCGCTGGCTCATCATCTGCCCCGAAGGGGGCGACGCGTTCGCGCAGTTTCCCGAGCCGCTGAGCGAGTGGCTGCTTGATTCGCCACGCCACGAATCGTGGGCGAGCGCCGATGGCGAATTGTCGTGCAGCTGGAGCCGCACCTGCACGCCCGATCAAGCCGAGCAGTTGCTCGCCCGCCTCGCCACCTTTCTTCGTCTGTATCGCGCATGACACTCTTTCCGCCCGAGGTCCGCACCGTGACGACCGCAACCGCAAACACTTCATCCGATGCATTCCGCCAGCTCGCGGGCGAATCATTCCGCGCGCTCGGCGTGGCGCACGCGTTCTCTACAAGACGCGGAGGCGTTTCGACCGGCATCTTTGATTCACTGAACTTCGGAAACCCGTCCGACCTGCCTCGCGAGCAGCGCGATCCGCCCTCGAACATCGATCGCAACCTCGAGATTCTCCTGCAGATCGCGGGCGTTTCGGGGCGCGAACACAAAGAGATCGTGCAGGTCTATCAGGTCCACGGAGCCAAAGCGCACGTCGTTCGCGCCGGATCGCCCGCCCATCCTGATTCGCCCGACCCTGTCACCGGCGAATCTCGCGACACCAAGGCCGACGCCATCGTCACCGATGATCCGGCGCGGGTGCTCTGCGTGCGGACCGCCGACTGCACGCCGATCCTGCTTGCGAGCCGCGACGGCCGGGTTGTGGGCGCGGTCCACGCGGGCTGGCGGGGCGTGATCGCGGGCGTTGCGCCCGCTGCGCTCGAGGCGATGCGATCGCTCGGCGCGGTCGACATTCACGCCGTCATCGGACCGTGCATCTCCCGATCGCACTTCGAAGTCGGTCCGGAAGTCGTGCGCGCGTTCGCCGATGCCTTTGGGGCGGAATCACCGTGCCGTCTCGCGGACGCCACAGATCCGCACGGCAAGGGCTTTGTCGACCTTCAGGCCGCTCTGCGCATCCAGCTTTCCGGAGCGGGGGTTCGAGCCATCGAAACCATCGACCTCTGCACGGTCGCGCGCCCGGATCTCTTCTTCAGCCATCGGCGCGACAACGGACGCACCGGGCGCATGGCCGCGATCATTGCGCCGCGCGGACATACCCGATAGAAACCTACGTCCCTCGGCACATCTCGACAACCGCCAACGCGTGCTCGACGTTTTCACCCGGAATAAGCACGCTGATGTGATCGCCAACCTCGATCACGACTCCGCCATGCGGCACGAGTTCTTTTCCCCGACGTTCCAGTCCAATGACAAGGCAACCCGGCGGAAAGCCCGCCTCGCGGATGTGCTTGCCGGCAACGGCCGAGCCATGTTGAATCCCGAAAACAACGTGACGCGCTTCCGCCTGTTCATCGGCATCGATTCCGCGCCGTCGGAGATCGGCCTCGAGCAGAGCGTCGTAGATCGGCTTGTCACGCATCTGCTCCGCGAAGAGATAGGCGACAAGACTGACCACAGACAGCGCGAAGAGCAACTGATAATTTCCCGTCATTTCCAGCATCAGCACGATTCCGGTCAGCGGAGCCCGCACGGAACCTGCGAACCACGCCGCCATGCCGAGAATCGCCATCGCCTGCGGGTCGACTCCAAGAGACGGAAAAGCCGCACCGATACCGCGGCCCACGATTGCGCCGACCAAAGAACCCATCAGGAGCATCGGCGCGAAGATGCCGCCGGGCGCTCCGGATGCGTAACTCGCAACGGTGAACACGAACTTTGTGAGAAGAATTGCTGAGAGCCAACCGAGCGGCGCACTCGCGCAGCCACCGTTCAACACCCATTCGGCCGTGGAATGTCCGCCCCCCACCGCCTCGGGCATCCACCAGGCAATGAAACCCGCGACGGCGCCCATCAGACCGATCTGAATCCATTTTGGAACTCGGCGTACTCGTGCCATCGCGTTCGACGTCACCAGCAACGAACGATTCCACATCACGGCAAGAAAGCCGATGATGAGTCCGAGCAGGAGCACGGCCGGAAGTGCACGAAGGGGCATGATTTCCGCACTCGTTATGCGGAACGCCGGTAATTGACCCGCCATCGAGCGGGCCACGATGTCCGCGCAGACCGCCGCCACCAGCGCTCCGCCGTACGTCGTCGGGCTCATCTCGCGGCGCAGTTCTTCGATCACAAAGAGGAATCCGGCCAACGGCGCGTTAAATGCCGCCGCGAGCCCCGCACCCGCTCCGCAGGCGATCAATTGCGGCGCCATGCTCCGCTTTGCACCGAACATTCTTGCGAATCCGTCACCGGCCGCGGCGCCCATCTGGACCGTTGGCCCTTCTCTTCCCAGCGACAGGCCGGAACCAATCGCGAGGATCCCTCCGAAGAACTTTACGATACTTAAGCGGATCCACCGAATGGATCGGAGGTGCAGCAGCACGCCCTTCACGTGCGGGATGCCGCTGCCCGATGCATCTGGTTCCACGCGTTGAACCAGAATCCCGGCGATGCTCGCCAGAACAAAGCACACGAGCGGCAACACCGCCCATCCGAACGGTACCGACCGCAGTTGCACAAGAAGCCGCGTCCGGGCAACTTCGGCGCCAAAGAGTGACCACTGAAAGAGCACCGCCTCGAGACCGATCGCCAACCCGAGCAGACCGACCAAAAGAAAGAAATTCCGGCGGTCCGCGTGCTTCCTTGCAATCTGCTTCGCTTCGGTCACGGAGTCAGGTACTGCGGCAGATGGCACATCCACCCAAAAACATAGAACCGGAATTGGTGCAAACCAATCCGTGAAGGAAAGCTTATTTGTGCGGGACGCCCGAACTCGGGGATCGGTTCACAGCCGCATGACGTGCATGAACTGGAAGAGCGAGCGGAACGCGACGTCGATGATGAAGATGATCGCGGCGATCAAGAAGAAGGCGACGATGACCACTTCGGTCTGAATCGTGATCTCGCGGCGCGTGGACCAGTTGACCTTCTTCATCTCGGCATCGGTCGCGATGAGGAAGTCGACGGTGCGGGGCTTCAGGCCGACGATCCAGAAAATCAGGATCGCGCCGCCGATGAGCATCAGGCCCGCGCCACCAGCCTGGAGGTAGACACGCTGGAAGATCGGGATGCCGCCGGCTTTGCCTTCGAGCAGCATCACCGATTCGGGCTTCGCCGGATCGCGCACGCCCTGCGTGTCCGAAGGCGTCTGCGTGCCTTCCATCGCGATGTTCGAGACAACGACGGTGTGCTGGCCCTTTGAAAAGCTTTCCCAGCTCTTCGCGGTGCCGGTGCCGATCTTGACGAACTCGCCTTCCTGTCCGCCCCGCGTGATCAGCTCGATCTGCTGCTCCGGGCGGATCTCGATGCCCATGTCGCGCACGGTCATGCGCCACGTTGGGGTGGGAAGGCTGACGATTCCGAGCTGCTGCCAGAGCCAGCCCGCGCCCGCCGCGACCAGCAGACCCGAGAGCGCCGCCGTCATCCAGCGGACCCAGAAACCCTGGCCGGACTTGTAGAACGGTGAGGCACTGTGATCTTCTTCTGCAACACGGCGGGAGGGACTTGAACCCGCAACCTGCGGATTTGGAATCCGCTGCTCTACCAGTTGAGCTACCGCCGTACTAGACGAGAGATCACCGTTGCGGCCTGCGCCGCCCGGAGTCCCGGTCTGGTTGTTCGAGTTCGTTGCCACAATCTTCCTGACTTCAACACGGACTTGCAGAGCACCAGCGACGCACAGGCCAAAGAACGGAATTACTTCCGCTTGACCTTGTGCTCGGTGTGCTTGCGCAGCCGGGGCGAGTACTTCATCAGGCCGTCCTTCAGGCCCTCCGGCATGCCGCCCTTGGTGTTGACGCTCGTGCGGTAGTTCAGGTCGCCCGTTTCCTTGCACTGAAGCCAGAGAAACTCGCGGGCATTTGATTTCTTCTTCGCCATGACAACTTCTGCCTTTCTATTCCGGACAAGCCGCGGCAGAGGTTTTCGCCTCCGCCGCAGGGGGTTACTTTAGGTTCGCATCCTGCCACTCGTGCCTGATGCCTAGTGCCAAGTGCCTTCTTACTCGATGATTTCGGTCACAACGCCCGAGCCGATCGTCTTGCCGCCTTCACGGACGGCGAAACGCACACCCTTCTCCATAGCCACCGACTTGCCCATCAAGTCGATTTCCATGGTGATGTTGTCGCCCGGCATGCACATCTCGGCGCCGCCAAGCAGCTTGGTCGAGCCGGTCACGTCGGTCGTGCGGAAGTAGAACTGCGGGCGGTAACCCGAGAAGAAGGGAGTGTGGCGTCCGCCCTCTTCCTTGGTGAGGACGTAAACCTCGCCCTTGAACTTGGTGTGGGGCTTGATCGAACCCGGCTTGCAGAGCACCTGGCCGCGCTCGATGTCGGTCTTTTCAACGCCGCGGAGCAGGGCGCCGACGTTGTCGCCGGCCTGGCCGCTGTCCAGGGTCTTGTTGAACATTTCGACGCCGGTGACGACGGTGCTCTTGGTCTCGGGGCGGAGACCGACGATCTCGACGGTCTCGCCGACCTTGACGATGCCGCGCTCGATACGGCCCGTGGCGACGGTGCCGCGGCCCTTGATCGAGAACACGTCTTCGACGCTCATCAGGAAGGGCTTGTCGACTTCGCGCTGCGGCTCGGGAATGAAGGTATCGATCGCCTCGAAGAGGTCGTCGATCGGCTTACAAGCCTTGTCGTCCTTCGGATTCTCGACCGCGAGCTTCGACTGACCACGGATGACCGGGGTCGTGTCGCCGGGGAAGCCGTACTTCTTGAGCAGCTCGCGGACTTCGAGCTCGACGAGGTCGAGCAGTTCCGCATCGTCCACGAGGTCGACCTTGTTCAGGAAGACGACGATGTGCGGCACGCCGACCTGACGGGCGAGCAGAACGTGCTCGCGGGTCTGCGGCATGGGGCCGTCGGCGGCCGACACGACGAGAATCGCGCCGTCCATCTGAGCGGCGCCGGTGATCATGTTCTTCACGAAGTCGGCGTGGCCCGGGCAGTCGACGTGGGCGTAGTGGCGCTTGGGAGTTTCATACTCCGTGTGCGACGACGCGATGGTCACCGTCTTGTTCGCGTCGCGAACGGTGCCGCCCTTGGTGATGTCCGCGTAAGACTTGATTTCGCCGCCGAATCGGGCCGCCGAGCGGGCCGAGAGGGCTGCGGTGAGGGTCGATTTGCCATGGTCGATGTGACCGATGGTGCCGACGTTCACGTGTGGTTTCGTACGAGTAAAGACGCCCTTTGCCATATCAAAGCTCCACCCGCGGCTGCACGGCCTGCGCCATGATCCGCGGACATTCGCGAGCGTGCTCACGCCGCCGTTGTCGAACACTCTCCAGCCAAGGCCCTGAGCCGAGGCGAGCGTCAGACGGCGCACAACACACAAACGATCTCACCAAGTCGCGACGACTTCTGCTCCCGCGAGCTTCGGTCTCCCAATTGACGCGACCCGGTACGAATCCAGCCTGTCACCCTCTCGAGCAACCGCTGTCTTGGACTGGGCCTTTGCCCAGCGTCTCTCTCAAAGCCACCAAAGGGACTTGAACCCTTGACCTCTCCCTTACCAAGGGAGTGCTCTACCACTGAGCTACGGTGGCGTCACAACCGCCGACGCCCCCGACTCCCTGAGCCGAATGCAACCGACGCCATCAACCCGGGTGCACCGGAATGAAGGGGGGAATGATAGCCAGAGGCCAACCGACAAGACGACTTTCCTACGCCGTTATATGCCTATCAAAATACGAATACCAAACTTCCGTCGGATCGCCCCGCACCCGGGTGCATCCAAGCCGATATCTTCAGTCTGAGCATGGTCTTGCGATCCCTCATTTCCTTCCTGCTCGCCCTCTCTCTGGCGCTCGCGTCGCCCCTGGGATGGGCGGGATCGCGCGCCCTCTTAAATGGTGAGTCCAAGGCCGGCTGCGCGATCGTTGAATCCTGCCCGTGCTGCGAGGGGACTGTCTGCCCGTGCGCCGGCGAAGCGCCAACGCGTGCCCCCGAAGCCCCGATCGCGCCCCGCCCTGCTTCGGACCTGCGCGTCGATATCGCGCCGGTTCCGGTCCGATTCATCGTGCTGATCGCTCTGCCGATCGCCGAGTCGTTTGCGAAGCCCGTTGCCCGCCAGAGCGCGGCACACGACGGCGTTCGCCCGCAGGCCTCGCTCTGCATCTGGCGAACATAGTCGAAGCTTTCGCGCCCTCTCTGCGCGCACGCCGATTGTCCGCGCGCCTTCAGGCGTGCGGTTCTCCGTCTGTATTTCAAGAAACACCACTCACGTTCCATCCGCAAACCCGGCGCGGCGCTGCCGCGCATTCTGAGAGTCATCCCATGTCGATCAACTCCTTTGCCGCGATCTTCCGCCTCCTTGTCGCGTTCTCCATCGTCGCCACGCTCGGCGCATGCGCTTCGGATCAATCCGCAGCGCCCGCCTCATCCGCCGACACCGAGCAAGCTGTGACATACACCGCGACGGCCGACGAAGCCGCGCTCATCAAGAGCGATCAGCCCCTGCCCCCCGGCCCGATCGTGATGTACATGAACGGACTCTCCTGCCCGCTTTGCGCCACCAACATCGATCAGCAGGTCGAACAACTGCCCGGCGTCTCCGATGTGAAGGTCGATCTCTCAACCGGAAAAGTGAAGGCCAACCTGACCGGCCCGAGCACGCCTTCACCCCGCCAGCTCGCAAATGCCGCGGACGCGGCAGGTGTGACGCTCATCAAGATCGCGCGGTAAGCACACCTCTTCACCTCCCCACTCCCCAACAAGGCCACCGCTATGCGCACACTCTCCGCCTGCATCGCGTTCGCTCTCGCCGTCCCCTGCTTCGCGCAGGAAGCTCTCAACACCGAATCCGCAACCCAGCCCGCGCCGAACACGATCTACATCAAGCCCCAGTTCCGCTTCTGGCGCTTCGGCGTCGGTGCGAATCCCGCGCCGAACACATCGCCGAACGCCCCGGGTGTCGGCACGCAGGGCGTCTCGCGCGCCGAGCCGAGCGTGACCGTGCAGATGGGCCTCGTCAAAGACCTCTCGTTTTCGCTCAAGGTCCCGATGGTCATCGAAGATCGCACGTTCCCGGCCGATCGCGATCTCTCCTTCGCGCTCGGCCGCGTTGATGCGCAGTTCAAGCTCCGCGTCTTCCGCTCCGACACATCCTCGCTCGACACCATTCGCGCTGTCATCTACGCCGGCGCACTCATGCCCAGCGGCGACGACAACGTCGCGCCCCAAACCGTCGACCCCTACGCCGGTTTCAGCGCGATGATCATCCGGGGCCGATTCGGCCTCACGCAATCCATCCGCTACACCATCACCACCAGCGGCGGCAGTTGGGAATACAAAAACCTCGGAGGCGACGGCCCCGCGGATGCGCTCAAGTACGACACCGCGCTGATGTACCGCCTCTCGCCATCCGAGTTCACCGCCGAAAATTCCGGCCAGGCGTGGTATGGCTCGCTCGAGGTGAACGGCCTCTATGAAACAAACGGCGATAACGAGATCCTGCTCTCGCCGGGCCTGCTCTTTGAGGCGCAGCGGTTTGCCGCGGAGTTCAGTGTGGGGCTGCCGGTGGTGCAGGACGTGCACCACCGGTCGCCGCTGGAGTTTCAGTTCAGCGCGGGGTTGCGATTTGTTTTTTGAACGACCAGCCGCCCCAAAACTAGTTCCATCAGGGCTGTGTCCTTGATCCTCAACTTTCCCGGCGCAAGTTCCCCTATTTGCGCGCCGGGTCGCCTCCATCCGCCAGTTCCCGCCAGCCCGCATCGATTATGAGTCCCATAGGGTCCCAGATGCCAGCACCGGGTCAGCTTTCCCCCATTCCCCACCGACAAGCCCGACCGGGTAGCATCATCCCGGAATGTCATACAAATCCAAACTCCAGTACGACTCCTCCCGCATCCATGCCGCGGCTCTCTATTGCTCCGACGGCCGTATCGGCGAGCACTGCGATGATTTCCTTCAGAACGGTCTGAATCTGCCGCGCTATGACCGCGTCTGCCTCCCCGGGGGCCCGGCGTGCCTCGCCGGCCATCCGCAGGCAACGCTCGAAGAGGGCGGTGTCGTCGATGAACTCCAGTTCCTCGTCCAGGTTCACAAACTCAAACGCGTCGTCCTCATCGCGCACGATGCCTGCGCTTTCTACGGCAACCGCCTCGAACTCAAGGAGCCCCGCCTTGAACTCGTCCAGCGCGCCGATCTTGTCCGCGCCGCGGCATACGTCCACCGAGTCACCGGACTCGATCTGATCGAGGGCTACTACGCCCGGCTTGCGAGCGGCGAAATCTCATTCGAGAAAGTGCCCGTGCAGTAAGGCGTCGGATCAACGACCCCCAAAAACGCAGGCCTTCGTGAATCGCAGTCGGTGCAGTCCGCGCGGCAAAACCTACGGGCACACCAACTCGTTATACGCCTGCACAAACACCACAAAGTCCGCGTCGTCCACCAATCCATCCCCATCGAAATCCGCCGGGCACCCCGGCGCCATCGACGGATCGGCGCAGTCAAGCAGGTTGTACGCCCCCACAAAGATCGTGAAGTCGGTGTCTTCGACGAAGCCGTCGCCGTTCAGATCGCACGGGCACGCTGCGCCGAGCGAAAACGAGAGATCATCCGCGTAGCCGTCGTTGTACGTCCCCGCCTCGCGCGTCATCGTGATAATGACAAGCGCCTCGCGCGTTCCCACCGGGACCACGCCGCCCACCGAGCGCAGCAGCATGCCCGTGTTCGATCCGCGCTCCGCCGCCCGCACGCCGCCGATCGAAGCCTGCCCGAGCGGAGCCAATCCCGCACTGTCGTAAAACGTCACCGACACATCGCAATGATCGTTCTGCGACGAGAACCCGCCCAGCCAGCCCGAGAGCGTGAACCCCTTCGAGCCCGCATCGATCTCGCCCGCAAACTGCCCGAGCAGCACCGTCTGGAGCGCGGTCGATGTCGGCGCCGACGAACCGCCCGCAAAAAACTTGCTCTCCCGATTCGGCGAACCCGGATCGGTCAAGAGCGGAAACCCGCCGCCCGCGTTGTACGACACCACCTCGAACGTGCCCGTGGTATTCCAGCCCGGGACGATGCTCCCGGCGACACCCGCTTCCGCCCCCGGGTTGTTCAGCAGATTCGGACCGCCCAGCGCCGGCGCCGCCAAACCCGTCACGAAAGCCAACACCACGCCCGACACCATCAAACTCATGGCGCCGCCCATTCCAACTTTGATCCAACGCTCGGATTGCTTCATGGCATTCCCCAATCGCCCACGCGAGCCCGACCCTTCAAGGCTACACCATCCACCCCGGTTTTCACCCGCCGCGCATCGAAATGACCCCAAACCCCTGTCCGTCCGAGAATCACCCGCAAATCAACTCGCTGTACGCAGCGACAATGACAACAAAATCCAGATCATTGACCGCTCCGTCCGTGTTCAGATCCGCCGGGCACCCCGGCGCCATCGCCGGATCTGCGCAGTCCAGCAGGTTGTACGCAGTGACAAACAGCGCAAAGTCCGAGTCATCCACTGCGACATCACCATTCAGGTCCGAAGGGCACCGATCAAAATCGATTTTCAGCCGCGGCCGAATCCCGCTATTCGACTCCTCACGTGTCGAAAACCGCTTCACCGATCGGGTCAACACCTCATCGCCCTTGATCAGCCACCCGTAGTTTCGCGCCGGCGCATCAAGGAAGCTCTGTACATCCCGGGCGAGTTGAACACTCGACCATGTGTAGGAACCGTTCGCGTTCACCACCATCGATGCGCTCTGGATCGTTGCATATTCACCCCCCGGAGTAGCCCACATCACGTCGGGCCAGATTCGGTGAATCCACGTCGCATCGCCGGACTGCGACGCGGCGCCCTGCCCCTGCCCGCCCGCACCGTACGAGGCCCCCTCTCCCCACGACGCTGTCACACGGTACAGCCCGCATGTCGCGCTCCCGACTGTTCCGGAGGTGTTCTCCAATGTGAGCGCCGCCTGCGTAATTCGCGCGCCCGTCGGGATCGCTCCCTCCACATCGAAACGAAGCACCGCTCGCCGGATTAGGTTCGCCCCGTTCAGCCCCGCCTGCATCGCTGTCCCCGCGCCATTCGAGACCGATCCGAGCGGGTCTTCGATCAGCGTGTTGTCCGCCACCGGCTCGAGCGTGAGCGAATCCGCCATTCCAAACCGCAGCGTTCCCCCGATCGCCACCATGACCGAAACATATCTCAGCAGCTCCATGCACAATTATACGAGCAGCCCATTCGCTTTCGACCCCCCACTTCGCCACATCACCCATAACATGAAACGTGCCACGTTCAAGGAACCTGTATGGGCCAAGCCATCTTTTTCTCCTCCACGCTCTTTGCCATCTTCGCTCTGGCCATGCAGAGGCCGCCCGAGGCCGCCGATCCCCCTTCACCCACCGCGCCCGCGTCGCTCTCAATCCAAGGTGTCGGCCTCCAGCAAACCAGTGTCACGTCTTCCGATCTTGCAACCATGCCCCGCCGCACGGTCACCATCAAGGACAAGGACGAGGCAGAGGTCAGGTACGAGGGCGTTACTGTTCACGACTTGCTCTCCAAAGCCGGCATGAAGTTCGGACAATCCATGCGCGGCACCCGCCTTCGCGATTTTCTGCTCGCCGAATCCGCCGACGACTACGGCGTGATCTTCGCCATTCCTGAACTCACCGATGAATTCAGCGACGGAGTCGTGCTTGTAGCCGATCGCGCCAACGGCGCACCAATCACCGGCCGCGACGGGCCGCTCCGCCTCATCGCCACCCAGGACAAGAAGCACGCTCGCTGGGTCCGAAATGTCGCCTCGCTCACCATTCAGAGCGCCCCGGCCCGCTGATCACACCCGGCCCGAGCCCCAATCCCCCCTCCCAGTTCTCCACACCTTTTCCCCAGACCCAAGTCCCGATCAGTCAAGCAGTTCGAGCCAATCTTCCCGAAACCAAACAAATACCGTTTTTTACGGTCGGTCTGTGGTAGACTGTTCGGATCGATGCGCCCCGCCCCAACCTCTTCGGTCCGACCGCCCGCGGGGGCGAAGGCCTTCGCCGCGTCTTCCGGCAACTCAACGAGTTCCGCGAGCATCTCGACGCCCACAACAAAGTCCTGAAGCAATTCCTCGAGACGCCCCCCGCCGAGCGCTCCCGACACCTGAAAAGACAGGCCCGCCTCTCCGCCCTCGCCGTACTCGAAAGCACCAGTCGTCGCAAAACGAAAAACGCCCCGCCATCAGAGGTAGGGCATTCTCATAATCCGATCACGGGCGATTCACGAGCAGATCAGCGTGTCGTACGCGACGCTGAATGCGCTGAAGTCCGCATCGTCGACGAGCGCATCCGCATTCAAATCGCCGAGCACGTTTGCCGCGGGCACGGTGAGCGCGTTGTACGCATCGGCGAACAGCACGAAGTCGGTGTCATCCACCAGCCCGTCGCCGTTGAAGTCGGCCATCGAGCAGACGCTGGGGCAGCCCGCGCTGCCGCAGAAAATCGGAATCCGGCTCACGCTCGACAAGGCCTGCCCACCCACTGCCGCGGCATCATCCACAAACCACTGCGCGAACAGCACCTGCCCGCTGCTGACCTTCCCGGCGAGCAAAGGCCAGAACTGAGTCGCCACGCCCGAAGTCACCCCGCTCGCGCCGACCGTCGTGTCATCAAAGAAGCTCTGGGGCGTGATGCGTCCGTTCACCGGCGCAGCGGTCGAAACACCCAGCCGCGCCGTCGCGCCCGGCTTTGCACCATCGAGGCCAACCTTGAAATCGCGGTTGCCCACCATCGGTGCGCTCTGCACCACAATCCGCGGCGTGCCCGTGCTCCCTGCCACGCCGGTATTCGCGATCACCGTCGTCTGATTCGCAGCGCGAGCCGGGCTCGTGAAGATCACCGGCCGGTCAAACGGGAACATCTGATCGCGCACCCGCGGATCGAGCAATCCATTCGCCAGAAAATCCTGCACCTGCCCGCCCTGCTGAGGCGGCAGATTGACCGTATTCAACACCGGGTCCCGGTTATCCGGGTTCGGATTCACGTTGCGCACGCCGCCGTAGAACGCCATCACCTGCTGGAGCGTCTGGAATTGCCCGTTGTGCATGAACGTCCGCTTGAGCCCGACATTCCGCAGCCCCGGCACTTTGAACCTGCCCCGATCGGCGATGTTCCCCGTCACGCTCTGGCGCCCGTTGTCCTCCGCGATCGGACGCAGACCGAGATTCCGGAACGTGTTGTCCGTGAACATCGGGGGCACGTGGCACGCTGTGCAGTTGGTTCCCTGCGGACCCGTGCTCAGGAACGCCTGCAATCCGTTCCGCTGATTCTGCGTCAACGCATTCTGGTTCCCCGCCTGGAACGAATCCCACGGAGTCTGATCCGAGATCAGCGTGCGCTGATACGTTCCGAGCGCAAACGCGATCCGTTTCGATGTAATCGCCTCATCGCCGTACGCCTGCCGGAAAAGCTCCCGATACGAACGCGTCGTATTGAGCACCGCCTGCACATCCGCAGGAATGTTGGTCGAGAGATCGAGCGCACGCACCCGCTGCAAGCGCTGTTCAATCCCCACCCAATCCATCGCGGCGTGCGCCATCTCCACGCTGCTCAAGGGCGGATTCACGCACTGGCTCTCGAGCGCGCCGCCGCTCGAGATCGCAACCTGCCCCGTCTCCGGATCGATGAACGTCGTCCTCGCCCGGCCGTCCCAGAAAAGATCCGGCGCGTACACCGCGTTGATGTTCGAGTTCGTGGCCCGATCCGTCACCTGGGGCCGCAGCGCAAACAGCGCATCGAGCTCGAAGCTGTTGAACGTGTCCGCCTTCACAACGCCCGGCGAACCCTGCACATCGTCGGGTGTCCCGACAACCCCATCCAATCCCGGATGGACCGCCGCACGCGGATCGGCCCCGGCGCTCGATGCCACGTGGCAGGTCGCGCACGACACCACATTGCTTGTCGAGATCTGCTCCTCAAAGAACAGAATCTTGCCAAGCACCCGTTTGCTCTCGGTGAGCGGGTTCTCGGGCGGCACCGGCACAGGTGGCAGCGCCGCTGCCGCGACTCCACAGATCCAGCCAGCACCCAAACCAGCACCCAAACCAGCACCAAGAAAGGACAACCACTGCGCCCGGAATTGACGTGTCACGCCCATGCGTTGCTTCTCCGCTCTAGTTGGCAGATTCACGCCGCAACCCAACTCCGATTGCATCGTTTCCGGAATTTTCCTGTTTCCGAAGCCCCTTCCCGAGGGAGCTGGGGGAAGGGAGGCCGCAGACAGGACCAGATCGCACTTCCCCGCGTCGCGCCCGAGAATCTGCTTCCTATCTGCTGCTCAGCCAATCTGCCGTTCTGCCGCTCTCCTCACCCCGCAGCGACCCCAACCCCAACGCGCCCCCGCCACGCCCGCCGATTGGTCTTCGCCAGATACAAGCTGTACCACTGGACCACGGTCATGAACACGACGCCCACCGGATGCAGAATCACCGGCACGATCCCCTGCCGGAAACGCGCCGCCAGAATCGATCGCTGGATCACATTCAACGCCACGCACACGCCCGCGACAACGCCCGCCGCACGCCAGTCCGTTGTCAGCGAGCCGGAGAACCACATGCTCGCTGCGATCGCGGCCACGACCCACGGCAGCACGTGCGCGAGCAAATGGACAATCGTGAAAAACCAGAGCAGCCCGAGCGATCCGATCCCCTCGAACGCGTTCTTTGTGAAACCACGCCACGTCTGCGCCAGCCCGCGATACATCCGCACGCTCACGAGGTCCGTGCCGTCAAAGAGATCGGTATGGAACCCCGCCTTCCGCACCTCGCGGGGCATCTTCACGCCGTCGTGCATCGAATCCTTGAACGCGCTGTGCCCGCCCGACTTGTCGTACGCCTCGCGCGTCACCATCAGAAACTGCCCGCAGCCTGCGGAGGCCGTCGGCGAGTTCCCGCTCCGCATC
Organism: Phycisphaerales bacterium; assembly: GCA_016793015.1. Lineage (GTDB taxonomy): Bacteria > Planctomycetota > Phycisphaerae > Phycisphaerales > UBA1924 > JAFEBO01. The sequence continues at coordinate 29,129 of JAEUJD010000163.1, forward strand.
ATCGGCATCGGCAGATACGAAAACAGCACAAAGAAAATCATCGGCACCGCAAGGTCTTCCGAGATCGTGCCCGTGATCTGGCGCGGAAACGTCGAAACCAGCGACGCGTTCCGCTCCGAAGCCGACGCCAGCGCACGCCCGATGCACTCGGGCTCAAACCGCACATCGGCATCCGTAAAGATCATCCACTCGCCGCGGGCCTGCTGCCCCATCCGCCAGCACGCGTGCTGCTTTCCGTTCCAGTTGGGCGGCAACGCGACCGTCTCCGCCGCCCGCACCCGGGGATCTCCGGCCAGAAGCTCGCGCACGATCGCAGGAGTCCTGTCCGTGCTCTGGTCGTCGTACACCAGCACTTCCAGGTTCGTGTGCCGATTCGCCAGCACCGACCGCACGCACGCCGCGATGTTCTCTTCTTCGTTCCGCGCCGGAATGCACACCGTGACCAGCGGACCTGCCGGCAGAGCCGCCGGGGGGCGCGTGTAAATGACCAGGTTTACGACCGTCACGACCAGCGCCAGCACGGCGAACGCGAACGACACGCACAGGATGATCGCGAGGATGTTCATGGGAGGGAGGAAGTTGTCGCTTCTGAGCCGGTTGCCGGAGTTGCGGACGGGGACTGGGCGAAATGCCGGTCCTCGACGCGCGAAGACCGGCCACGCAAACGAAGCCAGAGGTCGTACCACCAGTTCGTCGCTGCCGCGCCGCCGGAGTCAAAGACCGATAGAAATTTCGAGGGGTCGCGTGATTTCACCGCCTCGGCCAGAACGCGGCTGTTCTCCGTCATTGCCTCCAGAATCGCCCGGTGCCAGCCCGCCGTTGAACCTTCGCGCCCCGGCGCAACATGCACGGGCTTCCAGCTCAAAAACACCTCCGGCTTCTGGTCGGTCCAGAACCCGTATTCCACCGCGAGCACCAGCACCGAAATCCCCGAAGTCTTCGCCGCGATCGCCGCCCCGCCCGGCCGGATTTCGATGGGCATGCGCACATCCGTGAACCGCCCCTGAGGCGTGATCCACAAGGAGCATTTCGGATTCTTTGCAAACTTCTCCGCGACGTACTGCCCCATCGCTTCGAGGCTCTTTGGTTCATCCGGATCGAGCCCGAAGATGCCGATCTTCTTGAAGATCCCGAACTTGCGGAGCTGCGAGGCATCCATCGGCGCCATCGGCTCCCGCGCCGGCGAGTCGTGCATGTGCAGCACAAGGCTGAGCAGCGGATCCCACCACGAACTGTGGCTGAGCAGCACCAGCAGCGGCGCATCGCGTTCGTTCATCTCCGCCAGCGCGCCCGCATGCTCGGGCAGAATCCGAACCGCATGAAACCCCTTCCGAAACATC
>JAEUJD010000177.1 GCA_016793015.1 Phycisphaerales bacterium
AAGCGGGGATGGCGCAGCCGCCAAGCGTGCAGCTTGCGCCCGCGAGCGCCGCCCAGCACACGAGTCTCTGAATGTTCCGCCGACGCACTCCCGACATCCGCTCAGGCCTTTCCGCTGCGAGCAATCGACCAGAAATCCCCAACCAGAAATTCACGACCGAAAAAGCAACGCTAGAAAACCGCAATCTTGTACGCCCAAGCCGCGAGCAGCACGCCGCCCGCGATCCACAGGGCGCGGGGTCGGAGCAGCGCATCAAACCCCGGCTTCAGGCTCATCCCGGTCGCCGCCGCGTGCAGCCCGAACCAGACCCCCGATGCTAGCACAATCGCAAGGATCGCTCCCGCCGGCTGCGTCCGAAAGGCGCTCCCAAACTGCCCGTGTGCAGCCAGCGTGACCGCGGTCGTCATGCCGCACGTCATGCACGGCCGGCCGAACGCCATCAGAAACCCGCACCGGGGAAGCCCAAGTGCCTGATGTGTCCCGTGCCCTTCGGGCGAGGGCGTGAGGCAAGCGCCGATCACGAGCGGCGCCGCGCAGACCAGGGCCACCGCAAGCCCGAGGAGCCTGCGAGCCAGCGCTGTATCCCACACGGAAGAAACAAGGGCGACGCCCCGCGCATCCATGCACAGAGGCTACGCCACCCACGCTATTCGTGTTGCAGGATTCCCTCAGGCCGATGCACGAAGGTGCGCCGCTTCCGTCCGCTCGTGCACGACCACAAGCTCGCTCGTTGCCGGTTCCGGCCCGATCTGCTTCTGCCACTGTTCGCTCAGCCGGTAGAGCACCTGCGAGCCCGTCAGCCACCGGCTTGCGCCGGCCGCCAGGGTCACGCGAATCCGGGGTGTTGGCGCACCAGCTCGGGCGGCTGCCAGCGTGGATTCACGCTCGTCGAACGCCCGGAGAAAAGCCCGGATGGGGCCCGCGAGCGTGCCCTCCGGCGCTGTCGCGAGGAATCGGTCGTTCCCGATGTGTGCAAAGAAAACGTCCGGTCGCGCCGCCCGCACGCTCGTCCGGAACAATTCCGAAACGCGCTTCAGCAGTTCGTCGCCGAGTTCGTACCCCATCGAGTCGTTGTACCGTGCAAAGCCCCGGATGTTCAGCACCGCGACATCGTGCGCCGCCGTGCTCTGCATTGTCCCAAGCCCCTTCGAGCCTTCCCCGAGCACCGAACGAAGATGCTCATCCGCCAGCACCCGCCCCGGAAGCCCCGTCAGCGGCGCGATCCGAAGCTGCGTCTCCCGCGCAAGGTCCGCCGCGGCATGCAGCAGATCCCCGATCGAGAGCATCCCCAGAACCCCCGATTCATCCGTCACGATCAGGGGCAAGCCCACGCTGCGTTCTTCGCGCCCCGATGCAAGCTCGAGCGCATCGGGAATCGTCGTCTCCGGTCCCGTGCACACCACGCCCGGACGCACCACGTACTCCATCTGCTGCGCGTGCAAGTCGTCTGCCGCGAACCGAAGCAGCGAATCCCGCTCGCACCAGCCCGCCGGCCGCCCCGATTCCATGACCAGGACGCCCGTGACCGACGAGTCGCGCATGATTTCCGACGCGACATCGATCGCCTTGCATCGGCTGTCAACCATTTTCACCGTGCGCACATAGCGACGCACGCTCATCACCCGCGGATCGCGTTGCGCATCGGAGATTCCCCCGACGCGGCGCGAACGGATGAACGACCGAATCTCCGGGCTCAGTTCCTGATCGCGTTCCCCCGGCCGTCCGAGCAGATAGCCCTGGCCGTACACAACACCGAGTTCCATCAGCATCGAGAGCTCGTCTTCCCGCTCGATGCCCTCGGCGATCAGCTTCACGCCGCTCAGCGTTGCGAACCGCAGAAAGAACCGGATCAGGTTCTGCCGCACGCGATCGTGGCTGATGTTCTCGATCAGCTCGCGATCCAGCTTCAGCCAGTGGGGGCGCAGCGCCATGATGCGGTTCAGCCCGCTCGTGCCCGCGCCGACATCGTCGATCGCCACCTCAAAGCCCGCGGCCTTCACCATCCGCACCTGTTCATCGAGCGAGTGATCGTGGTGATGCGCCGAGCGCTCGGTGATCTCAAGCACGATGCGAGTCGGCGTCAATCCTTCCGTCGCGCGAACGGCACGCAGCAGTTCCGAGCAGAAGCGCGGGTCCGCAAACACCTGAGGTGTCGTATTCAGAAAAAGCTTCGATCCGCCGGGCAAGCCCGAGGCCGACGCCAGCGAGACCCGCCTTGTGACTTCTTCGATGCTCCAAAGTTCGCCCGCTTTTTCCGCGGCATCGAACAACTCCGACGGCGACCGGAACTCGCTCGGGTCCGAGAGCCTTGTGAGCGTCTCAAACCCGGCGATCTCGCCGCACTTGAGATCCACGATCGGCTGGAACGCCGCACGCACCGAGCCCGAGAGCACGGTCGCGTCGAGCTGAGCCTTGAGCTTTTCTACGTCGATCGCCATTCTTCTCTGCTCCGTGCTCCGCACCCCAGCGGACTCTCCTCCAGCGGGGACGCAGACATCTCATCGGAGCTTCTTCCGCCAATCTCGATGCCCCTCAAAGCAGCGACCGACGGGCGCGACGATTGCGCGAATGCGCCCGAATGCGCCGTCGAGTTACAGCCCCTTGAATTGGAAATTGGGACGCAAGTCGCGTCAAGCCCCGAATACCGGACGCAATCCCTTCAGCGTTCTCGGCATCAATCGAAGCGGAAAACGCCCTTGCGATAGCCGTAGACGTACGCGACCACGGTCGTCAGCAGGAAAAAGAAAATCCGGCCGAGCCAGATCAGCCCCTCATGACTCATCGGCGCGATGTTCGGAAACGTCGTCGCCCACGGATACAGGAACACGATCTCAACGTCGAAGACCAGGAACACCATCGCGATCAGATAAAACCGCACATTGAACCGCTTGCGGGCCGTGCCCACCGGGTTCATGCCCGACTCGTACGACTGCGCCTTGGTCGTGCCATCCCGCTTCGGTCCAAGAACAAGCGACCCGATCACGTTGATCGCCCCGAACGAAACCGCCATCAAAATGATGAGCAGGATCGGGAGGTAGCTGGACAGGTCCGTTGTCGCGAGCAGCATCATGCGGCCACATGGTAGCAACCAGACCGCCCATGTCCTGCTTCCGTCCGGGTCTGCCAGTTCGGCAGTCGTTTCCGGGCGTGCTTGCGGGCTGACAGTGGGGTTTGGGCTCCCGGGCGTCCCTCAATCGCTCTGGTTGCGCATTCGCGCGTTTGGCACGCTTGGGTTTTCTGGCACAGGCATTGCCCTAGAACTCGTAGCGTCTGGCGGCGTTCCCGCCCGGATTGCCTACCGATTTGACCAACCCCCGGGAACGAACCGGGCCTTTGCAGGGAGATTTTTCGAGATGGCCGCTAAAAACCTTTCTTTCGATGTCGATGCCCGTCAGTCCCTTCTCGCCGGTGTCGAGAAGCTCGCCAAGGCCGTGAAGGCCACCCTCGGACCCCGCGGCCGCAACGCCGTGCTGGACAAGTCCTGGGGCGGCCCGACCGTCACCAAGGACGGCGTCTCGGTCGCTGAGGAAATCGAACTGAAGGACAAGGCAGAGAACATGGGCGCCATGCTGGTCAAGCAGGCTGCCTCCAAGACCTCCGATGATGCGGGCGATGGCACGACCACGGCCACCGTACTTGCCGAGGCGCTCTTCCGCGAAGGCCTCCGCCACGTCGCCGCCGGCGTGGACCCCAACGCCCTCGTCCGGGGCATGAAGGCAGCCGTCGAGCAGGTCACCAAGTCGATCGACTCGATGGCGACCCCCGTCAAGGGCAAGGCCGACATCCAGAACGTCGCCACCATCTCCGCCAACAACGACGTTGAAGTCGGCAAGATCATGGCCGACGCGTTCGAGAAGGTCGGCAAGGACGGCGTCATCACCGTCGAAGAAGGCAAGAACATCGAGACCGAAGTCACGGTCGTCGAGGGCATGCAGTTCGATCGCGGGTTCCTCTCGCCGAACTTCGTCACCGATGCCGATGCGATGAAGGTCGAGTTCGACAAGGCCCTCGTCCTCATCCACGAAGACAAGATCGACAACCTCTCGAAGCTCGTTCCGCTTCTTGAGAAGGTCATGGCCGCGAAGAAGCCCCTGCTCATCATCGCCGAAGATGTGACCGGTGAAGCGCTCGCGACCCTCGTTATCAACAAGCTTCGCGGCACGCTCAACGTCGCCGCCGTCAAGGCCCCCGGCTATGGCGATCGCCGCAAGGCAATGCTCGAAGATATCGCGATCCTTACCGGCGCGACGCCGATCATGAAGGACCTGGGCATTGAGCTCGACAAGGTCGAACTCAAGCAGCTCGGTATGGCCAAGAAGGTCGAGATTGATGCCGACAACACGACGATCATCGAGGGTGCCGGCAGCACCAAAGACATTCAGGCCCGTATTGCCCAGATCCGCGCTGAAGTCGAGAAGACGACCAGCGATTACGACCGCGAGAAGCTCCAGGAGCGTCTCGCCAAGCTCGCCGGTGGCGTTGCACAGATCAAAGTCGGCGCTGCATCCGAAGCCGAACTCAAGGAAAAGAAGGCCCGCATCGAGGACGCGCTCCACGCGACCCGCGCTGCTGTGGCCGAAGGCATCGTCCCCGGCGGCGGCGTCTCGTTCATCCGCTCGCGCAAGGCGCTCGAGAGCATGAAGGAGTACAAGGCCGTCTTCGGCAAGGGTGGCGACGACAAATCGTCCGAAGATGTGGGCCGTTACGCATTCGACTTCGCCGCGGGTATCCGCACGGTCTTCACGGCTCTGGCCGTCCCGCTCCAGACGCTCGCCGACAACGCCGGCGCAAAGGGGACGGTTGTTGTGCAGAAGGTTGCCGAAGGCAAGGGCAACAACTTCGGCTACAACGCCCTCACCGACACCTACGGCGATCTCATCGATCAGGGCGTGATCACGCCCGCCAAGGTCGATCGCTCCGCGCTCCAGAACGCGGCCAGCGTCGCAACTCTTCTGCTCACCTCCGACTGCATCATCACCAGCAAGCCCGAACCCAAGGAAGCCGCGCCAGCCGGCGGCGGCGGAATGGGCGGCATGGGTGGGGGCATGCCGGGCATGGGCGGAATGGGCGGCATGGGTGGGATGGGGTTCTAAGGGCTTGAGTTCGAGGGAATGGGCGCGTGCCGCGATATCGAATTCAACTCACCAGCAAGGCTTTGAAACAGTTGGAAGCTCTGCCGATCGGCTCGCAAGATCTCGTGCGTTCGAAGATCGACAGGCTTGCCGACAATCTCGCGGGTGATGTCAAGCGGCTCAAGAGTTTTTCACCGGCCTACCGGATGCGTGCAGGTGACTTTCGGATTCTCTTCGATTTGGAAGGCGATCAAATTGTGATTCGGATCGTCGGGAACAGGAGAGACGTGTATGACCGCTAAGAAGATCGCCAAATTGCTCTCCCGTCAGCCAGCGACTTTCGGGCCGCGCGGCAAGGGTGCGTTTGTCGTTCTTCCGTACGGTGAGTACAAGCGCCTGTGCGATGCGGTTGAAGATGCGATCGACCTCATCGACTTGGAGGCGGCTCGGCGCGACCCCGGCGCAAAGTCGCTCGTTTCATGGGACGATGCCAAAAAGAAACTTGATGCGGGCCGTTCGCGACGTTCGCCCAAACGCAGCACTTCTCAAGCCAAACGCCGAGCCTCGTAAACGAATGAACGACCCTTCTTCATGCAAGAACTGATCCACAACATCCTCCACCTCGATCAGGCCCTCGCCGGCTTGGTGCAGTCGCAGGGACCTTGGGTCTATGCGATCCTGTTTGCGATCGTTTTCGCCGAGACGGGATTGGTCGTAACTCCGTTCCTGCCGGGGGATTCGCTGCTCTTTGCCGCGGGCGCTCTCGGTGCCTCGCAGCCTCAGGCGTTCAACGTCTGGATCGTCTCTTCGCTTCTCATCGTCGCGGCGATCCTTGGCGACGCTGTGAACTACGCCTTCGGCAAGTGGATCGGGCCTCGCGTGTTCTGCAAGGAACTCGATCCGAATCACAAGCCGTCGATCATCGAGCGGCTTCTAAACCGCAAGCACCTCGACAAGGCCCACGCTTTTTATGAGAAGTACGGCGGCAAGGCCGTCGTGATCGGCCGCTTCGTTCCGATCGTCCGCACCTTCGTCCCATTCGTTGCTGGTGCGGGAGCGATGAACTACTCCAAGTTCTTCTTTTACAACGTTGCCGGTGCGTTGCTCTGGGTTGGAGTCTGCGTCACTGCGGGCTATCTCTTCGGCAACATGCCGATCGTGAAGAACAACTTCTCGCTCGTCATCCTCGGCATCATCGTGATCTCGATCCTGCCGATCGTGATCGAGTTCATCATCGCCTGGCGTGAGAAAAAGCAGTCCAAAGCCGTGCCGGCCGCGGCCGCCGTCGTCCCCTCAATGACGGAGGCCCGCAAGTCGGACGCGGCATAAGCCGGGAAACACCTATGGCAGGACACCAGCAAGAGTGCGAGATCTGTACACGCGTGGCCGAGTGCCGCGCCGGGAAGCACCCCGGCTTCATCGCGGAGCTCGACACGGGCTTCGCTGTTCTCGGCGATTCCCAGCAGTTCCGGGGCTACACGCTCTTCTTATCCAAGACTCCGGCGACCGAACTGCACCAGTTGGCCCGCGCCGCCCGCGTCCGCTTCATCGAAGAGATGACGCAGGTTGCCGAGGCCGTGCACAACGCGCTGCGCCCGCACAAGCTGAATTGCGAATCGCTCGGCAACGTTGTCCACCACGTGCACTGGCACATCTTCCCGCGCCGCAAAACCGACATTGACGTCCTTGCGCCGGTCTGGGGTCAGATGCACAAGGAAGGAACGCCCGAGTACGCCGCGACCAAGCTCGACCCGGCCAAGGACGCCGAACTGATCGAATCGATCCGCGCCGAACTGGTCAAGGCACGCAAGCACGAAAAAGCCGCGGAGGCCGCCAAAGCGGATTGAATTCTCAGCTCATCGACTTTCTGTTCATCAGTTCCGGCGGGCATCGTGCCCGCAGAAAACGCAAACGACGCAATCACCAGATTGCAGCACCCTGAAGGAGATTTTGAAATGGCCGTAAAACCCCTTGAAGACCGCGTGCTCGTCAAGCCCATCGAAGCCGAAACCAAGACCGCTTCGGGCATCTACCTCCCCGAGACCGCAAAGGAAAAGCCGGTCAAGGGCAACGTCGTCGCGACCGGACCCGGCAAGCGCCTCGAAAACGGCAAGCGGGCCGAGATGAGCGTCAGCAAGGGCGACACCGTGGTGTACGGCAAGTACGCCGGCACCGAAGTCGAGATCAAGGGCGAGAAGCACCTGATCCTGCGCGAGAGCGAACTGCTCGGCGTGATTGAGGGCTGAAACCGGAGGCATCAGGGATCGGGCATCGGGCATCAGTATGAGCGAAATCAATTCACATCGCGATCTCGTGGCATGGCAAAAGGCTATGGATCTCGGTCTTTTGATTTATCGGCTGACCGCAAGCTTGCCTGACCACGAGCGATTTGGACTCATCAGTCAGTTGCGACGCGCATCTGTGTCGGTCGCGAGCAATATTGCGGAGGGATACGGGCGGGGCTCAACGCAGGATTACCTTCGGTTTCTGCGAGTGGCTCGCGGCGGGCTGTTTGAGATTGACACACAGTGCCTTTTCGCTTTGCGTCTGAGCTACATCACTCAGGCAGCACACGAAGAAGCAAACAAGCGAATTCATGAGTGCGGGAAGATACTGCAAGGACTTATCCGCAGCATTGAAGGAAACCAAAACTGATCGGCAGGTTCGGCTGATGCCCGATGCCTGATGCCCGATGCCTTGAGGTGAAAACATGTCTACGAAACAGTTGATGTTCTCAGATTCCGCTCTCGTCGAGATGAAGAAGGGTGTTGACGCCCTTGCTGACGCGGTGAAATGCACGATGGGTCCTTCGGGCCGCTTCGTCGTCATCGAAAAGTCGTACGGCGGCCCGCACGTCACCAAGGACGGCGTCTCCGTCTCCAAGGAAGTCTCGCTGCCCGACCCCTTCCAGTCCATGGGCGCGAAGATGGTGAACGAAGTCGCCAAGAAGACCGCCGACAAGGCTGGCGACGGCACGACTGCCGCCACCGTGCTTGCTCAGGCAATCTTCTCGGAAGGCCTGCGTCACGTCACGGCCGGCGCGAACCCGGTTCACCTTCAGCGTGGCATCAACAACGCTGCCGCCGCCGCTGCCGACGCAATCGATGGCATGGCCATCAAGTGCAAGGGCCGCGAAGACTACAAGAAGATTGCGACTGTTTCGGCCAATCACGATGTCGCTGTCGGTAATCTCATCGCCGAAGCCATCGACCGCGTCGGCGCTGAAGGCGTCGTCGAGATCGAAGAAGGCAAGTCCGCAGAAACCACGCTCGACTACGTCGAAGGCATGCAGTTCGATAAGGGCTACCTCTCGCCCTACTTCATGACCGACCCGAAGACCGCCGAGTGCGTGCTCGAAGATGCGTACATCCTGCTCTACGAAAAGAAGATCAGCAACCTGCCCGATCTTCTCCCGCTGCTGAACAAGGTCGTCGCGACCGGCAAGCCGATTCTCCTCATCGCCGAGGAAGTCGAGAACGAAGCCCTCGCCACCCTCGTCGTCAACCGCCTCCGCGGCACGCTCAAGATCTGCGCCGTCAAGGCCCCTGGCTTCGGCGATCGCCGCAAGGCCATGATGAGCGATATCGCCACCCTCACCGGCGGCACGTTCATCGCGGAAGACCTCGGCCGCAGCATCGAGAGCGTGGAGCTTTCGGAACTCGGTCGGGCCAAGAAGTTGATCATCACCAAGGACGACACCACGATCATCGAAGGTGCCGGCAAGAAGGCCGAGATCACCGCTCGCGCGAACCAAATCAAGGCTCAGCACGAGAAGTCCACCAGCGACTACGACCGTGAGAAGCTCATGGAGCGCCTCGCGAAGCTCACCAGCGGCGTCGCGATCATCAACGTTGGTGGCGCAACCGAAATCGCCATGAAGTCCACCAAGGACCTTGTGGACGATGCTCTGCACGCCACCCGCGCCGCGGCCAAAGAGGGCTACGTCCCGGGTGGCGGCGTCGCGTTGCTCCGCACGCAGGATGCGATCCTGAAGGCCGCCGGCAAGGCCAAGGGCGATGAGAAGCTTGGCTTCGACATCGTCAGCCGCGCTGTCGAGGCCTGCGCCAAGCAGATCGCCGAGAACGCCGGCTTCGATGGCGATCTCGTCGTCGAAAAGGTGAAGGAAGGCGGCAAGGGCGGCAACTCGTTCGGCTTCAACTCCGCAACGGGCGAATACACCGACCTGGTGAAGGACGGCATCATCGATCCCGCGCTGGTCGCCAAGACCGCGCTGATCAATGCTGCTTCGGTCGCCGGCCTGATGCTCACGACCGATGTGCTCATCACCGACCTGAAGGAAGAACAGGAAGTCGCGACCGGCGCGACCGCCTGATTCGGGATGCAACAAGCTTCACGCTCGCTCCAAGTGACGCTTGAAGCGCCCCGCAGTGAAGTGAGAGATACCCGAGCCCGGCCGCGAGAGCGACCGGGCTCGATTGATGACAGCGTGGCCACAGAATGACCAGCAGAAATTTGCCTGTCCGTGTTGCGGATACCACACGCTTATAGCGCCGCCACCCGGGACGTACACGATTTGCGAAGTTTGCGAATGGGAAGATGACGGAGTGCAATTCAACGACGTGCAACTTCGAGGTGGCGCGAATGCCGAGAGCCTTCAAGAAGCTCGCGCCGAATTTGACCGACACGAAGCCATCGGCCGGTTCGGAACTCGTCGGCGTCCTTTGCAGCAAGAACTTCCACGCCACATTTGGACTTGAGACACCCGATGCCTTCCGTAACCCGCGACTACTACGAAGTTCTGAGCGTCGAGCGAACCGCCGACGGTGAGGAGATCAAGCGCTCTTATCGCCGCCTCGCGCTCAAGTATCACCCCGATCGCAACCCCGGCGACACCGAGGCCGAGGTCAAGTTCAAGGAAGCCGCGGCGGCGTACGAAGTTCTCTCCGACCCGGAGAAGCGCAAGCTCTACGACCAGTTCGGCCACGACGGCCTGCGTCAGGCGCGCGGCCCGGCGGCACATGACTTCAGTCGCATGAACGTCGAAGACATCTTCTCGATGTTCAACGACATTTTTGGTGGACAGGGTGGGCCAGGCGGCGGTTTCGGGGGCCAGCAAGGTCGGCGCGGCGTTGCGCGGGGCTATGACCTCGAAACCGAAGTCGAACTCTCGCTCGAAGAGGTTTCCGTCGGCGTCGAGCGCGAAGTGCATTTCACCCGCCTCGATGTCTGCGACACCTGCACCGGCACCGGCGCGAAGAAGGGCAGCAACCCCATCAAGTGCCCGACTTGCGCTGGTCAAGGCAAAGTTCAGCAAACCGGATTCGGCGGCATGTTCCGCATGGTCACGGCCTGCCCGGCATGCCGGGGCCGAGGCCAAATCGTCAAGGATTTCTGCGACGCATGCAAAGGCAAGGGCCGCATGCCCCGCAAGCGCACCATCAACGTCAAGATTCCAGCGGGGGTCAGCGACGGTCAGGCCGTGCGTGTCGCGGGCGAGGGCGAACCGCCGCCTCCTGAAGTTTCGCCGGCGGGCGAAGGCATCCGGGGCGACCTGCACGTTGCGATCCGCGTTGCCACGCACTCGCTCTTCCAGCGCGATGAAGACAACCTCGTTCTGGAGATGCCCATCAGCTTCGCGCAGGCTTCGCTGGGCGCGGAGATCGACACGCCAACCCTCAGTGGCAACGCCAAGCTCACGGTCCCGCGCGGCACGCAGCCCGGCAGCGTCTTCTCGATCAAGGGGAAGGGGCTTCCGAATCTGCGGTCAGGACGTGCGGGCGATCTGCTGGTTGCAGTGAAAGTGGAAGTCCCGCGCAAGCTGACCAAGGCACAGGAGAAGCTCCTCCGCGATTATGCCGCGAGCGAGGATCAGGCGGTTCTGCCTGAAACGCAGGGCTTCTGGAAGAAGGTCAAAGAGATGGTGAAGGGCGATTGAGTCGAGTTTCATGAGCCGAACGAGTCGGCGACGTCAAGATAGATGGTGGTCAACGATCACGCAGGAAGCAGGCAGGTCAATGAACAGCGAATCCGACATCCCGCAGGAATGGGAGATCCCGAGCGAAGGCGATCCGGAGACGAATCTCGCGCTCCAGGAAAAGGTCACGAAGCTCGAGTCCGAAGTCGCCGAGGCGAACAGCCGCGCTCTGCGGACCATGGCCGATTTTCAGAACTATCAGAAGCGGTCGTTCTCGAACGAGCAGATCGCCAAGGCGACTGGTGCCGCGAGCGTCATCAGCGGTGTCGTGACCATCATCGATCACTTCGACCTCGCGCTCCAGCAGGATACCAGCAAGGTAACGGCGGAGCAGCTCGCGACGGGCGTGAAAGTCATTCGGGATGAACTCCTCCGCACGCTCCAGCAGCAGGGCCTCAGCGTCATCAACCCCAAGCCCGGCGACGAATTCGTCCCCGGCATTCACGAAGCGATCATGCAGCAGAAGGCCGACGGCATCGGCCCCGGCAAGGTCGTCGCGACATTCCAGTCGGGCTATTCGCTTGCAGGCGCAGCGGCAGGAGGCGGAGACAAGGTCATCCGTCCCGCAAAGGTCTCTGTCTCGCCCGCCGAGTAACTCCGCCTTTCTCCGTGTCTTCCTCCGTGGCTCTCAGTGTTTGATGCTCCCGCCTTTCTCTGCCGCTCTGCTGATTTCCCCATGCCAACCTACGACTACAAATGCAACGCCTGTGGCCACGCCTTCGACGAATTCCAGTCGATGTCCGCGCCGCATCTCAAGAAGTGCCCCAAGTGCGGCAAGCTCAAGCTCGAACGCCTCATCGGCACCGGCGCCGCATTGATGTTCAAAGGCTCGGGCTTCTACATCACCGACTACCGGTCGGATTCGTACAAGAAAGCCGCCGAAGCAGACAAAGGAGGCGGCAAGCCCGACACCAGCAAGTCGGACACTGGAAAATCCGAATCGGGCAAGTCCGAACCCGCAAAGGCTGAGACGAAGGCGAAGTCCGACGCCCCCGCAAAGTCCGAATCAAAATCTGAAGCCAAGTCTCAATCGACGTCTAAAGGCAAGAAGTCGAAGGACGCCTGAAGAGCGAGGATCCCCGTCTTATGCCCATCGTTGGTCACGGCATCGATCTCGCCAGCGTCGATCGCATTCGCGAGATGATCGCCGATCATGGCGATCGGTTCCTGCATCGTGTCTTTACCTCCGGCGAGCGCGAGACCGCGGCCAAGCACGCGAACGATTCCAGGAAGGTCGAGCATCTCGCAGGCCGGTTTGCCGCCAAGGAAGCCGCCCTGAAAGCCTTGGGCACCGGTTGGCGTGATGGCATCGCGTGGACCGATGTCGAGATCCTGAATCAGCCTTCGGGTGCGCCATCACTCAATCTGCACGCCAAAGCGCGAGAGATCGCGGATTCACTGAGCGCAAAGGCGTACCACGTCAGCATCAGCCATGCCGCAGGGGTTGCGACCGCGTCGGTCATTCTGGAATCGTGAGACTCGACGCTCGTGTGATGTGGGTCACTCGTTGGTCGCGGTCGTGATCTTGGCTTCAGCACCAAGATTCCGCTGGACGTTTTCGGCTGCGCTGCGGTTGGCAAAGCGTCCGACGCGCACGGCGTAGACCTTGACGCCCTGTTGGTTGGCGGTCTGCACAATGCGAGGCGAGGCCAAACCCGCGGCCTGCGCCCGGGCGCGGTATCGATCGGCCTGTACCTGGGCCCGCTGCCAACTGCTGAACGCGCCGAGTTGAACGGTGAACTGTCCGGATCCGGTCGCCTGGGTGCCGCTGACGGCCGCGAGACGATCGGAGATGAGCACCTTGAGCGTGCTGTCGCCCTGCACCTGCGTCTGTGCACGTTCGTAGCTGGCCCGCGCCTCGCTGGTGCGGCCCTGCGCTCGCAGCGCATCACCCGCGTAAAGCGAAGCCCGCGCCGCCTCGTCGCCGGTCAGTTTGTTCGAGGCCTCGGTGAGCAGCGTGGCCGCTTCGGCGTGCCGGTCGGCACCGTACGCGATCAGGCCCAACTGGGCCGCGGCCTTGCCGCTGACGGTCTGGTCGCCGCTCTTGAGCAGCGGCGTGAGGATCTTTTCAGCTTCGTCGTTCTTGCCGAGTGCCGCGGCGGAGAGGCCGGCGATCAGGGCGGCTTGTTCCTTCTGAACGCTCGAACCCGACGTCTGGGCTTCGAGTGCGGCTTTGTACGCGTCGGCGTAGCGGTGCTGACTGTAAAGCTCCTTGTAGTCGGCCTGTTGGCCTTTTTGCGACGAGGAGCAGGCGACCTGAAAGGTCGCCGAGAGGAGGATCAGAGCCGTCAGGGTTGCCTTTGCCGCACGCATGCTCGCCGTCATGATCGATGGTTTCCTTGCCCGGATTGCCAACAGGTAAGCCCGCGGCAGGGCCGGGGTTCGGTATTATCGTCGCCCGGGTCCATTCGCAGCCACTTTCCATGTCAACGCGGAGATCGCATTGAGCGTCCACCGACCGATTCTCTGGCAGTTGCTCACCCACCCGAGGTCGGTTGCCCTGGTGGACGACCGGCGGACGACCCGGAACTACGAGTTACTGGCCGGGATTTTCCATATCGCCCACAAGCTGGACACGGTGAATCACACGCAGAGGCTGGGGCTGCTGCTGCCGACGGGGGGAACGTTTCCGGCCTCCGCGCTGGCTGGATTGACGCTAGGCCGGACGATCGTGCCCCTGAACTACCTGCTGAAGAAGGAAGAGCTTCAGTATGTGATCGACGACTGCGGGACGGACACGATCGTGACCGTGAAGCCGATGATCGAGCACCTGGGCTATTCGCCAAAGGTGAAGAACCTGATTTACCTTGAGGATGTGGATTTCAGCGGCATGCCCGACATCCGCTGGCCGGCCGATCCGGCGGATGACGACTTGGCGGTTTTGCTTTATACCTCCGGCACGAGCGGCAAGCCCAAGGGCGTGATGCTGACGCACGGGAATCTGACCAGCAACATCCGACAGGTGCGGGACTGGGTGGATTTCTCGCGGGCGGATTCAATGCTGGGGGTGCTGCCTCAGTTCCATTCGTTCGGGCTGACGGTGCTGACGCTGCTGCCCTTGAGCGGCGGGATCAAGGTTGTGTACACGGCTCGGTTCATCCCGGGCAAGATCGTGCGGCTGCTTCGAGAGCATCGGCCGACCGTGCTGGTGGCGATCCCCTCGATGTACAACGCGCTGCTGCACGCCAAGGACGCCACGCCGGATGATTTCAAGTCGCTCCGGTACACGGTGAGCGGGGGCGAGCCGCTGCCGGGGGCGGTGCGCGACCGGTTCCGGGAACGGTTCGGGGTGACGATCAACGAGGGGTACGGATTGACCGAGACTTCGCCGGTGACAAACTGGTGCAGGCCTCACGAGTTCCGGCCGGGGTCGGTGGGGAGGCCGATCCCGTTGATTGATCAGAGGATTGTGGATGCATCGACGGGACGGATGTTGCCTCCGAATACGGACGGCGAGGTGTGGATGAAAGGCCCGAACGTGATGCAGGGCTATTACAACCTTCCAAAGGAAACGGCGAGGGCGTTCAGCGAGACGGGGTATTTTCGCACGGGTGACATCGGGCGGTTTGATGATGATGGGCATCTGCACATCACGGGGCGGCTGAAAGAGATGCTGATCATCGGGGGCGAGAATGTTTTTCCGCGTGAGATCGAGGAAGTGCTGGAGCGCCATCCGGCTGTGAGCGCGTCGGGCGTTGTCGGGATCAGCGACAACATGCGGGGCGAATTACCGATGGCGTTTGTCGAGATTAAGGAGGGCGCGGCGTTTGATGAGAAGGAGCTGATCGGCTGGTGCCGGCAGCACCTGGCCGGGTACAAGGTTCCGGATGAGGTGCGCAGGCTGGATGCGCTGCCCAGGAACGCGACGGGCAAGGTGATGAGGCGGGAGTTGAAGGCGCTTGCGTCGGCACCGGCGTGAGTCGATTCGCCCGCTCGGTGCAGCGCCGAAAACGTTTTCAGTTTTTCCTTTTGATGGGTAGCCTCGCGGACGCCGGGCATCGCACTGGCGTGTAAGCCGTTCATCAAGTTTGCCCGACCGGGTTGGTTTGTGAGACCTCCGACGAAGCAAGATCACAGCGATCCTGCGCGGGGATGGCGCGGCCATTGTCTGTACACAAAGGAAACTGATCATGCTTCGCATCTCTGCAATCTCGGCCTTGGTGATCTTCGCGGGGACTGCTTCGGCGCAGTCGGTCAATGTCGATCTGAACTACACGGGCAAATCGGCTCCGTCGGCTTCATACGCGGGCGCAGCGGGCCAGCCGGGGACGTGGAACGCCGTGATCGCGACGAGTGGCGCGGGCGCAACGATCAATGTAGCGGGGTTGAACGGTGGATCCTCGGGCCTGACGTTGACGGCCAAATCGAGCAACGGAAACTCGAACGGCGACCTGGGCACGGGCGACTTCGGGTCGCTGATGGACGACTACGCAATGGGGTTTGATACCAACGGGAGCGTCAGCGTTGAAGTCAACGGGCTTGATGAGGGTACGTACCGGGCGTTTGTCTACTCGGCGCTCAAAGAATCGGACCAGTCGTATGTCGATGGATTTGGCTTCACGAACTTCCACACCAGCTACATCTATGGCGATGTTGGCGGCGTGAGCTTTGGCAGCGGCAGCACGAGCGGGCCGACGGTTGCGAACACGTTCCAGTATGGCAAAACGCACGTGGTGTTCAACTTCAAGGTTGGACCGGGCGCGCCGAAGCTGAAGATCACGTCGGAGTGCGACTTTGTGAGCCTCGCGAAGTGCGCGTTCAACGGGCTTCAGCTCGTCAAGATCACCGGGAACCGCCTCTACGTGAACGACAACGCGGCGGGCCTGAACAACGGCATGTCGTGGGCGAACGCGTTCAACAGCATCCAGGATGCACTGGCCGTGGCGAAGGCATCGGCTGGGCAGATCACCGAGATCTGGGTGGCGGGCGGAACGTACAAGCCGGGGACGCTTCGGATCAGCAATTTCAAGCTGGTGGAGGGCGTCAAGATGTTTGGCGGCTTCGTGGGCAACGAGACGCTGCTGACCCAGCGTGTCCTGAGCGTCGCCAATCAGAGTTACCTGAGCGGAGAGATCGGTACCGGACTGGCGACCGACAACTGCTACCACGTCGTTGATGGCTCGAACGTTTCGTACCAGACCGAACTCGACGGCTTCACGATCGCGAGCGGCTACGCGAACGGGCTCGCCCCGAACGAGATCGGTGGCGGCATCTACATCGCGGATGGTTCGCCGACCGTGCGCAACTGCACGATTTTCGGAAACACGGCTTTGCACGGCGGCGGCGGCGTGGCGATCGACGGACCGGCCGCGCTGTTCGGGCCGACGTTTGATCACTGCCTTTTCTCTCAAAACCACGCCGATGAGGGCGGTGCGCTGCAGTACTTTGGCGGCCCGGGTGGATTCCTGCAGGCCACGCTCTCGATCAGCGGTTGCCAGTTCGTCGACAATGACGCGGTCAGTCACGGCGGCGCGATCCGGTCCTACGGCGACACCTATCTGACCAACACCGTCATCTGGGGCAACTCCGCTCCGCAGGGTGGCGGCGCGGTTTACATCGCCGGAACCAACGTCGATCTGTTCGTAAAGAACTGCACCATCATCGCCAACCTCAGCACGGGCGGCACGGGCGGCCTGCGGGCGCTGAGCGGTGCGAACATCGACATGCGGAATTCCATCGCGTACGGCAACACCGGTCCGGGCCTGATGCTGCCGATCGCGAAGCAGATCAACTCATCGGGTGGCACGCAGACCGTCGCCTACTCGTGCGTTACTCCGGACTTCGGGAACACCGTCATCAGCGGCACGGGCAACATCGGTTCCAACCCGTCGTTTGTGAGCATCAGCGGGCCAGACGGCATCTCCGGCAACTTCGATGACAATTTCCACCTGACCGCCGGATCGCCCTGCGTGGATACGGGCAGCAACCAGGAGGCGATCGGACTGACGGTCGATTTCGACGGCAACACCCGCATCATCGACGGTGACAACAGTGGCAACGCCCGCATCGACATGGGCGCGTTCGAGTTGCAGCACGGCCCCTGCCCGTGCGACCTCAACGGAGACGGCTTCGTCGATGATGCTGACTTCCCGATCTTTGTCTCGGCGTACAACAAGCTCGACTGTGCTGATCCCACCATGCCCGCGGGCTGCCCGGCGGACTTTGATGGGAACGCAATGGTCGATGACGCCGACTTCGTGGTCTTCGTCGCGGCGTACAACGAATTGGTTTGCCCCTGAGTTGAACGAGAGAGTTCATGCAAGCCCGGCCGCGAGAGCGGTCGGGCTTGTTTTTGAATGCGGAATGCGGAATAGACGCATCTCAATCGCAACGCGCGAGTTTCATGAACTGGGTGGCGAGAAGGCTGCGTTGGCGAGTGATGGGAGGATGTCGCCGGAGCTGCCTTGGATGCAGATGTCGACGATGCGGGAGGCTGCCGTTGGTTCGGCGTTGATTTCGATGGTGAAGGCGTTGTTCTGGCGGGCGGCGTGGAGGAAGCCGGCGGCGGGGTAGACCACCGCGCTCGTGCCGATTGAGAGGAAGAGATCGCAGGATTGCACGGCGGCTGCCGCGGCCTCGAGGGCCTGGGGAGGGAGCATTTCGCCGAACCAAACGACGTGCGGGCGCAGGAGTGCGCCTTTGGCGAACGGCGAGGGTGGCGGGAACGTCGCGAACGGCTCCGGCGGTAGATCTATCACGCGGTGCGTGGAGGTGCAGCGCCACTGGATGATGTTGCCGTGGAGTTCGACGACGTTGGTGCTGCCGGCGCGGTGGTGGAGGCGATCGACGTTTTGGGTGAGGAGGGTGAATGAGCCGCCGGAGGCGGTGACGGAGCGCTCGATTGCGGCGAGCGCAAGGTGGCCCGGGTTAGGTTCGGCGGCGAGGCAACCGAGGCGGCGCCAGTCGTACCAGCGGGAGACTTTCTCGGGGTCGGCCTCGAAGGCTTCGGGAGTCGCGAGAGTTTGCGGATCGAACTCGGCCCAAAGGGCCTGCATGTCTCTGGGGAGTTCGGCCGCGCTGGCGGCGGTGCTGCCGCGGAATGTGCGCAGGCCGGATTCTGCGGAAATCCCGGCGCCGGTGATGGCAACGACGGAGCGGGCTTGGCGGAGGCGAGATGCGGCGAGAGAGAGATCGTTCACGGCGGGATCATAAAGGCTGGTGAACACGGAGTGCCACGGAGCACCACGGAAGAAGACACGGAGAAAGGCGAGGAGGGGATGAAAGAGAAGAAGGGATCGAGGCAGGAGGCATCGAGGCATCAAGTTGGAGGCATGAAGGGGGGCGCATCAGTTCGTATGCTGCGGGTATGACGACTCGGGTGTTGACGAATCTGGATGCGATGCTTGCCAAGCGGCCGGTGGTGGTTGAGCTTGGCTGTGGGCCGAAGAAGAAGGCGGGGAGCATCGGGGTTGATGCGATTGAACTGCCGGGTGTGGATGTTGTCACAAATCTGAATGAGGGGCTGGCGTTTTTGCCCGATGCGTCGGTGGACAGGATCGAATCGGTGCACACGTTTGAGCATCTGTCGGACATCGAGACTGTGATCCGCGAAGTTGTGCGTGTGCTGCGGCCGGATGGGGAATGCCATATCACGGTGCCGCATTTTTCGAATCCGTACTACTACTCGGATTACACGCACACGACGCCGTGGGGGCTGTACTCGATGGGGTATTTCTGCAAGGAAGGGTGGCCGTACCGGCGGAAGGTGCCGTCGTTTTACAACGATGTGCAGGTGCGGATGATCTCGCAGAAGGTGCGGTTCACCTCGGATTTCGTTGTGATCAAGCAAATCCGGAAGTTGATCGAAGTGATCGTCAATTCGTCGCGATTGATGCAGGAATTGTGGGAGGGCGGGTGGTGCTGGCAGTTGCCGGCGAGTGAATTGCGGATTGTGTTTGGGAAGCGGAAGTAGCGTTTATTTCGGGCGGTGTTTCAGTCGGATCACGAGCCGCAGGCCCGACCAGGTGTCGTCGATCGCGCAGACTTTGTTGTCAACGAGAACGGTTGCGAGGGCGAGGTCGCGGATGATGCTTTCGGTGACGTCGGTCTTGATGCCGCTGGCTTTCTTTGGCCAGGAGATCCAGAGGCCGGCGGCGGGTTTCATGCGCTTGCGGGCGGCGGCGAGGCGGGTGGCGAGTTCTTTCTGAGACTTGACGAAGACGATAAGGACGTCGAGGGGGGACTTGCCGCGGGAGATTTCGGTGAAGGTCACGTCGTCGAGGAGCGGCGCGAGGGATTTGATGAGTGTGTCAGGTTCGGACCAGAGGCCGACAGCGTGGCCCGGCTTGATGCCGAGCTTTTGCGCGAGCGGAGTGCCCGAGTAGCCTGCCATACGGCCAGTTTACTCGAACTTGCCGTGCGACTTGATCTGGAAATCCATGACTTCGGCGAGTTGCTTGGCTGACTTGGATTGCAGGCCGCCGAGGCGCTTGACGAGGGCTTTGGGGTCGTCGCTGGCGATTTCGGCGAGTTTTTTGAACTTGTGGTCGAGGACTTCGTGGAGGTCGATCTTGTCGGGGCCCATCGCGTTTCGGGCGTGGCCACCGGGGTACATGACGAGGCCGCTGTCGAAGGACTGTCCTTGATCGTCAGTGATGACCATTGAAGTCGGGATGCCGTCGGGATATTTGCTGTCGTAGTCGGTGCCGCCCCACTCGAACGAGACCTTTTCCATGAGCTGGCGGGTGACCGGATCGTGCAGGCTCTTGCCATCGAAGTCGTGGGGCAGGAGCATGACGTCCTTCCACGTGACGCTGGCGCTCTTGGATCCGGCGCGGTTCTCGAGCGCCTTACGCAGCATCGTGCAGACGAGGTAGAGCATGGAGTGGTCGGCGGACTGGCGGGTCTTGGGATCGCGCTTGGCGGGGTCGCCGATGATGCCGAAGGCGGGCTCGTAGGCCTTGACGACAATCTTGGAGATTGCGTCGCCGGTCTGGTCTTCGAGCAGGTGCGGGTTGCGGTTGATCAGGTTGATCAGGCCCTGCAACGCGCCCGCGCTCTGGTGCTCGTAGAGGCCGAGCTTGAAGTGCATGCCCATGACGGCGAAGTCCGAGCCGGTGCGGCCGAGGACAAGGTCGAACGGGCTGGCGTAGGTCTTGCCACCCCAGCCTTCCTTGGAATCGGGGATGCCGGTACCGCCACTGGCGGTCTTTTTGAAGAGCTGGCCGGGGCCTTCAAAGAGGCGGAAGATCGCTTCGGGATTGCGGAAGATATCGCGCGGGCCGAGGAAACCGGCCATACTGCGCTTCACACTGAGGATCGCGGCTTCGGTGCTGATCGCGGCGGAAGCGCCTTTGCTGTCGCTGAGTTGCTTTCCGGCGCGGATCGCACGGAACGGGATGTAGTGCGCGACGACCATGCCGATCGCGCTCTCGATTTGCTCTGCGGTGGCGCCCATCATTGCACCGAATGCTGCCGCGCTTCCGATCGCGCCGTGAACGACGTGATCGATCTTGTACGACTTCAGGCTGAAGACTTCGGCGAGGCGGCCACGGATCTCATCGATCAGGATCATGCCCTTGAGGGCGAAGTTGCCGTCTCTGCCTCGGAGCTGCGCGGCGGCCATCGCGACCCCGTAGAAGTCGTTGTGCCCGAATTCGCCGGCGATGTGGTTGAACTCCGGGTTGAAGCCGAAGTTGGTTCCGTTGGAATCCCATTCGCGAACCGCGGCGCCGTTCGCGACGATTGCCTTTTCAACCTGCACGTCGGTGTGGCTGCCAAAGGTCGGGACGCCGGAGCGGACAGCGCCCTTGGCCCACGGAACCCCGGCGAGCGTGCCGCTGCCGGACGGGGCGGTTGCGTACTGGAGGGCTTCGGCGCGGAGGATGGTGGGGGCGTTGGTTCCGAGGGCGAGGGCGGAGACGCCGCAGAGGTTGGCGTCGGTGTGGAAGAGTTCGGTGCGATCGAGGACCGATTGGTCTGGCTCGCCCCGCTTGCCGGGCGCGTCGGACATGAAATCGATGGCGTACTGGGCGAGGCCGAGCGCCTGGTTGGTGTCGGCAGGAAGGTGGACGTGGGTGGCTTTGTTGATGATGAGGTTGGGCATGGCTTTGCTGGATTGCTGGTGCTGGAAATGACAGAAAAGATCGGGGGTCCAAGGGTACGCCGGCGGGGGTTGAAAGCGGTCGCAAGCGGAAGGGCGCGAGGCCGGCTTTTGCACGAAAATCCAGCGTGGGCCGATAGTTGAGCTTGGCCCCAGCGGCGGGCGATGCCGCGGACGGGTGGAGAATCGCGATGGCACTGAACGCTTCACTCTCGAACGCTGACCTGATCCCGACGACGTCGTCGCAGCGCACATGGAGCACCTGGCACATCGCGGCGCTGTGGATCGGCATGGCCGTGTGTATCACGACCTACACGATCGCGGCGGGGATGATCGAGCAGGGGATGAACTGGTGGCAGGCGACGCTGACGGTGGCGCTGGGCAATGTGATCGTGCTGATCCCGATGATTCTGAACGGGCATCCGGGTGCGAAGTATGGGATTCCGTTTCCGGTGCTGATGCGGGCGAGCTTCGGGACGCGGGGTGCGAATATTCCGGCGCTGGCGCGTGCGGTGGTCGCGTGCGGGTGGTTCGGGATTCAGACGTGGGTGGGCGGCGAGGCGATTTATCAGATTCTGGGCGCGCTGCACTGGATTGATCTGAGCGCGGAACCGGCGCGTGTGATTGGCTGGTTGCATCTGACGCCGATCCAGTTTGCGTGCTTCATGGCGTTCTGGCTGATCAATCTGCACTTTGTCTGGCACGGGATGGATTCGATCAAGTGGATGGAATCGTGGGCGGCACCGTTTCTGATCGCGTCGGGTTTGGCGCTGATGATCTGGGCGCTGTGGCGCGTGTCGCAGGTGGAATCGCTTTCGGCCATCTTCGCAAAGGAATCGAAGTTCACAACGAGCACCGCGTTCTGGGCGGTGTTCGTGCCGAACCTGACGGCGATGGTGGGATATTGGGCGACGCTGTCGCTGAACATTCCGGATTTCACGCGGTACGCGAAGGATCAGAAATCGCAGGCGTGGGGGCAGGCGCTCGGGTTGCCGACGACGATGACGCTGTTCTGCTTCATCGGGATCGTGGTGACGAGCGCCACGATGATCCTGTTCAAGCAGGCCATCTGGAATCCGGTGGAGTTGGTGACGAAACTCGGATCGGTGCCGGTCATCATCATTTCGCTGATCGCGTTGACGATCGCGACGCTTTCGACCAACATCGCGGCCAACGTGGTAAGCCCGGCGAACGACTTCTCGAATCTGAATCCGCGGCTGATCTCGTTCCGCACCGGCGGCATGATCACGGCGTTCATCGGCGTGATCATGATGCCGTGGTATCTGTACAACAACTTGTCGGCGTACATCTTTACATGGCTGATCGGGTATTCCGCGCTGCTCGGACCGATTGCGGGGATCATGCTCTGTGATTACTACCTGATCCGCCGGAAGCAGTTGAATGTGGAGGCCCTGTACGACGAGAAGGGCGAGTATTCATACGCGAACGGATTCAACTGGGCAGCGGTCGTGACGATGATCCTTGCGGTGCTGCCGAATGTGCCGGGGTTCTTGAATGCCGCGACGAATCGGACGCACGCACAGGTGGCGGGCAAGGAAGGCGTGACGCCGCTGTTCCCGCAGTTCTTCGACCAAATCTACGGGTTCGCGTGGTTCATCGGGTTGGGGCTGGCGATGGCGATCTACTACGTGTTGATGCGGGGGCGAGCGACGCCTGCATCGCACATCGCGCTCGGGACGGCGACTTTGCGATAGGCAGGATGCCGTTCTACCCTTTCCACAGAATAAACACGCACAAAAAGAGGGAGATTCCGAATGACGACCGCGACCGCTTCACCGACCAAGGCTCCTGCATTGCCTCCGTGTGATTTCAAGCCCGCGCCGTACACCGGCCCGAGCAAGGAAGAAGTGCTGGCGATGCGGAAAGAGTTCTGCACGCCCGCGCTCGTCACTTACTACAAGAACCCCGTGATGATGGTGCAGGGGCACATGCAGTACCTGTTCGATGAAACGGGTCGGCGGTATCTGGATGTGTTCGGCGGAATCGTGACGGTCAGCATCGGGCATTGCCACCCGAAGGTCATGGCGGCGGTGAACGCGCAGAACGCGCTGCTTCAGCACACAACGACGATCTATCTGCACCCGACGATCGCGCAGTACGCGAAGAAGCTCGCCTCGACGTTCCCGAAAGA
The DNA here is from genome assembly GCA_016793015.1 of Phycisphaerales bacterium. GTDB lineage: Bacteria > Planctomycetota > Phycisphaerae > Phycisphaerales > UBA1924 > JAFEBO01. The sequence continues at coordinate 23,202 of JAEUJD010000177.1, forward strand.
GTCGAATCTGAGCGTTGTCTACTTTGTGAACTCGGGCAGCGATGCGAACGACCTGGCGATGCTGATGGCACGTGCGCACACCGGGAACTACGACTTCATCGCGCTGCGAAACGGCTATCACGGAGGCTCGGCGGCTCCGATGGGATTGACCGCGCACAGCACCTGGAAATTCAACACTCCTCAGGGCTTTGGCGTGCATCACGCGGTGCTGCCGGATCGCTTCCGTGGTCAGTACGGCTACGACGATGCGAAGGCGGGTGAGAAGTACGCGGGCGATGTGCAGGAAGTGATCCGCTATGCGACGAGCGGCAAGGTTGCGGGGTTTATCGCGGAGCCGATGCAGGGCGTGGGCGGCGTCGTCGAGATGCCACCGGGTTACTTGGCCGCGGCGTACAAAGCGGTTCGCGACGCGGGTGGTCTGTGCATCGCCGACGAAGTGCAGACGGGTTTCGGCCGAACCGGTGAAAACTTCTGGGGCTTCCAGACCGTGGGCGGTCCGGGCGTCTATCCGGACATGGTGACGATGGCGAAGGGAATCGGCAACGGCTGCCCTCTCGCGGCGGTTGTGACGACGCCGGCGATTGCCAAGAGTCTGACGAGCCGCATCCACTTCAATACGTTTGGCGGCAACCCGGTTTCGATGGCGCAGGGTTTCGCGACATTGAATGTGATGCTCGAAGAGAACTATCAGCAGCAGGCGAAGGACAAGGGCGCGAAGTTGTTCGCGGGCCTGCGCGATCTGCAGAAGAAGCATCCGATGATCGGCGATATTCGGGGCAAGGGCCTGATGTGCGGCGTGGAGCTCGTGACCGATCGTGCGACCAAGACACCGGCGACGGCGCAGTGTGCCGCGGTGTTCGAGCGGTGCAAGGACCTCGGGCTGATCATCGGCAAGGGCGGATTCTTCGGAAACGTGCTTCGCATCAAGCCCCCGATGTGCCTGACGGACGCGGACATCATGTTCATGCTGGATGTGCTCGATGTCGCGATCGGCGAGGTTGAGAAGGCTTAATACGGTCGTGAAAAAGTCCGGAGTTTCGTGAGGCCCGGAGCCATCGGCGGTACTTTACTTGCCGATGCGGGAAGCTTTGCCATTCATAACAAATATTCCGGTCACCGTGCTGGCTGCGGGTGACAGTTTGCCGTTGATTACAACGATCGCGGCGGCGTTTGCCGCGGCGTGGGTGCTCGGGTTGATCACGCAGAAGCTTGGCTTGTCGCCGATCGTCGGGTATTTGCTTGCTGGCATTCTGATCGGGCCGTACACGCCGGGATACACGGGCGATGTGCATTTGGCGCAGCAGCTCGCGGAGATCGGTGTGATCCTGCTGATGTTCGGCGTGGGGATGCACTTTCATTTGAAGGACCTGAACGCGGTCAAATGGATCGCGATTCCGGGCGCGGTTGGGCAGAGTCTGGTCGCGACTTTGGCTTGTATGGCATTGTTCTACTGGCTGGGCTGGGAATTGAAAGCCGGCCTTGTGATCGGCATGGCCATGGCTGTCGCGAGCACGGTGGTGCTGATTCGCGTGTTGACGGACAACGACTGTTTGACCTCACCGGCGGGGCACGCGGCGGTGGGCTGGCTGATCGTTGAGGACATATTTACTGTCGTGTTTCTGGTGATTTTGCCGGTGCTGGGCGGAAAGGCGGCTGCGACTGCCGCGGCGGATGCGGGTCCGGGCGTGTGGATGACGCTGGGCTGGGCGATGCTGAAGTTGTCCATCTTTGTGGCGATTGTGTTCCTGGTGGGATCGCGGGTGGTTCCGTGGGTGCTGGTCAATGTGGCTCGGCTGCGGTCGCGTGAGCTGTTCACGCTGACGGTGCTGGTGCTCTCGATCACGGTCGCGGCGGGGGCGTATTTCCTGTTTGGCGCCTCGATGGCGCTCGGAGCATTCCTTGCGGGCATGATGGTGGCGCAGTCGCCGGTGAGCCATCAGGCGGCGGCGGATGCGTTGCCGCTGCGTGATGCGTTTGCGGTGATCTTCTTTGTTTCGGTGGGGATGCTCTTTGACTGGCACATTCTGGTGGATCGGCCCGGCATGGTGGTGGCAGGCCTGACCATCGTTCTGCTGGTGAAGCCGATTGCGGCGCTGATGATCGTGGCGGTGCTGGGGCATTCGGTCCGGACGGCGCTGATTGTCGCGGTGGGGCTTGCGCAGATCGGCGAATTTTCGTTCATTCTTTCGGATCTCGCGCTGCGGAACGACCTCATGCCGAAGCAGGGGCACGACGTGATCGTGGCGGCGGCGATCCTGTCGATCACGCTGAATCCGCTGCTGTTCCGGCTGGTGAAGCCGACGGAAAAGTGGCTGAAGGGAAAGCCGGCGCTGTGGAAGGTCTTGAACGGACGCGCCGAAAAGAGAATGCGTGCGAGCAACGCGGAAGCTATTACAGCGCTCCAGGCAACTCCGAAGGAAGAGCACGAGCGGACGGCGATCGTGGTTGGGTATGGGCACGTCGGGAAGACGGTCGATCGGCTGCTGCGCCAGGCGGGAGTGAAGACGGTGATCATCGACATGAACATGGACACGGTGTCGGAGTTGAATCGAACCGGAAGGCCGGCAATCTTTGGTGATGCCGCGAGCGGCGAGGTATTGAGGCAGGCGGGAGCGGTGGACGCGAAGTATCTGCTGGTGACCATGGCGGCGAACTCGAACCCTGCGCCTGCGGTTATGCAGGCTCGCGAGCTCAACCCGGATATGCACATCCTGGTGCGGAGCCGTTACCTGAGGGAGAAGAACGAACTGACGATCGCGGGCGTGACCGGCGCGGTCTACGAGGAAGCGGAAGCCGCGATTGCGCTCGGAGAGCTTGTTCTGAAGGATCTCGGTGCGGATCAGGCGACGATTGAGAAAGAAATTGCGGAGCTGCGCGCGAGCGTTGCGGGAGGCGTGGTGGCGTAAGAGGAGAAACGGGCATGCGGATGATTCCGGCGTTGCTGATTGCGGTCGTCAGCTTTGGCGAGGCGGTGAATGCGGACGAGGTGACGTTTACGTATCGCGGGTCCGGCGCGGGGCAGGTGTATCTCGCGGGGGATTTCAACAACTGGGCGGGCAACTCGAACGGCAAGCCGAGCGACGCTTCGGCGCTGATGAAGAGCGATGGCTCGGGCGTGTGGACCAAGACTGTGCAGGTCAACGGTCTGGCCGCCAGATATAAGTTTGTCCTTGAGAATGAAGGCGCTCCGCCGGAGTGGGTGGCCGATCCGGCGGTTTCCCAGCGTGACAAGGACGGCAACAGCGTGCTGTTTGTCGCGAAGTCGATGCGGGAGCTGGTGAAGGACCAGCGGATCGAAGTACGGTCGGATGGCGCTCGCGGCGCGATCATTCTCAAAGATCCCGACGGCACGTTCGCGGATGCGATCGAGGTAACGGGCGGCATGGGCCAACCCATTCGCGCCAAAGGCATCAGCGAACGAGCCGTTGCGCTTGAGTGGGATGGCGATGGTTCGGTCCGTGATTTTGAGGCACGGATCCGCGATGGAAGCCGGTATCTCGGTGGCGGCGAACGGTTCAATTCCATCAACCAGCGGGGCCACGTGCTGCGGATGGCGAGCAGCGATCACCCGGAAGAGAAGGGACTTGCGACGTACAAGCCCGTGCCGTTCATCATCAGCAGCCGGGGTTACGGGATCTGGCTCGACAGCACGACACCGAGCACGTTCGATCTGAACTCGAGCGACCGTGAGCACGTGATCGTGCGCGACAAGGCGAAGCGCATGCGGCTGGTCTTCATCGCCGGCCCCACGCCCCGCGATGTGCTTGCGGAGTTCACGCGGCTGACCGGCAGGCCGAACGTGCCCCCGGCGTGGGCGTTTGCACCGTGGAAGAGCCGGGACGTGCACCGGAATCGCGATGAGGTGCTTGCGGACATCATGCTCAGCCGCAAGCACGATCTGCCCGCTTCGGTCGTCGTACTCGATAGCCCGTGGGAGACCAGTTACAACGATTTCAGGCTGAACCAGCAGCAGTTTGCCGACCCGGACGCGATGTTTGCGGAGATCAGGAAGCAGGGATTCGTTCCTTGCTTTTGGCTGACGCCGTTCATCAACCTCACCAACGTGACGGACATGAAAGGAATCGACAAGGGGCCGGCGCTGAACTATGAGGAGGCGGCGCGAAACGGGTATCTCGTGAGGTCCGGAACGGGCGCAACAGACGATGCCGGGAAGCCGATGATCGTGCCGTGGTGGAAGGGGACCGGCGCGCTCGTTGATTTTACGAATCCGCGAGCGGTGGAATGGTGGCACGCGCAGATGGAGCCGATGCGGAAGTGGGGCGTTGCTGCTCTGAAGTGTGACGACGGCGAGAGCAACTTTGTGACCGACGCGATCTTTCACGATGGATCAACAGCGGCGGAGATGAAGGGGCGCTACGCCCAGCTCTATCTGAAAGCGGCCAACGACTTTCTCGAACGCGTCCGCCCCGGCGATCACACGCTCATTTCGCGCTGCGGCTTTACGGGCACGGGGAAGTACCCGTTCGGCTGGGCAGGGGACAACCACGCGGACTTCTCGTTTGAGAATGGTCTGCCGGGAGTGATCATTGCGGCACAGAACGCATCGCTCTCGGGCCTCCCGATGTGGGGGAGCGACATCGCGGGGTACATGGGCGATGCGACCCCCGAGCTGTTCATCCGCTGGACGCAGTTCGCGGCGTTCAGCCCGCTGATGATGGTGCACATGCAGTCGAATAAAGGCCCGTGGGACTACGGCGACACGGCGCTTGATGTGTATCGTGAATTCGCCAGGCTGCACACCCGCCTGTATCCGTACATTTTGAATGCCGCAACCGAGGCGAGCAAAGACGGCGTGCCGGTGATTCGGCCGATGGCGTACTCGTTCCCGGCGGATCCTGCCGCGGCACGCGAGCAGTTTCAGTATCTCTTCGGTCCGGACCTGCTGGTCGCGCCGATGTATCAGAGCGGCACGCGGCGGTCGCTCTATCTGCCCGAGGGCCGCTGGATCGACTATTGGTCGGGCCGGGTGTACGAGCCGCGGCAGACGATCGATGCGGCGGCACCGATCGAGCGGCTGCCTCTCTTTGTGCGTGAAGGAGCGATCATCCCGATGCTGCCGACGGCTGTGGACACGCTGCTGAATCGGACGGAGGGCATGGACGACGCGGTGCGATGCCTCGATGACCGCCTGCTGCTCGAGGTGTGGCCCGGCGAAGAAGGCGAACTCCGGTGCCCCGACGGCACCTGGGCGAAGCTGGCGTGGGAGAATGGGAAGAGCGTGCTGCGGTTGGCGCCGGGGTTTCGGCGCGATATCGAGGTGCGTTTGCGGTACACGAGCGCGAACGCACGCATCGAGCACAGCGGCCCGAACACGACCGAGCAGTTGCGCGATGGCGATGCAGCTGTCTTGACGTTTCCGGGTGCGAGCCGGGAAGTGTCGATCAGGTGGAACTGATTGCGGGGCGTGGCACCAGTCTGCCGCTGCCCATCTTTCCGACAAAGTTGCCGCCCTTGACCATGATCTGGCCACGAACGGTGACAGTGTCGCTGCGCCCCTTGAGCTCCCAGCCTTCAAAGGCTGAGTAGTCGGTCGCCATGTGATGGTGGGATTTGTCCTTCGCGGAAATCTTTCCTCGATAGGCGGGGTCGTACACGACCAAGTCCGCGTCGGCACCGACGGCGATCGTGCCCTTGCCTTTGAGGCCGAAGATGCGTGCGGCCTGCGTGCTGGCGGAATCGACGAAGGTGTGGAGATCGATCTTTCCGGTGGTCACGCCGTTGGTGTAGAGGATATCGACGCGGTTGCCAACAGACGGGATGCCGTTGGGGATCTTGGTGAATGCGTCTTTGCCCATTGTTTTCTGGGATTCAAAGTCGAACGGCGCGTGATCGGTCGCGACGGTCGCGATGGCCCGGGAGGCGAGCTGCGCCCACATCTTGGGGAGTTGGCTTTCGTGACGCAGCGGGGGGGACATCACGTACTTTGCGCCCTCGAAGCCGGGCTTCTGCGTGTACGAGTGATCGACGACGAGGTGGGGGAGCACGACCTCGATGTGGGCTTTGACGCCCCGCGCGATTGCGCACTGGGCCTCGAGCACCGCCTCATTGCAGGAAGTGTGAACAACGTAGACCTCGGCACCCGTAAGCTCGGCGAAGGTCATGAGGTGGTGCACGCCTTCGGCTTCGACCTGAACGGGGCGTGACGGCTCGTGAAACTCGGGAGCGGTCTTCCCCGCAGCGAGAAGTTCTTTCTGCCGCTCATCGACGAGGGTTTCGTTTTCGCAGTGCGCGGTAACGACGACGCCCAGCTCGTTTGCGAGCTTGAGTGTCTGATACAGCTCGCGATCATCGACGCCGAGCGCACCCTTGTACGCCAGGAAGACCTTGAACGAGCGGATGCCCTTCTTGACGATCTCTCGGAATTGCTTTTCCGAGGCATCGTCGAATCGGGTTACGCCCATGTGAAACGTAAAGTCGCAGGCGCTGATGCCTTGGGCCTTTCCGAGCCAGGTCTCGAACGCCTGCATGGCGTCGTCGGTCTTGCCGGGGCAGATCATCTCGATGAGCGTGGTCGTGCCGCCGAGAAGTGCGGCACGGGAGGCGGTTTCCCAAGTGTCCTTGGCGTATGTGCCCATGAAGGGCAGGTAGATGTGGACATGAGGGTCGATGAAACCGGGGAAGACGTACTTGCCCGAGGCATCGATGATGCTTGTGCCGGGGGCGCACGAGTTCGGATCGATGTTCTTCTCGATGCGTGTGATGGTGTCTGCGGCGCAGTAGATGTCGGCGACGTAATCGTCGGTCGCGGTAATGACGCGGCCGTTCTTGATCAGTATTGGCATGCGCGTTTCTCTAGTTCGCCACCAGCTTGTTCGACTGTTCCACAAACTTCTCGCCGGTCCACTGCGTGTCCTTGGTGATGCGGCCTTCGGCGGCGGCCTTCTCGAGCGCCTTCGCGGAGGCCTGGCGCTGCACCAGGTCGGCGTGTGTTGTGAAGTACTGCAGCGAGTGGCCCCGGAATTCGTCGATGGTCTTGAATCCCTTGGAATCCATAAACGCAGACAAGCCGCGGCAGAGCTCCTTGACGACGCCGTAGCCGTGGATCATCACGCCGGTGCACACCTGTACCGTGTGCCCGCCGAGCAGAATGAACTGCGCAGCGTCCTCGCCGGTTTCCACGCCGCCGATTGCGGAGAGCGAGCGACCGGGAAATTCCTTGTTGATCATGCGGGCGCATTCCATCACCATGCGGAGCGCGATGGGACGAACCGCCTTGCACGAGTATCCGCCGGGAGTTGTGTACCCCTCGACCGTCGGCTCGGGGCGCAGCGTTTTCAGATCAACGCCCATGACGCACAGAATCGTGTTGATCGCGGCGATGCCTTCGCAGCCGTTGCGGAGCGCGGCACGCGCCGGCTCCTCGATGTGCGTGATATTGGGCGTCATTTTGGCCCAAACGGGCTTCTTGCTCACGCCGTTCACCCACCCGCAGACCGTGCCGAGTACTTCGCAATCCTGGCCCATCGCGGCGCCCATCTTGCGCTCGGGCAGGCCGTGCGGGCAGGAGAAGTTCAGTTCAAACGCGTCAACGCCGGCGTCCTGGCATCGCTCGACGATCTCGCACCACGCGTCCTTGTTGTACTCCTCCATGATGGAGGCAATGAGGATGCGATCGGGGTACTTCTGCTTGACTTGCTTGAACTCTTCGATCCAAGTGTCGAAGGGGCGATCCGAAATCAGCTCGATGTTCTGCCAGCCGACGATGGTTTCGCTGCCCTTGGGGCCGACGCGCATGCGGGCGTAGCGGGGGGCGACGTTAACCACCTTGGAGGCATCGAGGCTGATCGTCTTGGCGATCACAGCGCCCCAGCCTTCCTCAAAAGCCTTGTTGATGACGTTGGCATTCGTGCCGGGCGGGCCGGAGCCGATCACAAACGGGTTGGGCATTTTCAGACCATCGACTGTGACGCTCAGATCGGCCATCGGGAAGTCTCCAAAAAAACGTGCGGCGGGGCCGCCGGGGAAGAGACGGTTGCGAGCCGCGCAGCATACCGGATCTTCACAAAGAATGCGAGAGCTGTTCGGTATCGCCCGGAAGGAATTCCGCCGGGGCTGAAGCACCAGAATTGGCCCTGATTATGAGCGGATTTTGGAGCCTGACCCATACGAAACTTTGTGGTAGACTGGCCGGATGCCCGGCGACGGGCCGATTTGACCGGCCTCCTCCTCCAACCGATGCATCGAAGGGACACGTCCATGAAATCTGCTCTGTGCGCAACCGGCGTCTTCGTCGGTCTGATCGGCTTTGTTTCGCTCGCCACGGGACAGCCGCTTCCCACCGACCCCTCGCTTCTCACGGGAAAGCTGGACAACGGGCTGGCCTACATCGTGCGGCAGCATTCGGTACCGGAAGGTCGTGCGGTGATCTGGGTGCACATGCACACTGGCTCGCTGAACGAGACCGATGCGCAGCGGGGAATCGCGCACTATCTGGAGCACATGGCGTTCAACGGCTCGGAGAACTTTCCGCCGGGAACGCTTGTGCCGTATTTCCAATCACTCGGTATGCAGTTCGGTCGCGATCAGAATGCCTTCACCAATCTCGAACAGACGACGTACCAACTCTCGCTTCCGGATACCAAGCCGGAGACGCTCGGCAAGGGCCTGACCTTCTTCGCGGACGTGACCGGGCGACTCTCGCTGCTTCCGAACGAGATCGAAGACGAGCGCCAGATCATCCAGGAGGAACGCCGGCGCGGATTGTCCGGTCGGCAGCGTACCGGTTACTACGTCTTCGAGCGATTGACGCCGGGTTCGCTCTACGGCCAGCGGATGACGATCGGCAAGGAAGAGACGATCAACAGCGTTCAGCAGGCGGATTTCCAGGACTATTACAACAAGTGGTACGGCGCTTCGAACGCAACGCTGATGGTGGTCGCCGACGCGGACCCCAACCAGATTGTCGGGATGATCAAGGACAAGTTCGGCTCGCTTCCGACAAAGCCCCGGCGCCCGCAGACGGACATCGGCGTGAAGGCGTACGACAAGAGCTTTGCGATCGTGGCGAGCGACCCCGAGGTGCGCAGCGAAGATATTCAGATCGTGCGGCTCGAGCCGGGGCGTCCACCGGTCACGACCGTCGCTCAGTATCGCGATGAGCTTGTTGCGGGCATCGCGGAGATCGCGATGAATCGCCGCCTGAGCGACAAGGTTTCCAAGGGTTCGACCAGTTTTCTGAGCGGACGCGTATCGATGGGAAACCAGGGCACCGCCGTCTACACGGCGGACGCGAACGCGCGAGCCAAACCCGGCAAGTGGAAGGAATCGCTCCACAGGAGATCGCGCTCGAGGTGCAGCGTGGCCGCACGTTCGGATTCACGACCCGCGAGATCGAAGATGCGAAGAAGGAGATGATCGCGAACGCCGAGCGCGCCGTCGAGACGGAGAGCACGACGCCAATGCAGGGTCTGATGACGCGTTTGAACGGCGCCGTGTCGTCGGCCGAGCCGCCGATGTCGCCGAAGCAGAGGCTCGAACTTGTTCAAGAACTGCTGCCCAAGATCACGGAAGAGGCGGTCGAAAAGCGCTTTGCAAAGGAATTTGATCCAACGGCGGTCGCCTTCGTCGCGACGCTACCTTCGGGCGATGGCGTGCCGAGCGAGGCCGAACTGCTCGCGATCGGAACCAACGCGTTTTCCGCCCAGCCAACTCAGGATGTCGAGTCGATTCACGTCGAACAGTTGATGAGCGAGCTTCCGAATCCCGGCAAGTTCGTTGAATTTGCCGAGAACGCGCCGAGCAAGGTCTGGTCGGGCTGGCTCTCCAACAACGTCCGGGTGCACTACCGCTTCATGGACGAACGCAAGAACCAGGCCTCGGTGCAGATTGCGCTCATCGGTGGCGAACTGCTCGAAACGCCGGACTGCCGCGGCATCACGACCGCGGCGCAGCTCGCGTGGAGCCGGCCGACGACACAGAAACTGACCTCGACCGACATCCGCGAGATCATGACCGGCAAGAAGATCAATGTTCGAGGAGGCGGCGGATTCGGCGGAGGGGGGCGAGGCGGCCGAGGTGGGGGGGGGGGCGCCGGTGCGACCGATGCGATCACGCTCAACATCAGCGGCAGCCCCGAAGAGCTTGAGGCGGGATTCCAGCTTGCGTATCTGCTTCTCACGCAGCCCAAGATCGAGGCTTCGTCATTCGATCAGTTCAAGACGATGGCCAAAGAGATGCTGGCGGAATCAACAAAGAACCCGATGATGATGGGATCGCGCTTGGCGATGTCCGCCCCGTATCCCGATTCGGAGGTGCGGACGCAGGTGATGACGCCGGAGCAGGTGGACCGCCTTTCGCTGGCGGCGTCGCAGGCTTGGCTCGACAAACTGGTGAAGGAATCGCCCGTTGAAGTCGTGATCGTGGGCGATGTGCCGCAGGAGAAGGCGAAGGCTCTGGCCGAGCGTTATCTCGGCTCGCTGCCTTCGCGGGAGAAGGTTGCGCCGACAACCTTCGCGTCGCTGCGCAAGCTGGAGAGGCCGAAGGGGCCGAGGATCATTGAAAAGACGATCGAGACGCCCACGCCCCAGGCGTTTGTGATGTCGGGTTTTTACGGTGCAGACCAGAGTGATCGCGCGGATGCGCGGGCGCTCACGATGGCGTGCCGCGTGCTTTCGACGCGGATGGTGAAGGAAGTGCGTGAGGAGGCGCAGCTGGTGTACAGCATCGGTGCGCAGTCGCGTGCGGCGACGGCGTATCCGGGCTTTGGTGTCGTTTCGGCGGGTGCTCCGACCGATCCGTCGAAGGTGCAGCCTCTGGTGGATAAGCTCGCATCGATGTACGCCGCGTTTGCGAAGGACGGCCCCACGGAGGAGGAAATGGATGTTGCCCGCAAGCAATTCGCCAACACGTTCAAGGATCAGCTCCAGGATCCCGCATATTGGGCGGGGCGGCTTGATCAGTTGACCTTCCGGGGCCTCAAGCTGGAAGAGATCGTCGAAGATCCCCCGGCGTATCAGAACATGACGGCGGAACAGGTGAAGCAGGTTTTTGCGAAGTACTACTCGCCCCAGAAGGCGATCGTCGTCACCGTGCGTCCGGCGTCGTCGGTGACCGCACCTCCGGCCGAACCCCGGGCGACCGTTTCCGGTGAATCGAGCGGTTCGAACTCCGGGCACTAGGCATGGGCACTAGGCACGGGCACTAGGCAAGCCTGCGGGCCAGAATTTGATGGACAACGCCAAACCCGCCCGATCGACGATTGAAGCTCGGGCGGGTTTTTGTATGCTCATTCGTCCGCACGGAGAATGCCCTGATCGAGGAGCCGATTGATGAGTCGAGGAATCGATGTTCGTCTGCCGCAGGTGCGAAAGCTTGGCGAGACATCGCGCACCGACGCGTGGTGGGTTCAACCACTGCTGACGTTTCTGGGATTGGGCGCGTTCATCGTGTATTCGACGTGGGCTGCGTTTCAGGGGAAGAACTTTTCCTACGACGGCGGGGGCGCTCACTATCTGAGTCCCTTTTACTCGCCTTTGCTGTGGGACCCGCCGGGGATGCACACCGGCCACGCGTGGTTCGGTGAGGCGCCGAGTTGGCTGCTCTCGATGTGGCCGAGTTTCCTGGTGTTCTCGCCGGCGCTGCTGATTCTTTGGGCGCCGGGCGGCTTCCGATTCACCTGTTACTACTACCGCGGCGCGTATTACAAGGCGTTTTGGGCGGACCCGATGAACTGCTCGGTGGGGGAACCCGGGTTCCGTCAGGAGAACTATCGGGGCGAGAAAAAGTTGCCTCTGATCTTTCAGAACGTCCACCGGTACTTTCTATACCTGGCACTGATGTTCCTTGTGTTACTCGCATACGACGCGGTGATGTCGTATGTCTTTACGAATCCGGACACAAAGCAGAAGGGCTTTGGAATAGGTGTCGGATCGCTTGTGCTCACGATCAACCCGATCTTGCTGGGCGGTTACACGCTCGGCTGCCATTCGTTCCGGCATCTGATCGGGGGACGAAAAGATGAATTAGGCGGGGGTGCGGGCAAGAAGGCGTACGACTGCGCTTCCTGCCTGAATCGAAGCCACATGCTGTGGGCCTGGATGAGTCTGTTCTGGGTGGGATTCACGGATTTCTATGTGCGCATGTGCGCGATGGGGTACTGGTCCGACTTCCGAATTCTTTGAGAGATCCATGAGCGATTATCAAACGCATGAGCATGATGTTCTGGTGATCGGCGCTGGTGGGGCTGGGCTTCGGGCAGCCATCGAGGCGTCGGCTTCGGGAGTCTCGGTCGGTCTTGTCTGCAAATCGCTGCTTGGCAAGGCACACACAGTCATGGCCGAGGGCGGGATGGCCGCGGCGATGGGGAATGTGGACGACCGCGACAACTGGAAAGTGCATTTTGCCGACACATTGCGGGGCGGGCAGTATCTGAACAACTGGGTGATGGCCGAGATACACGCGAAGGAAGCGCCCGAGCGTGTGCGCGAGCTCGAAAAGTGGGGTGCGCTCTTTGATCGCACAAAGGACGGGCGGATTCTGCAGCGGAATTTCGGTGGCCACCGCTACCCGCGTCTCGCGCACGTCGGCGACCGCACCGGCCTCGAGATGATCCGCACGCTGCAGGATTACGGGATTCACCAGGGCATCACGGTCTACATGGAGCACACAACGACCGCCCTCCTGAAGGATGGCGAGCGTGTGGTCGGAGCGTTCGGTTACGACCGCGAGCGGGGTCGGTTCCGCGTCTTCAAGTCCAAATCAATCGTGCTCGCCACCGGCGGCATCGGGCGCGCGTACAAGATCACGAGCAACTCGTGGGAATACACCGGAGATGGCCAGGCGCTCGCGTACTACGCCGGTGCGGATCTCATGGACATGGAATTCATCCAGTTCCATCCGACCGGAATGGTCTGGCCTCCGAGCGTGCGGGGCATTCTGGTGACCGAAGGTGTGCGTGGTGAAGGCGGCCGATTGCTCAACAGCAAGGGCGAGCGGTTCATGTTCAACGACATCCCGGATCTGTACAAGAACCAGGTCGCGAAGGATGCCGAAGAAGGCTGGCGATATGTTGAAGGCGACAAGAACGCGAATCGTCCTCCGGAACTGCTCACGCGCGATCACGTCGCCCGGTGCATCAATCGCGAGGTGAAGGCGGGCCGAGGAAGCCCCCACGGGGGCGTTTTCCTTGATATCTCGTGGATCAAGGAGAAGGTCTCGAACGCGCCCGAGCGGATCAAGAAGAAGCTGCCGAGCATGTACCACCAGTTCAAAGAGCTGGCGGGTGTCGACATCACGACCGAGCCAATGGAAGTGGGGCCGACCACGCACTACGTCATGGGAGGCGTGCGGGTGGACGGCATCACGCAGATGAGCAATGTGCCGGGGTTGTTTGCCGCGGGCGAGGTCGCGGCGGGCTTGCACGGCGCCAATCGGCTTGGCGGTAACTCGCTTTCCGACCTGCTGGTTTTCGGAAAGCGGGCGGGCGAGCATGCCGCGGAGTTCGCGAAGAAGCACGGCGCGGGCAAGATCGACGAGGCGCAGATCGAAACGGCCGCGAAGAAGGCTCTTTCACCGTTCGATCGTCCCACGGGCGAGAATCCGTACGCGGTTCAGCACGCTCTTCAGGAGATGATGCAGGACAAGGTGGGCATCGTGCGAACCGAAGCGGACATGGCGTCGGCGCTGGATGGATTGGCCGTGCTCAAAAAGCGTGCCGCGGGCGTGGGGATCGACGGGAATCGCGAGTACAACCCGGGCTGGCACACGGCGCTCGACCTGGACAATCTGCTGATCGCATCGGAGGCGGCAACGCGGAGCGCGCTCGACCGGCAGGAGAGCCGGGGCGGACACTTCCGCGAAGATCATCAGGAAAAGAAGAAGGAATTCTCCAATCACAACACCGTGATACGGCGCGGGCCGGACGGCGCGATGCAACTCCGTCGCGAGGCGATTCCTGCCCTTCGCGATGATCTGAAACAGGTGATCGAAGAGAACAAGTAGATCCGGTACATTCCCCCGCGGAAATCGAACCATGACCAACGCAATGTTCCGAGTCTGGAAGGGTCAGGGCGAACAGGCCTCGTTCAAGGACTATCACACCGACGTCACCGGCGGCATGGTGGTGCTGGACGCGATCCATCAGATCCAGGCCGAGACCGAGCCGACGCTGGCGTGCCGCTGGAACTGCAAGGCGGGTAAGTGCGGCTCGTGTTCCGCAGAGATCAACGGAAAGCCCCGGCTGATGTGCATGACCCGGCTGGACACGCTCGACCTTTCGATGCCGGTGATTGTCGAGCCGATGAAGTCGTTCCCGCACATCAAGGATCTGGTCGCCGACGTCTCGTGGAACTACGAGGTCAAGAAGCGGATCAAGCCGTTCAGGCCCCGCAAGCCGGATGCGCCCGACGGCACGTGGCGGATGCAGCAGTCGGATGTGGACCGCGTGCAGGAATTCCGCAAGTGCATCGAGTGCTTCCTCTGCCAGAACGTCTGCCACGTGCTGCGCGATCACCACAAGCACGATGAGTTCGCCGGGCCGAGACACTTTGTCTACACCGCCGCGCTCGAGATGCACCCGCTCGATACCGAAGACCGGACGGCGTATCTGAAGGACGAAGAAGGTCTTGGCTATTGCAACATCACCAAGTGCTGCACCAAGGTCTGTCCGGAGCACATCACGATCACGGACAACGCGATCATCCCCCTGAAAGAGCGGGTGGTGGATGAGTTTTACGACCCGCTGACCAGGCTCTTTCGCATATTCAAGCCCAAGGGATGATGGCCGTGTGATCGCCGCAGAGCCGCAGAGATTGTGGAGAGATCAAGTGATGCAAGCGGGACCGGTCGAGAAGGCGGACGGAATGGACTTGGCGCGTGTGCTTCGCATCTCACGTGGCGAATCCCGCGACAGTGCGGGGAACGGGGCGTCTTACCAGCGAATCACTGCTCGGTAGAAAAGAGAGGAACCGCTATGGCCGCATTTGAATTGAAGCCGATTGCGAAGGAGTCGATTTCACGGGCGATTGCAAAGGCGGAGCGGTATCGGCTGTTGAACGAACCACGCGAGGCCGAGAGCATCTGCCGCGACGTGCTGGATGCAGATCCGGAGAATCAGGACGCGATGATCGCGCTGATTCTGGCGCAGTCGGATCGGTTCGGGTCACCGAAGGCGAACGCCGATGAGGCGAGAGCGATTTCGGGCAGGCTCAAGGGCGAGTTCGAGCGTTTGTACTACCGGGGAATGATCGAGGAGCGGTGGGCCAAGGCGCTCTTTGACTCGGGCTATCCGACCGAAACGGTCTTCGGCCTGCTGCGTTCGGCGATGGAGTACTTTGACAAGGCGGACATGGTCGCGAGCTCCGCGAACGACGATGCAGTGCTGCGCTGGAATGCGTGTGTGCGGTTCATCGAGCGCGAGAACATCTGTCCGGCCGGCGCAGCGGATCCGCTGGATGAAGACGATTTTGACAACGAGGTACCGACGCGGTAACGGTGTCGCTTAGCCGACGCGCGGCGAAATCGCATCGACCTTGGAAAGCCGCCTCAGGTGTCGCTCCTCGCGGCTGTACTGCGCCGCAAGGAATGTCTGTACGACATCCCATGCGTTTTCGACTCCGGTGGTGCGGCCACCCAGGCAGATCATGTTCATGTGATCGTCTTCGACGCCCTGCCGGGCGGAAAAGTGATCGTGAATGAGCGAGGCACGGACGCCCGGGACTTTGTTCGCGCAGATGGATGCGCCGACCCCGCTGCCGCAGATGGCGATTCCGCGTTCCACGGCCCCGGAGGCGACGGCGCGGGAAAGCGGGATGACGTAGTCGGGGTAGTCGTCGGCGGGATCGCTGCGGTCGTCGCCGAAGTCGGTGACTGTGTGCCCGGCCTTCTCGAGGCGTGCGGCGAGTTCGCGTTTGAGCTCGAAGCCGCCGTGATCTGCCGCGATCCCGATGAGCATGCGCACCTCTTGTTCAGCTTCGGCCTGCGCGGTAGCGGCGAATCAGGTTTGTTGTGGAGCTGTCGTGTGTCAGGTGCGGCTCGCTCGGCGCTTCGAGTTCCGGGATGATCTTCTGTGCCAGGGCCTTGCCAAGCTCCACGCCCCATTGATCGAAGCTGTCGATGTTCCAGATCGCGCCCTGCACGAACACGCTGTGTTCATAGAGGGCGACAAGCGCGCCGAGCACGCCCGGGGTCAACTTGTTTGCA
Source organism: Phycisphaerales bacterium (assembly GCA_016793015.1). Taxonomy (GTDB): domain Bacteria; phylum Planctomycetota; class Phycisphaerae; order Phycisphaerales; family UBA1924; genus JAFEBO01. The sequence continues at coordinate 39,360 of JAEUJD010000177.1, forward strand.
AAGAGCACGTTGGAAGGGCGGTTGCCCTCGAAGACGCGGGCGGGGACGAGCGCTTCGGCTGTGCCCTCCTTGCGAACCTCGTCGGCGGTCTTGCCGAACGCGAGCGCCTCGGCCTGCGCAAGCACGTTGGCGATCAGGATGTCGTGATGCCGGCCCAGCGGCGTGAGAGCGTGATTGAAGGCGATGAAGTCGCAGGGGATCAGCCGCGTCCCCTGGTGGATCATCTGATAGAAAGAGTGCTGGCCATTGGTGCCTGGTTCGCCCCAGTAGATCGCGCCGGTGAGGTAGTCGACTGTCTTGCCTTCGAGCGTGACGTGCTTCCCGTTGCTCTCCATCGTCAGCTGCTGGAGATAGGCGGGGAATCGCTTCAGATACTGTTCGTACGGCAACACCGCGATCGTCTCGGCCTTGAAGAAATCGGAGTACCAGAGCGCAAGCAGGCCCATGATGACCGGCAGGTTCTTTGCAAACGGCGTCGTGCGGAAGTGCTCGTCCATCGTGTGGAAACCGTCGAGCATCTCGCGGAAGCCGGCGGGGCCGACGGCGAGCATCGTGGAGAGGCCGATCGCCGAGTCCATGGAGTAGCGGCCGCCGACCCAATCCCAGAACTCGAACATGTTTGCGGTGTCGATGCCGAACTCGGAGACCTTCTTGGCGTTGGTTGAAACCGCCACGAAGTGCTTGGCAACTGCCTTTGCATCCCCGCCGAGGCCTTTCAGAAGCCAGTCGCGTGCGCTCTGGGCGTTCGTCATCGTCTCGAGCGTTGTGAACGTCTTCGATGAGATGATGAAGAGCGTTTCGGCCGGGTCGAGATCGCGCGTGGCTTCGACAAAGTCGATGCCGTCCACGTTCGACACGAACCGGAACGTCATGCTCCGATCGGTGTAATGGCGCAGCGCCTCGTACGCCATCACCGGGCCGAGGTCCGAGCCCCCGATGCCGACGTTGACGATGTTCCTGATGCGTTTGCCGGTGTGGCCTTTCCACTCGCCCTTGCGCACCCGATCACAGAACGCGCTCATCTTGTCGAGCACCGCGTGGACCTGCGGCACGACGTTCTCGCCATCGACCATGATCGTGGCGTTTCGCGGGGCCCGGAGGGCCGTGTGCAGCACCGCCCGATTCTCGGTGACGTTGATCTTGTCGCCCCGGAACATCGCGTCGATCTTGGCGCGAAGCCCGCCCTCATCCGCGAGCTTGATGAGCAGCCCGAGCGTGTCGTCGTGGATTCGGTTCTTGGAGTAATCGAGGAAGAGGCCGGCACCTTCGGCCGTCATCTTCGTTCCGCGCTGCGGGTCTTGCGCGAAGAGCTGGCGAAGGTGCGAGTCGCGGACCTTGGCGTAGTGGTCACCGAGCTCTCGCCAGGCGGGCGTTGAGGTCAGGTCTTGAACTGGAGGCATCGATCACTCCCGGAAATGGGCGTTGGCTTGCTTTGAATGAAATTGTGGCTTCAGGCGACTCCGGCCGGAGCCTTGCCGCCCCGGACCTTTTCTGCGAGGCCGCCCATCAGCGATTCCCAGCTCTTGACGAACGACGCGGCGCCATCGGTCTGCAGCTTGGTCGCGAGCTGATCGAGATCGACGCCGGCCTTGGTGAACTGGGCCAGAACATCTTCGCCGTTGCCGCCATTCGCGGGAATGGGCTCGCCGACTTCGCCGTGGTCGGCGAAGGCCTTGAGCGTCGCCTCGGGCATCGTGTTGACGGTGAAGGGCGACGCAAGTCCCCTGATGTAGAGGATGTCGGACGCCTTCGGGTCCTTCGTTCCGGTGCTGGCCCAGAGAAGCCGCTGCGGTCGCGCGCCGTAATTACACATGCGCTGCCAGGCCTGCGAGTCGAGCAGGTCGCGGTACGCCTTGTAGATACGCAGGCCCATCGCGAGGCCGAGCTTGTTGTTCAACTCCGCGGGGACCTTACCCGCGACGGCACCATCCCAGCGGCTGATGAAGACGGAAGCGACGGATTCAACACGCGGGTTCAGGCCCGCCTTGATGCGGCGTTCGATGCCGCGTTGATAGGCCTGTGCCGCGGCAACGTACTGCTCACGCGAGAAGAGAAGCGTCACATTCACGGGCACGCCCGCGAAAATCGCCTCTTCGATCGCGGGCAGGCCTTCTTTGGTACCCGGGATCTTGATGTACAGGTTTGGGCGGTTGGCCTTGGCGTGCAACATCTTCGCGGCGGCGATCGTTCCGGCAGTATCGAACGCCAGCTTCGGCGAGACTTCCAACGAGACGAATCCGTCCAGGCCGTTGGTCTTGTCGTAGATGGGCTTGAACAAGTCTGCCGCGGCGGTCAGATCTTCGATCGCAAGATCAAAGAAGAGCGGCTCGTCGGACTTGCCTTCGCGCACCTTCTTCTGGATCGAGTCGTCGTAGAGCGAACTGTTCTTGAACGCGTGCTCAAAGATGGTCGGGTTCGAGGTCAGGCCCGTGACCGACCATTCGCTGATGTACTTGGCGAGCGTGCCGCTCTTGAGCAGGTCGCGTGTGATGTTGTCGAGCCAGATGCTCTGCCCGACATCCCGAAGCTTGGCCGTGGCGTTCATGAAAATCCTCCGTGCGTTCGATGGTTCGCCCGCAGGAGCTTACCGCGCCCGGGACGGGTGGGGCGGGCGGGCTTTGCACTCGTTTTGGACGCAAAGCCCCGCGGCTCGTTTCGAGCGATCGACTATTTTGCGACATGCCGCGTGTCGTTCCAGAGCGAAATGGCCGGGTGCTGCAAGTCGTGCTCATAACTCAGGATGCTGACGCTCGCCGTGCCCAGAAGCAGGTATCCGGCGGTGGGGTCGATGTCGGCCCCGAGCCAACGGCAAGCAAGCACCCGCAGGATGTGGCCGCTTGAGAAGAGCAGGACCGGCCCGGCGATTTCACGAACCCGCTCGACCACCCGATCAGCCCGAGCAGCGATCGCCGCCGGGCTTTCGCCACCGGTGCACCCATCGCGAAACAGATTCCAATCCGGCTTTCGCACGCGAATCTCGGCGGACTTGAGCCCCTCGTATTCGCCGTAGTCCCACTCGACCAGATCTGGCTCTATTTCCGCGATTGCGCCAAACCCCGCAAGGCGGCAGGTCGTCGCGGCACGCTGAAGCGGACTCGTGAACACTTTGTCGAAGGAGAGGCCCTTGAGCCGTTCCCCAAGCGCCCGTGCAGCATCCTCGCCCCGGGGCGTGAGCGGGAGGTCCGTCAAACCTGTGTGTTGGCCGCTCAGACTCCACGCCGTCTCGCCGTGACGAGCGAGATACACGGTGGGCAAGTCGCTCATAGGACGCGATCCTAGCAAACGCAAATCGTCTGGTGATTGTCGAGTCTGGGGCGCGGGGTTTCAAGGTATCGCTTGCACACCGGACAATGCTGAACGGCTGGCGCCTATCTCGTGGGCGAGCCGCGGACGTCGTTTCATGAATTCAGCCGAATTCGAGGCTCGGCTCGACGCCCGCGCAACCGTTCGACTTGCGGCATAGAACCTGTCATGCGACACGCCGAATCCCACCGATCCCACCGCATCGGCTGGCTCCGAGCCGCAGTCCTGGGTGCCAACGACGGCATCGTTTCGACTGCGAGCCTGATCGTCGGGGTCGCGGCGGCAGACACCTCGCGAAGTGGAATCATCGTCGCGGGGCTTGCCGGTCTGGTTGCCGGTGCGATGTCGATGGCCGCAGGGGAGTACGTCTCCGTCAGTTCGCAGGCCGACACCGAAGATGCCGACCTTGCACGCGAGCGCCAGGAGCTGGCGACGCAGCCCGAGAGCGAGCACGCCGAACTCGCCGCGATCTATGTGAAGCGCGGGCTTGACGAGGCGCTTGCGAGTCAGGTTGCCACGCAGTTGATGGCGAAGGATGCTCTCACGGCCCACGCGCGCGATGAACTGGGTATTACCGAAGAGCTGGCGGCTCGCCCGGTACAGGCGGCATTCGCATCGGCGGGGACTTTTACAGTCGGGGCCGCGCTCCCTCTGTTACTGGTGCTCGTTTTGCCCAAACCCGCGCTGGTCTTTGGTGTCGGGGGAGCGTCCCTGATATTCCTTGCGGCACTGGGTGCGATTGCGGCCCGCGCGGGCGGCTCGCCAGTCTGGCGAGCGACAGCCCGTGTGACCTTCTGGGGCGCGCTCGCGATGGGCCTGACGGCGGGGGTTGGCGCGATTTTCGGCGCCAAGGCGTAGCCGACGAGGCTCGAATTCGAGCACCGTCGAAATCAGCCGCGAGTATTTTCGCATTCGCTAGTTTCTGTGAGAAACCGCCAGCGGCACGGCGCGCCATCGGTTGGAGAAAAAGCGGGCGACCGGGATCGAACCGGCGACATTCAGCTTGGGAACATGAATGCACACCGCAAAAACACCGCAGAAAACACAGTGTTTCCAAGTACCCCCAGCAGTATTCCCAGCACTGACATCTCCCATACGACCAGTGATCTATCTCGAATCATCGAGAACTGGTCTCGTCTCTCGCCGGCGGCGCAAACGGTGCTTCTCGCCGCCATCGAGGCCGCGGCGATTAAGCCCTGAGCAACAGCCACCGGATCGTCAGGCACTTATGGTGCTCCAACGACCCCCTCGTGCTGCACCAGAATGGCGGCTTCTGAGCCGCCACGAGGGACCGGCGCACACTGGCTTCTCTGGGCCGCGTGCCTCGGCTTGGGTGCCATGGGTATCTACCAGCGCATCGCGTTCCGGCACAAGCCCGTGGGCTACTGCTCATAGGTGCCCTGGGAGCTCTGGATGGCCATCTGCTCTCTCGGCGTGGGCATCGCCGGCGGAGCGTTCGCCGATGAATGAACCGCCCGCGGTGTTAGGAACCCTACTCATCGCTCAGTGGGCGATCCTACTACCCTCGCCGTATGGATAGCGCCCGTGTCGTGCTGGACCTTGAGATCGGCATCTCGGAGCAGCGGCTCGCTGACTTCTCGGCGTTCCTGCGGAGGGCGGTGCCTTCCTACGAGGAACCAGGCGGCATCCGGGTCACACTTCTCCGAGACGATCAACGGCCCGGCCGGTACATCGAGCGCGTTGAGTACGTGGACGAATCCGCGTTTGAACTCGACCAGCGCCGGGTCGCCGAGGACGAGCACATGAAGGCGCTGCTGGCGGAATGGCGCGGCCTGCTCCGGGAACCGCCCGTGGTCCGAGTGTACCGCTCGACCAACTTCGCGTGATCGCGGGCGAAAGCTCCCCTCATCGTGCGCTGTGGTTCCGCGGTGCCGGCGGCGGAGCGAAGCCCGTTCGTACCCGACCTACTCCAAAATCTTCCCACACCCTCCGAC
>JAEUJD010000211.1 GCA_016793015.1 Phycisphaerales bacterium
TAGCGGGCCGGCAGGCTGGACGGCCGCCATCTACGCGGCACGAGCGCAGCTCGAGCCGCTGGTGTACGTCGGCATTCCCAAAAACGATCCGGGGCCGATTCTCCCCGGAGGGCAGCTCATGCTCACCACCGACGTCGAGAACTACCCCGGCTTCCCGAAGGGTGTCGCGGGCCCGGAGATGATGTCGCTCTTCCAGCAGCAGGCCGAGCACTTCGGCACACGCGTCGTGGGCGAGGACATCGTCCGCTGCGACTTCTCAAGGCGCCCCTTCGAACTGCACGTCGCAAACGGCGACGTTGTGAAAACCCACAGCGTGATTATCGCGACCGGCGCTGTCGCCAATTGGCTCGGTCTTAAAAACGAAATGCGTCTCGCCACCATCGGCGGAGGCGTCTCGGCCTGCGCTGTCTGCGACGGTGCTCTCCCCGTTTTCCGTGGCCAGCCCCTCGCCGTCGTCGGCGGAGGCGACACCGCGATGGAAGAGGCAACCTACCTCACCAAGTTTGCTTCAACGGTGTACGTTATCCATCGTCGCGATTCGCTCCGCGCTTCCAAGGTCATGCAGAAGCGATTCCTCGACCGCCACAACGCCAAGGTGCTGTGGAACAAGGGCGTCGAAGACGTCCTCGGCGATGACAAGATCACCGGTGTCAAGCTCAAGGACACCGTCACCGGCGAAATCTCGACGCTCGACGTCAAAGGCCTCTTCATCGCCATCGGCCATACCCCCGCAACCAAGTTCCTCAAAGACAGCGGCATCGAACTCGATTCGAGCGGCTACGTCGCGCTCAAGCAGCGCAACAGCTACACCAACATCGAGGGAGTCTTCGCCGCCGGCGACGTGGCCGATAGCGCGTACCGGCAGGCCGTCACCGCGGCAGGCATGGGCTGCCAGGCCGCGCTCGACGCCGAACGCTGGCTCGCGGCACAGGGCATCGACTGAGCTTTACGGCAGTTTCAGAATCAAACTGATCGGCCCATCGTTCAGTACGTTTACTTTCATGTCCGCGCCGAAGCGGCCCGCCTGCACGTTGCCCAGTTGCGGCCGAAAGCGTGCCGCGAGCTGATCGAATCGTGACTTGGCCTCGGTGGGCGCCATCGCGCCGGTGAAACTCGGCCGATTGCCGCCGGATGTGTCGGCCGCGAGCGTGAAGTTTGGAATGAGCAGGATGTTCCCGCCGGTCTCGACGACGTTGCGATTCATCTTTCCTGCTTCGTCCGCGAAGATGCGGAGTGAGGCGAGCTTGGCGACCAGCTTGGCGTCGAGCTCCGGGGCATCCCCGGCTTGGAATCCGACGAACACCGCAATGCCCGGCCCGATTTCACCAACGATCTCGCCGTCGACCTGAACCGAAGCGTGAAGACAGCGTTGAACAAGAGCGATCATGTTTCGAGCCTATCGAGCGCCGTCGCCCCGGCGCTAATGGTCGTTCGCATCCTGGCTCGCGGGCAGATCGCACTCGCCGAAGATACGGAACTCTTTCCGCCGCAGGATCTGTCCCGCCAGCGTCGGGTCATCGACCGCCAGCGCAATGGTGGGGGTGCCGTTGGGGCGGAGCATCAGCGGGTAGGCAAACTGGATGAACAGTTCGGCGCCCAGCAGGCAAAGGCACATGCTCGCCAGCGTGTGGCCCCGGGAAAGCTCGACCACCAGAACATCTTTCTCCGAGAACGGCAGCTTCTCGTCGTGCAGCACCTTGCGGGCGCAGTCGGCGTTGTTGGTGATCAGTCGCACAACCGCGTGGTCGGTCGCCTCGTGCACCGAGAGCGCGCAAATCGCGCACACCGAGCCGTCGAACGCCTCAACGAGATCAAACAGCTTGCCGACCTTGTTGGTCAGGAAGACGCTGAATTGCGTCACCATCGGGGGCGCATAGCCCTGAGTCGTTTCATAGCCCATCGAGGCCTGGCTCATCGCGAAGTCCTTGCGAACGCCGAGGTCTGGGAGCCGGGCGCAGCCCTTCCTGCCGCCCGTTCCGCCCGTTTCGGGAGGAAGCGGGCGAATCGGGATCAGAGCGGGCCGAACACAGTTCCCACGCCGCAGGCCGTCTCCAAACCATTGCCAGAAACCGGCTTGCGACCCTAGTTTACCGGAAACGCGGCAGCCTGACAAGGCCCAATGCCGTTCGCGACGCGAGATCGCCCTCCGGCCACTCTTATGCCGAGAAACTCGACCCGCACCCGCACGTGCTGGTCGCGTTGGGGTTCTGGAACACAAACCCGCGGCCCATGATCTCGTCCTTGAAGTCGATCGTCACGCCCGAAAGATACAGCAAACTCTTGGGATCGCAGATGATGCGCACCCCGTGCTGCTCGAACATTTCGTCCGTTTCCTTTCGCGTTTCCGTCAGGTCGAGGATGTAGCTGAAGCCCGAGCATCCGCCACCCTTGACGCCCACCCGCAAGCAGACCTTGGCAGGATCGAGTTCCTGCTGCTGGATGATGGTCCCCACCTCCCGGGCGGCGGTCGGGGAGAGGATCACCGGGGCCTGGGTTGAGACTGTGTCTGAATTCGTCGTTTCGGTGCTCACTGGGCGCTCCGTAAAGGGGTCGGTTTGGACTTTGGAATATACGCGGGCGGGAGCGGGTACGTTCTCTTCCAGACTCCAAGATGAAAGAGACGGCCCACCACCCCACTTGGAGGCTGCTCCTTGAAGCGGACCGTTCGTGCTGGTTTGGCACCGATAAGTCCGGTCGCTTGGATTTTGCCCATTCCAAGCGCCGGGCGGGGTTTTTCAACAGAAACAACCCAAACGAGACCATAATTCGCGAGGGTGCAAACGTATTTGCAGATTCCGTTCAGATTAGACCAAATTTAGGGGGGCGTTGACCCCCTTTCGGGTATATTTCAGTCGCTCGGGGGTTGTTTCCTCGTTGCCCGGCGTTTTCCGCCGCCGGTGATTCGCGAGTTTTGAGAGAAGAAGGAGAGAGAGATGAAGAAGTTTTTGGCAGCCTTTGCAGGCCTTGCTGTGGCAGCGTCCGCAGCGAACGCCGCGATTTTCAACGTCACCCTGAACAACGTTGACAGCAACGATCCGTACGGCAGCCCGCTGAACGTCGTTCAGACCATCAATACGGCCATCGCGAACGGCCAGGTCGTGTCGATCGGCTGGGACGTGACGCTTTACGCCGATGCGCCCTCGTGGCTTTCCGAACTGACCGTTGCCTTCGAGGACAGCTCGCAGGCTGCCGGCGTGTTCCTTGCCCCCGGCAACGGCGATGACTTCTCGGGCACCGGTTCCTACTCGAGCGGCGGCCTGATCGACCTGGTTGGCCTGGGTCTCGACTTCTCGCTCGGCGCTGACGGCCTCCTCCGCCTCGAGTTCTTCGAAGGCTTCGATGATTTCCCGAGCGATTGGGATGGCATCTGGATCTCGGGCACGCTTTCGATCGAAGTGCTCGACGTCCCCGCTCCTTCGGCTTTCGCGCTCCTCGGCATCGCTGGCTTCGCTGCCGGCCGCCGTCGTCGCTGAATCTGATCGATTCGAACACATGAAAAAGCGGGGACCGGTTCGCCGGTCCCCGCTTCGTTTTTGTCATGATCCGCCCTGCCCCTTGCGAAATTCGGCCGCCCGGTGGATTCAGGCCTTGGCCGCGGCGTGGTCCGAGGCGGTTGTCGCGATGCCGTTCTTGGCCTTGTAGTCCTCGATCGCGGCATGGATCGCGTCTTCCGCGAGCACTGAGCAGTGGATCTTCACCGGGGGCAGGCTCAATTCCTCGACGATCATCGTGTTCTTGATCGCCGCGGCATCATCGAGCTTGCGGCCCTTGAGCCACTCGGTGGCGAGCGACGAACTGGCGATCGCGCTGCCGCAGCCAAAGGTCTTGAACTTGGCATCCTCGATCACGCCATCCTTGCCGACCTTGATTTGGAGCTGCATCACGTCGCCGCACTCGGGGGCGCCGACGAGGCCAACCCCGACGTCCTTGCGCTGCTTGATCTCCGCCTGAGTTCCGAAAGAACCGACGTTGCGCGGGTTCTCGTAGTGATCGATGATTTTGGGTCCGTATGCCATGGAAAAGCTCCAAACTTTCAAATGGCCAAAGGGCCAAATGGATTGTATTCGCTGAAATTTGGCCATTTGGCGCTTTGGCCATTTGGCACTTTCCTAGTGATGCGCCCACTCCACCTTCGAGAGGTCGATGCCTTCCTTGTGCATGTCGTAGAGGGGAGACAGATCACGGAGTTTCTTCACCGCCGTGACGATCTTCTCGATCGAGTAATCGATTTCCTGCTCGGTGGTCCAGCGTCCCAGGCTGAGGCGGAGGCTGGAGTGGGCGAGGTCGTCGCCGACGCCGATGTTCTTCAGCACGTAGCTTGGTTCGAGGCTCGCGCTGGTGCAGGCGGAGCCCGAGGAGCACGCGATTTCCTTGATGGCCATCATCAGGCTCTCGCCCTCGACAAAGCCGAACGAGATGTTGGTGATGTGGGGCAGGCGCTTCTCGCGATGGCCGTTGATCTGGCAGGTGTCGAGACGCGAGGTGATCGAGTCTTCGAGCTTTTTGCGGAGCTTGCCCAGGCGGATGGCGTCGGCCGCCATTTCCTGGCCGGCGATCTCGCAGGCCTTTCCAAGGCCGACAATGCCGGTGACGTTGAGCGTGCCCGAGCGGAAGCCGCGTTCCTGGCCACCCCCGTCCACGAGCGGAGTGAGGCGGACGCGCGGACGCTTGCGCCGCACAAACAGTCCGCCAACGCCCTTGGGTCCGTAGATCTTGTGGCTGGAAAAGCTCATCAGGTCCACGTTGTCGGCGTAGACATCCGTCGGCATCTTTCCGACCCACTGGGTGGCGTCGGTGTGGAAGATCACGTCGCGCGACTTGCAGAGTTCGCCGATCTGCGCGATCTCGTTGATCGTGCCGATCTCGTTGTTCGCGTACATCAGCGTCACGAGCACGGTGTCGTCGCGCAGGGCGGCCTTGACCATCTCCGCCGTCACAATCCCGTCTTTGGGGGGGTCGAGGAACGTGACCTCGAAGCCTTCCTTCTGGAGGCGCTTGCACGGATCGAGCACGGCCTTGTGTTCGATCGCGCACGAGATGATGTGGCCCCTGGACTTGCCGGAGCCTTCGGGCGCCTTCTCGTACATGATCGCGGCCCCGCGGATGGCGAGGTTGTTGCTCTCGGTCGCGCCCGAGGTGAAGATCACCTCCTTCTCGTCGGACTTGATCAATGCCGCGACCTGGCGACGGGCCTTGTCGACGCCCTCCTCGGCCTCCCACCCGAATCGGTGGTTGCGCGAACCGGGGTTGCCGAAGATCGAGGTGAAGTACGGGAGCATGGCCTCGACGACCCGCGGGTCACAGGGAGTGGTGGCGGCGTGATCGAGGTAGATGGGGAGCTTGGGGGTTGTGAGGTCGGGCATGGCAGTTCCTTTGACGGCCCCTGAAATCAAGGCGATACGGTCCGTCCGCGAAATAGCGCGGAAAGGCTGAGAATCAGTCTCATATTAGGTGGGAGCTTCAACTCGCGGCCGGGGGCCGGCGGTAGCTCATCTCGATCCGATTTCCCTTGGCGTTGTAGCGGACATCGGTCATGTAGTTGCGGATCAGCATCACGCCACGGCCCCGGGGGATCTCGAGATTCTCGTCAAGGGTGCAGTCGGCGACGGTTTCGCTCTGGAAGCCGGGTCCCTGATCTTCGATCGCGATGACAACCTCGTGGGGCGTCACGAGGTACTCCACGGTCGCGGGAGTGTCGTGGGGCAGGGTCTTGTGCCCGTGGTTGAAGGCGTTTGCGATGGCCTCCTGGAATGCCAGACGCACGGCGAAGAGAGAGGCCTTGGTAAAGCCCGCGGCGGACATGGCGGCGTCGAGCGCGTTCTGAATCCCTTCAACCTCGGCGCGGTTGTGGCGGACGACAATCGTCCCCTTCATGGGTGGCTCGGGCGGGTTGCTTGGCCGCGGGTTGCTCATCGAGTGGTTCGCGTTGAAAGGAGCGCGAGCAGAAGCCTGGGAAAGGTTCAGGCAAAACTCTTGAGCGCGTCTTCCGGCGACTCGTGAATCTGGAAGAGTTTGTTCAGGCGGGTGATGACAAAGACCTCATAAATCTGCGGGTCGATGCTGGCGAGACGGAGCTGCCCGCTCTTGTTGCGGACCTTGTTGTTGATCGTGATCAGGGCACCGAGCGCAGCGGAAGAGAGGTGATCGACGTTTGCGAAGCTGATAAGCAGCTTGGGCGCGGCTTCCTGATCGATGAGCCGGGAGATTTCGTCGCTGATGAGCTGGATGTTGGCTTCGTCGAGAATGTTGCGGTCGATGAACTCGACCTGGACGACGGCGTCCTGCTTTCGGACTCGGAGGCGGGAGTCGGCGGATGGCATAACGCTCGTGCTCCTGTCCCGTGCCGTCTTCCGAACGAGGAAGGCGCACACGAGTGGTGGGGATGATAGTACGGACATGCCCGAGGACCGGAAAGAAAACGCCCCGGTCCATCGGGGCCGGGGCGAGAGGAGTTTGGATTCTTTTCTGCGATCAGCTGCCCAGGCCGGCATCGAGCGAATCGATGAGCCCCGGGTGGGCCTTGTTCTCCTGTTCGCTCTGGATCAGGATCGTGGGCTTGTACAGGATCAGCAGGGTCTGCTCGCTCTTGGATTCGGTCCGGTTCGAGAAGAAGCGGTTGAGCACCGGGATCTTGGAGAGGACGGGCACGCCCGATTCAACTTCCTGCTCGGTGACGATGCGCTGGCCACCCAGCAGGATCGTTCCCTGGTCGGGGATGGTGACGGTGGTGGAGACGCTGCTGACCTGGACTTCGGGCAGCTGGAACTCGCCCGAGGGAATCGCGGTCGAGCCGCCACCGTTCAGGCCGCCACCGGCGACGGCGGCAAAGGTCAGGCCCGTTCGGAAGCGGACGAGCTGAGAAATCTGGGTGGTGATGTCGGTCGTGACGTAGCGGCGATCGGCCGAGATCGTGCCTCGAACCAGCATGAGCACACCGGTATTGAGCGTCGATGTGATGGGCTGGAAGGCGACGGCGCTCTGGTTGGTGATCGGGGTGAGGCCCGAGATGTAGGTGAGCTGGTTGGTGATCTGGATATTCGCCTGCTGACCGTTGGTGGTGGTCAGACGCGGAGCCTGAAGGCTGACGTTCCGCCGATCGGCCTGCGTTGCCTCGATGAGGAAGTCGACCTGGACGTCATCCAGGAAGGTGCCGGCGACGGCGAAGGCTCGGCCGGCGGCAGCCACTTCTGCTGCGAACGGCGCGGTGGTGAGGGCGCTGACGATTCCGAGCGAGTTCGAGGTCATCCCGACGGGACCGAAGCCGGTGTTTGAGTTGACGGAAGTGTTGACGGGCGTGTTCCCGATCGTGAACGTTCCGTCGGAGTTGAGGTTGGAGATGTTCGGCGTTGGCTGGCTGTTGAAGTTTCGGAGCGGAGCACCTGTCTGCGGATCGAAGAAGTCGGATGCTCGCAGCGTGGGGTTGATGGTGCTCCGGACTCCCTGCGGATCGACGAAAAGGTTGCCCGACTGCTGCAGGCTTCCGGTTCGGCCGTTGAGGTTCAGGTTGTCGTTGTTCAGATAGACATCGATATCGAAACCGATCTGCTCGAAGAAGTCCTGGGCGACGAGCAGGAAGCGGGATTCGGAGTTGACCTGCATCGCGCGGATCTCGCGGAGCCGGCGGAGGAGCGAGCCGATGGCCCGGTGGTTCTTGGGCGTATTGGTGATGAGCAGGTTGCCCTTGAAACGGCTGACGAATCCGACGGCACCGCCGTTTTCACGCCAGTTGTCGGGGTCGACCTGCTCGGTGAGGATGCGCACGAGTTCGTCGGTGCGTTCTTCCTGGGTCCGCTGGGGGCCTTGCTGCTGCTGCTGGCCGCCGCTGAAGGGGCTGCTGCCGCTGCCGCCGCCGCCAGAGGATTGCAGGGCGCTGTTGAGATCGAACTGGGGCACGTTGTTGTAATCGGGCACTTCGATCAGCAGATCGCGGATGTCGTAGATGACCATCAGCGTGCTCTTGTTGATCGCTTCGGCGGAGGCGAAACGGAGGACGCCGTCCTGGACTTCCCATGCCGCGGAGCTGGTGGGGTCGGGGCTGACCTTGCTGACGATCAGGTCGAGCAGGTGATCGAGGCGGATCGTGGAGAGGTTGACGGTGACCGGCGTGTCCTTGTTGATGCCGATCTTCTCCAGCGACGGCCAGTCGACATCCATCTTCACGCTGCCGGTCTTGGCGACCCAGTCAACGGCCTTTTCGAGCGGGGTTTCGGTGAAGTCGACCGGGCGACGGGTGTTGGCAAGCGTCGAGAGCGTGATGCGGGTTTCAACCGACTCGGCGAGGGTGACCGGTTCGCCACGGTCTTTGATGATCTCGGGCCAGTCGGTCGGGTAGTCGATGATGCCCTTGTTCGGCAGCGTTGCCGTCTGTGATTCCAGCGCTTGCTCGGCCATGAGCGTGTTGCGCTTGGTGTTGGTCTCGTACCACTGCTTGTAGATCTTGGCGCTCGTGAGCACGTCGCGGAGGAGCAGGCCGGTGGGGTTGATCGGATCAAGGAAGAGGATCTGGTCAACGACCTGGAGCGCCTCTTCGTACTTCATCTCGATCTGAAGTGCGCGGACGCGGTCGATCGCCTCGCGGACCTTGCGGTTGCGTTCGCTCGCGCCCTGATCGGCAACGCGCTTGGCCTCTGCCTGGCGCTCGGCGCCGGTCTTCTGGGCCTGAGTCGCAGCGAGCTCCTGCTCCTTGGTATCGACGTCCTTGAGGAAAGCAGAAACCTTCCCCTGCATCGACTGGAACTCGGTCTCGGCGAAGCGCTCGCGATTGGAGTTCAGGATGAGGCGGGCGCGGGCGGCGGAATCGCGGGCGCGGATCACGTCGCCGGACTTGAGCGAGTCGGCGGCCTGGGTGAGCTGGTTGTTGAATTCTGCTTCGGCCTGCTGGCGGGCGACGTTGGTCTGTTCGACGAAGCCGCTGAGATCGCGCGAATCGTTGGTTGTGCCGCGGAGGCGGAGCTTCGACTCTGCGAGACGATCCTCAACGGTCTTTGCCTGTTCGGGCGTGAGGAACTCGCGGAACTGCGTGCGGAGGCGGCTGTACTTGGCCTGGGCCTCGTTGTACTTGCTGTCGTTGAAGGCCTGGTCGGCTTCGGAAAGGAGGCTGGTGGCCTCGATCTTGCGGGCGGCGACGACCGGGTCTTCGTTCGAAACCGCCATGACGGGAGCGGGCGCGGCCGCGGGCGGAACCTGGGCGGGCTCCGGATCCGCATGCGTCGAGGAGTTGGCGGAGGCGAGCGTCGCGGGAGCGACCTGCTGCGAGTTCTGCTCGGGCTCGGGGCTGCGGCGTTCGATCACGCCCGGATCGGCGAGCATGCCGGCAGCGAGGATGGTCGCGGCGGAGCCATCGTCGGCCTTGAAGGGGCGGCCCTTTTCCTGCTCGATGGCGACGATCTTGCCCTGCATCAGGTCGAGCGCATCGCGCTGGACGGGCGAGAGTTCAACGCCCCACTGGGAGACCGTCTGGAGCATTCCCTTGCAGCGGGCGTACTCGCGGGCGTTGAGAGCGGTCGATGCGTCGGCGAGCTTGGCGTCGATCCCGGAGCCGAGTTCGGAGCGACGGACCTTGATCTGCTTGAGGAGGGCATCGGCGCCGGCCTTGGTGCCGTCGTTCGCGCCCTTGGAGACGCCGGTGGCGAGGCGTTCGGCGGTCGCGAGATCATCGCGATCGAGCGCGAGCTTGGCGCGCTGCAGATTGACGAGGCGTGGTTCCATCGCGCGGACCTTGTCGTCCGACTGCTGAAGGAGTTCGATGGTGCGGGTCCTCTCCGACTCGCTCATGTTGAGCGAGGAGAGAGCGAGAAGCATTTCGCGGGCGCGAACGGGGCTGCCCGAGCTGAGTTCTCGCGTCGCGGCGTTGAGCGCTGCTGCGGGCTCGATTGAATTCGGCTGCGCCGGTGCGGCCTGCGCGACGTTGGCTGTTGTGCCGGAAATCGCGGCAAGGACGGATGTAGAAACGATCAGGCCGATGCGTGTGCTTCTCATTCGACTGCTCCGAATCCATTGGTCCCGGCGCGATTTGGCGCGTTTTCCGGGTGCGGAATGTAGCAACTCCGCGGGCGCGTTTCCCGCCTCCGGCCGCGTGCGCGACTCCGGTCGGCACCTGGCCAGAAGCACTCCTTCGACCCGGCTCCGTGTTCGCACGGAGTACCGATCGAACCCCACGACCCCCACGCCCGTCCCCACCCCGACTTCCCTCACAGCCAACAAGGTCCCCGAGCCTTCAACCCCACGAGCCGACGAGCGCTTGCCCGACCGGTTCACACCCGACCATCTGGACCAACCCACGCTTGGCGTATGTCCGGCGTTTGCCGACGCATCTCCTTGGTCGCTGAGGGCCGCTTTGCAACGGACCATTCATCGGCCCTTGCCGATGGTTGCGCTTCGAGATGATGTCGCTGGCCTACGTCCGCTGCCAGAGGCCGTTCCGCGACGTGATTCCAAATTCGCTCAATCGGACCGTCCGGTTGTGGGAATTCCGAATCCGGCGACAAGATACAAAGGAAGGCCCGGCGATGCAAGGCGGTTCTTTGGATGCGGACGGTGGTGCGAGCCTTCGACGGAGATTCTCCGTGTTAGTTCTTGTCAGTGCTCAACTTAGGGTTCTGGCGAGCCAGATCTCGCCCGGCTTGAGCTCACCCGTTTCCGGCGGTGCCGGATCAGGAACAAAGGGGTCCAGGGGGTCGCTGTTTCGTTCCTTTGTCCGCTTGAGGCGTGGACGGCGCTTGGTCGCGGCTGATTTCAGCAGATCGGCCAGTTGTTCGCGGCTCAGGCGATCCGCAAGCACGATTGCCGGTTGGTGGGTATCCGGGTTGACGTCGGCCAGAAGGCGGGCGGCGGCATCCACTGCGGTTTCTTCGGCTTCCCGCAGGTTCGTCGCGGCGAGGGCGACCTCCACATAGGACGAGGCGATTTCGTCTTCGGGATCAAAGCGGACGACGATGCGCCAAGCGGTGACGCCCAGCTCTTTGCCGTCTTCGTCGACGTTTTTCTCGCTGTCGACGTTGAGGAGGAGCCGCCACTCGTCCTTGAGGGATTCGACGATTTCGTCAAATCGGAGGCCTTCGGGCGATCGGTCGCTGAGAAGAACACCCCGGTGCTCGTGGGCGGCGGAATCGGCCCCGGCGGGTTCGCTCATCTCTTCGAGGTCGAAGGCGGCGAGGATTTTCTCGATGCGTTCTTTCAGTTCCGGCTGGGCCCGGACTGTGATTATTTTGTGTTCGTCGACGAAGACGTAGAAAAACGGGTCCTCACTCATGGCACCAAAGCCGATCATGCCGTCCTCAAAGAACAGGTCGCGGCATTCGCGGACCACCTCGAGAAAGCGGTCGGCACCGAGCAGGTCGTACGAGATGTAAGGGTCGATCTCGCGATAGGCATCCTGGCCCAGGACATCGAGGATGGGGTAGATGCGGCCCGGGATGAGCGAGAAGAGCATGCGGCAAAGCGGCTCAACGCGGTCGGCGGGGACCACGATGTCAAAGACGTAGCGATCCGGCCATTCTTCCCATTCGGCGTTGCCGTCCGAATCGTCGCCACCGTCGGCGGGTTCAAAGAGGACGGTGTAACCGGCGCGGGGCGTCATTTCCTCGACCGGGTAGACGCCCAGCGGGAACTTGAAGCCGCCGACTTCGACGCGCTTGATGCTTGGATCGGCTTTGCAGCGGGGCAATCGGACTCCGTGCGGAACAGGGGAGAAGGCGGGTACGGACACGAATCGGAACAGTCTAAGGCGGTCTCCGTGACGTACGCTGGAACAATGGCGAACGAAGGAACCGGCGAAGACAGGATGGGCATCGAGGGCGTGCTGGTGGCGCTTTGTGTGGGCAACACGCGTACCCGCATCGGGGTGATCGCGGACTGGAAAGTGCAGGAGGGGCGATCGGTCCTGCACGAGGAAGTCTCGGAGGCCTGCTCGAAGCTGCTGGAATCGAGCAACGCGAGCGGCTTTGTGATCGCGAGCGTGAACAAGCCGGTTTCGGTCAAACTGGAAATGGAGCTCGAATCGAAGGCGCCGGTGTACGTGATCGGTCGGGACGTGGAGATCGCGATGACGCACGCGCTCGACGACGATTCCACGGTCGGACAGGATCGGCTGCTCGATGCGGTGGGCGCGTTCGCGAGGCTGAAGGAGGCGTGCATCGTCGCGGACATTGGAACGGCAATCACCATCGACTTTGTGGACGGACAGGGGACTTTTCAGGGCGGAGTGATCGCGCCGGGCGTTCGCGCGATGATGCGGGCGATGCACGCGACCACGAGCGCGCTGCCGGAATTGGAGTTCGAGGTGCCCGATGCCTCGCGCGGACCTTTCGGGAAGGACACGGCGCACGCGATGAGGCTCGGGGTTCGCAACGCGGTGTGCGGGCTGCTTCGTGAAACCGTAGAAAGAATGGCGGAGCGATTCGGGACATTTCCCACGGTGATCGCGACCGGGGGGGATGCGGGGCTGATCGAAGAGGATCCGCTGGTGGATCGCGTCGTGCCGGACCTCCAGATGATGGGCGTGGCGGAAGCCTGCCGCGTGGCGATGGGGGGCGTGGTGGAACCGGGCGGGGCGGCAGATGGGGAAGACGATTCATCGGGTGACGAATGAGCGGGGCCGGGTGGAGCATGCAATCACCCGCGGGCGTGGGGGCGCTTGGGGTGATCGGGCTTGTCGCTCCGGATGGGGCGGAACTGGATCGCACGCTGGGTGCGATTGGCCTCGGCGGTTTGGGGGTTGGACAGGTTGCCTTGCGCAACTTGCTCGATGTAGATCAGGGCGTTGTGATGCGGTGGAGCGCAACGATGGCGGCGCTGATGCCCCACGGGGGCGGCGCGGTGGTTCGAGCGCTCTGCGGGGCGCTGGAAGCTCGCGGCATTGCACGGATTGAAACGGTGCCGGCGCGCCGGGTTTATCCGGAAGCAGCGGACGATCTGGAAGCGGCGATGCTCGCAGCGCTCGCGCGGGCACCGAGCCCGCTGGCGGTTGATCTCCTGGTTGATCAGCCCAGGCGCTGGCGTGAGTCGTCTGCATCGTGCAAGCCCGAACGCGATCGGCAACTTCAGCGGCTTCTCAAGCCCCCGCTCGTGGTTGCGATCGGGGCGAGCAATATCGGCAAGAGCACGCTGGCGAATGCGTTGGCGGGAAGGCCGGTCTCTCTCGTCGCGGACGAGCCGGGCACCACGCGTGACCATGTCGGAGTGATGCTCGACCTGGCAGGGCTGGTTGTTCGGTATGTCGACACACCCGGCGTGCGCGACGGGGCGCCGCAGGTCGAGGCTGAGGCGGGCAGGATTGCCCGGGAGGTGCTGGCGCGTGCGGACATGGTGCTGCTGTGCTGCGACGCCCGGTCCGGGTTGATCGAAGGGGCGAAGCTGCCGACCGCGACCGAGGTACTCAGAGTTGGCCTGCGCTGTGATCTCGGAAGCCCCGCAAGCGGGGTGGATGAAGCGGTCAGTATTCACCGGCCCGAAACGATCACGAGGCTGGTGAGCGCGATCCGGGACCGTCTGATTCCGGGGTCTGCACTTGCCGATCCCGGTCCGTGGCGGTTCTGGAACGAGGGCGAAGTCGAAGGGTTTGGACCCTAGAATCCTGACCCGGCATTCGGGGTCTGACGCGACAACGGCTCTCGGCCGGGCGCGCCGGGGATTCGGACTTGAGCACACTATGGAAGAGCCACGCAAGAACATTCAGATCCGGGAGCGGGCGGGCCTTGAAGAGGCGCGCCTCAATCAGGATTTCATCGACTTTGTGACGAAGTGGAGCACGCCTCTGCTGTTGCTGCTGGCGCTCGGAGTCGGCGGCAACTACCTGTACCAGCAGTATGCGCGTCGCCAGGCAGAGCGCCTGACGCTCGCGTTTGAGCAGCTTGCCGCGGCGGCCGCCGTGCAGAACCCAAGCCCGGACTCGCTGAAGGAAGTGGCGATCGAATTCAACGGCGTCGGCAGCGTGGGCGAGCTCGCCCGGCTGAAGGCGGCGGATGCGTACATGCGGTCGGTCATGCGGGGTGTGAAGCCGGGTGCGGAAGTGAACCCGGACGGCACATCCAAGAGCATCAGCGACGAGATGACGCCAGAGGATCGCGAGAAGTTTTTGAGCCTGGCTGCGGAGCACTACCAGACGGTGGTGGACGCGACCAAGGGCGTCGCGAACAAAGAATCGCTGTACATCGGGGCGCTGTTCGGTCTTGCCTCCGTTGCTGAATCACGAGGCGAAGCAGAAAACGCGAAGAAATACTACGAGCAGATCCGTTCGGCATCGGCTGGCGTGCCCGGGTTTGCGGAGTTCGAGACGATCGCTTCGAAGCGGATCGAGAGCCTGCCCCGCGTGCTGGCCGTCGCCAAGTTGCCCGCCAAGGCAACGTTGCCCCCGCCGACGAAGGAAGACGCGCAGCCGGCGATGCCGTTGACAGTTCCCGATGCGCCTTCGGGCGCAACGCTGCTGGGACCGGTCGGCCCCGCTGCACCGGCACCGGCAGCACCAGAAGCAACGCCCGAGGCAGCGCCTTCGACGCCGGCCCCGACGCCGCCCCCGGCTTCTGAACCGGCTCCGAAGTAAACGGTTCTGCGGCCGGATGCACGATGAGCCGCGGCAAGCAGCCATCTCGAAAGCCCGAGGACGACCAGGGTGAAGTTGCGCGCGCTGATGACGGGCAGGAAGCCGGCGACGAGGCCGTTGAGATCGAAACGGGCGGCAAAGAAAAATGGGATGCGGGCCCGCTGGTGAAGACAGGCGGGCGGGTGGATGCGCGGGCGCTCGAGAAGGCGATCGCGGAAAGCGAAGAAGGTGAAGATGATTCGGAAGTCCGGACCGTGCGGTTCAAGCTGCTGCGCGATCTCGACAAGCGGCTGGATAAGTATCTGTGCGATCGCATCACGTTCATGAGCCGCACGCAGTTGCAGAAGCTGATCGATGACGGCGGCGTGAAGGTGAACGGGCGGCCGCCAAAGGCTTCGACGAAGTTGAATGCGGGTGACGTGGTGGAAGTGGTGGTGCCGCCCCCGCCGCCCACGGAGATTCAGCCCGAGGACATCCCGCTCGAAGTGATGTACGAGGATGCGCACATCCTGGTGATTAACAAGGCGCCGGATATCTTGGTGCATCCAGCGCGGAGTCATAACCACGGGACGATGGTGAACGCGCTTGCGTTCTACCTGCGTGAGAAATCGAAACTCGGCGGCGCGCTGTCGGGCGTGGGGAAGGAATTGGCGCGGCCCGGCGTGGTGCACCGGCTGGATCGCCATACATCAGGCGTGATCGTCTTCGCGAAGACGGAAGAAGCGCACTGGAAGCTCGGGCATTCGTTCGAGCACCGGAAGGTGGATAAACGGTACATCGCGTTTGTGCACGGGCTTGTTGAGCCGGATATCGATGTGATTGATTTGCCGCTCGGCCCGCATCCGTCGCGCGAGAAGGGGTATCGCGAGAAGTATGTGGTGAGGCATGATGAATTGGGGAAGCCGTCGGTGACGGTCTGCCGCGTGAGGGAGCGGTATGGGAAGAGCAGCAGAGTCGCAGAGCAGCAGAGCGGCAGAGCTGGGGGGCCGGCGGTTTCGGAGGGCTGGAAGACTTCGGGAATTTCGGCGGTTCGAGCTTCAAATGCCGATCGCGTGAACGAGGGCGGCTTCTCGCTGGTGGAACTTGAATTGAGGACGGGACGTACGCATCAGATCCGCGTGCATCTGTCGCATCTGGGCTGGCCGATCGTGGGCGATGACATGTATGGCGGGCGTGCGTATGCGGACGCAAAGGGCAACGTGCTCATTGCGAGGCAGGCGCTGCACGCGTGCGTGCTGGGGTTTCCGCACCCGATTACCAATGAGCGGATGCGGTTCACCGCGCCGCTGCGCGGGGATATGCAGGCTCTGCTGAAGGATCTGCGGGCAACAAGCGGCAATGCCCTGGAGCGGCCGGAAACTCCGGGCGCGACCGTAGACCTTTCGAAGGTCGCGGACTGATACCGGACAAGATCAGGCCCGGATCGAATCCGCGCCGTTGAGGTACGGGCGGAGCGGCGCCGGGATTCGGATGCTCCCGTCCGCCTGCTGATGATTCTCGAGAAACGGGATGATGAAGCGCGGGCTCGCGAGCACGGTGTTGTTGAGCGAGTGGCAGAAGACGGTTTCGGTCTTCTCGCCGCTGCGGGTGCGATAGCGCATGTTGAGCCGGCGGCACTGGTAGTCATAGAGCCGGCTGGCGGAGTGCGTTTCGCCGAAGGCCCCCTGGGGCCGGCCGTCCTTGTCGAGTTCGCCCCGGCCGGGCATCCAGCTCTCAACGTCGATCATGTCGGCGTTTTTCGGGCCAAGGTCGCCGGTGCAGCATTGCAGCAGGCGATGCGGGATTTCGAGGCTCTGCAGCAGTTCTTCCACGTAGCCGATCATCTTCTTGTGCCAGGCGCGGCTCTCGGCCTCGTCCGCTTTGCAGATCACGACCTGCTCAACCTTGTCGAATTGATGGATGCGATAGAGCCCCGCGGTGTCCTTGCCGGCGGCGCCGGCTTCGCGCCGGAAGCAGGTGCTGACGGTGACGTAGCGCAGGGGCAGCTGCGCTTCATCAAGAATCTCGTTCATGTGGACGCCCATGAGGCCCACTTCGCCGGTGCCGGTGAGATAGAGGTCGTGGCTGGCGCCCCCAACCCCTCCCTTTTCATCGGCGGCGTCCGGGTTGCGGCGCTGCGTCTCGGCGATGTGGTAAGCCTGCTCGCGTCCGGCTGGGAAAAAGCCCGTCCCGACCATCGCTTCCTCACGCACCAGCACCGGCACGCTGATGGGCGTGAAGCCGTGTTTGTCGGTCATGAAGTCGGTGGCGTAGCGGAGCACGGCCATGTGGAGGCGCATGCCCATGCCGGTGAGGATGTAGCTGCGGGTTCCGGCGAGCTTGACGCCTCGCTCGAAGTCGGCGAGTTTGAGGTCCTTCACAAGTTCTTGGTGCGTCTTGGGTTTGAACCCCCGGTTGGCCTCGAACGATTTGGTGAAATCAAAGCCGCGAGGAGCCCAACGTTTGATCTCGACGTTGGCTTCGCTGCCCGCGCCCACCGGTACATCCGCATCCGGAGGCAGCGGAATCTGGAGCAGAAGGGCATTCAACTCGGGCTCGAGCGCCGCGATCTGGGGCTCGATGGCCGCGATTTCTGACTTGAGGTGCGAGGGCTTGGTCTTGAGTTCGTCGAGTTCGGCCTGCAATTTCGCGGCCTCGTCGCCAGTGGCCTTCTTGATCGCGCCGGCAAGTTTGCCGATCTGCGGGCCGGATTCTTTTTCGAGCCGCTTTTGCTCCGCCCGCAGGCCTTCGGCCCGTGTCATGAGCGAGCGCCGGTTCTCATCAAACGCGAGCAGGCGATCGATATCGACGTGGATGTTCTTGGCCTTGGCCCCGGCCTTGAAGCGGTCGGGATTCTCTCGGAGTTGGCGGAGGTCGATCATGGGTGAATGATGGAAAGAGTGCGGGCGTTCAAAAAACCCGGGTGACAGTCCGAGACGGAACCGCCTCGCGGAGCGTCCGAATACCCGTGCGGAAGTCGTTTGGGGGGCCATCCGACGCTCCCCGCGGCGTTTCGGTCGGTGACTGTAGGTGGTTCGCTCGTATCTTCCGCAGACTTTGTAGACTGCTCGCGCTGTTTGAGTTGTCGCCGGGCGCTCCCGGCGAAGGGATCGAAAGAGGAGTTTCTGAACCTTTGCCTTCGTACTACCTGAAGCCGATCCGGGGCAGCGCCGCGATGATCCGACTGGGCAAAGACCCGGTCACCATCGGTCGCCATCCGGACAACACAATCCCGCTCACCGACGATCTCTCCAGCAGGTTCCACTGCGCCGTCGAGCCCGACGGGCTCGGCGGCTTTAGTGTGCGCGATCTTGGTTCGCGGAACGGCACCAAGGTGAACGACCAGCGCATCAAGGAATCGAGACTGAAGCCGGGCGATGTGCTGCGGGTCGGCGGGCACGAGTTTGTGCTGTCGGAAGACAACGAGAGCGACCGGGCTGGCCTGATCGAAAGCCACGAGGACAATGCCGCGCCGGAAAAAGAGGAAGAAGACAAGGGCTGGGCGCAGCAGTTGATCGAGGTGATCGAAGAACTGCCGCCGAAGGACTTGCCGGTTGAGTCGCTCACGATCATCGAAGCCGGCGGCCGCCCTTCCGCGGCGCTCGCGGGCAGCAGCGATGGACCTGCCGCGGTCCGGCTGCTGCTGCAGACCGCCAGCAAATCGCGTGCGACCGACGTTCACGTCGAGCCCAAGTCGGATATCTATCACGTTCGTTTGCGTGTCGATGGCCAGATGGTTGCGGTTGCCACGCTGCCGGGGCGCGTGGGAGAACTCGTGTACGGCCTGGTCAAAACCGCCTGCCAGATGCGAACAGCGGCACGCGATGCGATGCAGGAGGGCCACTTCTCCGCGAAATTCACGGATCGGCGCGTCGAGTATCGAATCAGCTTTACGCCTTCGGTGTACGGCCAGAAGCTTGTGATGCGTGTGCTCGACGATCGCACCTCACCCAAGTCGATCAACGAGCTTGGCATGGCGGGCTACATGGCCGATCGTGTGCGGCGCGTCTGCTCGCAGGATCACGGGCTTCTGCTGGTCGCCGGGCCGACCGGATCGGGCAAGACAACCACGCTGTACACGTCGCTCCGCGAAATCGATCGCGAGAGCCGCAACGTTGTGACGATCGAAGACCCGGTTGAATATCAGATCAGCAACGTCACGCAGATCCCGATCGATGAGAGCAAGGGCAACAACTTCGGCACGCTGCTGCGATCGGTGCTGAGACAGGACCCGGACGTGATTCTGGTCGGCGAGATTCGAGACGAAGAGACGGCACGCACGGGCATGCAGGCCGCGATGACGGGGCATCTGGTTTTCTCGACCGTGCACGCGAAGGACACGATTGCCGCGGTTTTCCGGTTGCTGGATCTGAAGGTCGAGCCGTATCTGGTTGCGAACGCGCTCGATCTGGTGCTGGGTCAGCGACTGGTGCGTGTGCTCTGCGATTCGTGCAAACGCCCGATTCCGGTCTTGCCGGGTCAGGCGACGCGGCTGGGCAGGTATCTGGGCGGGAAAACGCAGATGTACGTCGCCACGGGATGCCCGAAGTGTCTCAAAACTGGCTTCCGGGGGCGGCGTGCGCTGTACGAATTGCTCGATTTCAACGATGAATTGCGGGACGTCGTGATGCACGATCCGACGATTGCCGCGATGAAAAAAGTTATCGAGCAGGGCTTGTTCACGACGCTGGCGCAGTTCGGTTGGAAGCTCGTCGCCGAAGGTGTGACAACGCTGGATGAAGTGGACAAGGTTGCGGGGCAGGGGTGAAGAAGATCACAAATGGCAAATGGTCAAATCGCAAATCAGACTTGCGGTGAGTTGCCTTAGCGGAGTTCCAGCATTCGCGGAGCCTCTTTCCACGAGGGGAACTTCGCACGCCACGAATCGACGAGGTGTCGATCGATTTCCACGCTGACGACTTGCTCCTTCTCGTCCGCTTCCGCGAGGATTTCGCCCATGGGCCCGATCGCCATGGTGGCGCCCGGGTATTTCAGGGCGGGGTCTCTGCCCGCGCGATTGACGCCGAGCACAAAGGCCTGATTCTCGATCGCACGGGCTGTGAGCAGGGTTCTCCAGTGGTGCACGCGCGTATCCGGCCAGTTGGCGGGGACGATGAACATCTCCGCTCCCGCGGCGAGACCCTGGCGGAAAAGTTCCGGGAAGCGCAGGTCGTAGCAGATGGTGGGGCAGACCCGGATGCACTGAGTGCCGCTGCGCCAGTCGTACAGGGCGAGCTTGTCGCCGGGGGTGAAGCAATCGCTCTCGCGTTTGCCTTCGGGGCCGAGGCTGAACGGGTGGTGCTTGTCGTACTCGGCGAGTGTGTCGCCGGTGGGGCCGGTGATGGTCGAGCGGTTGCGGCCCTTGGCGTCGCTCCCCTTCACTGTGCGGCAGCCATGCACCGTGACCGACCACTTCGCCGCGAGTTCCTTCTGGAATGCGAGCGTGGCGCCGTCGGTATCGGGACTTTTTAAGAGATCGATCGTAAATCCCGTGTCGAAGACTTCGGGTAGCACAACCAAGTCGCCCTTCGCGGGTTTCGCACCGGCGATCATTTCGTGTACGCGGGCGTAGTTGGCCTTCTTGTCTTCCCAGCGAATGTCGAGTTGGACGAGGTGCGCCCGCATGAAGAACAGTAGAAGTGTGACCGATGGGGCAACAACGACCGAACGCGGACCCGCCCGTGCAACGTAAACTAGGGCGCGTGCCTTTCGGGACCAAGCCAACTCGTGTGCCGCTCTCGGTGGAGACGCCAAGTGCTCCGCCGTTGCTGTGGCTCGCGAGCCGCTCGCCCCGGCGGCGGCAACTCTTGACCGAAGCCGGTCTGAAGCACGTCGCGGAGCATCCGGGTATCGAAGACTCGGAACTGGTCGCACGACCGGGCGCGAGGCCCGATGAATGGGTTGCTTCGCTCGCCTATTTGAAGGCCTGCGCGGGAGCCGCGATGGCTCGCGAGCGTGGTATCGCCGAACCCATGCTCATCTTGGGGGCCGATACCGCGTGCGTGCAGCACGGCCGGTTGATCGGTACGCCCCAATCAGCCGCCGAGGCCCGCGAGATGCTCCAAGGCTTTCGATCCGCGGCACACGAGGTCGTCACCGGCGTGGCCCTCATCAGTCGGGAAACCGGAAGTTCCGGCGTTCCCAATGTTCGATCGCTCTTTGCCTCGTCCGCCACCGTGAAGTGGGGCGACATCTCCGATGCCGAAATCGAAACGTACATCAAGAGCGGGGCGTGGCAGGGCAAGGCCGGCGCGTACAACCTGCGAGAACGCGTCGACGCCGGCTGGCCGATCGAGTGCGAAGGCGATCCAAACGGCGTGATGGGTCTGCCCGTCGCCGCCCTGTCGAAGCGAATTCAAAGACTCGTCGCTTCTCAGGGAGGCGTGCGGTGAACAACACTCCGCTTTTGCCCGCCTGGGTCGTCCTGCCGGTCGCGGCATTCATGCTCCTGGTCGTTGCCGTGCACCTTCTGCTGATGCTCAAGAGCGAGATGCCCGCGAGCCGCAAGCGCATCCGCACGCTCAACGGCTGGATCATGCTGTTCCTGGTGCCGATCGGTGCCGCGGCTTTCGGCATCGTCTCCCCCGGCGAGCCCCGCCTGTTTGTCCTTGTCTGGTCGATCGTTATCGCGATGTTGTTTCTCCTCATCGGTCTCGCGGTGCTCGACATGGTGAACACCACGCGCCTTTACCAGCGTGAAAGAGACAATTTGGGTGACCTCCGAAAATCGCGACGCGAGCCGGAGAAGCCGGATCAATGAGCGATCAGCAGCAGAGTTCGCCCCTGCCCCGCCCGCTCCGCTTCCTCGCGGCGCCGCTTGCCGCGGGATACTCACGCATCATCGGATCGCGGAACGCGGCCTTCGATGCGGGGCGGGGCGTGGTCGAGATCGATCGCCCGGTGATCAGCGTCGGCAATCTCAGCGTGGGCGGCACGGGCAAAACGCCGATGGTTGCGCTCGTCGTGAAATCGCTGCTCGAGTCCGGGCACCACCCCGCGATCGCGATGCGGGGGTACGCGAGCAGTGAAAGCGCGGGCAGCGACGAAGCGGAGGAATATCGAGCAGCGTTCGCCGATGTTCCGGTTGTGGCGCAGGCGAATCGGCTTGCGGGTCTGCTGGAGCACTTTTCCACGCAAACCGGCGAGGCGTGCGACTGCGTTGTGCTCGACGACGGGTTTCAGCACCGGCGCATTGCTCGGCAGCTCGACATCGTGCTTGTGGATGCAACCCGCGATCCGTTCGCGGATCGGTTGCTCCCTTCCGGCTGGCTGCGCGAGCCGCCCGAATCGCTGCGGCGCGCGGGCGTTGTCATTCTGACCCACGCCGAGAGCGTGTCGCCCAGCGATCTCACGCGCCTGAAACGCGACATCGGCCGGATCGCACCAGGCGCGAAACTGGCGGTCGCACGCCACGCGTGGGCTTCGCTTCTGGTCGCCCGTCCGCAAGGCGAGCAGGAGGACTACGTGAACTGGCTTCGGGGCAAGCGCGTGATCGCCGCCTGCGGCATCGGGAATCCGAGGCCATTTGTCCAAGCCGTGAACGAGGCAACCGGAAACCCCGCGATCGAATTCATCCGGCCCGATCACGACCCGTTTGTGCCGCGGACCCTGGAAAAGCTGGTCGGCGAGGCGAAGAGGTCGGGCGTCGACGCGATCGTGGTGACCGGAAAGGACTGGTCGAAATTGAAGCGGGTCAGGCCGGATGCGTGGCCCTGTCCGGTC
>JAEUJD010000010.1 GCA_016793015.1 Phycisphaerales bacterium
GAAGACTGCTCTTCCACGTCGTCGTCGATCCCCTTCAGACCCTTCTTGAATTCGACAATGCTCCGCCCAAGGCCCCGCCCGACTTCCGGAAGGCGCTTCCCGAAGATCAGCAGCCCAAAAACCAGGATAATGGCCAAGTGCCAGGGGCTCAGGAGATCGTTGATGAATGCGAGTGACGTCATGACGTTCCTCAGACTTTCGACCCAGCAGCCGTGCAGGTCGCCCCAATGATAGTTCGATTGGGGCCGGATGGCTGCAAAAAGCGGAAGCGTCGCGGAAGCGGTTTCAGGCACCGGCTTCGGCCGAAACCACGACGTTGTGGAGCAGCATCGCCACCGTCACCGGCCCGACCCCGCCCGGAACCGGGCTGAGCCAGCCCGCGACGTGCCTCACCGGCTCGAAATCCACATCCCCCACCGTCTTCATCTTGCCGTCCTGGCCCTTGATCCGGTTCACGCCCACATCCACCACGATCGCCTCGGGTTTGACCATGTCGGCGCGGATCAGACCGGGGACGCCCGCCGCGGCAATCAGCACATCCGCCGTCCGCGTCAATTCGGGAAGGTTGTGGGTGTGCTTGTTGCACGAGATCACCGTCGCTTCCTGACGCATCAGCAGCACCGCGATGGGCTTGCCGACGACATCGCTCGCACCAACAACCACGGCTCGTTTGCCCCGAAGCAAGGGAAGCTGCGTACCAGCGGGTATGAGCGGATCGGCGACGACGGATTCGACCATTTTGATCACGGCAAGGGCCGTGCACGGAGCGAGGCTGGAACGGCCGTAAACCACGTTTCCGATGTTGGCCGGATTGACACCCTCAACGTCCTTTTCCGGCGCGATCAGCCTTTGCACCCGGTACGCGTCAACGCCTCCCGGCAGCGGCATGTGCAGCATGATCGCGTGGACAGCGTCTTCGGTGTTGAGCAGCAGGACGCGCCCGGCGATGTCGTCGTAGGCGGCGCCGGACGGAAGCAGATGCAGCTTGTACTCGATGCCCAGCGCGGCACAGGTCTTGGCCTGGTTGTCGGCGTAGACGCGTGCCGCGGAATCTCCGGAATCGACAAGAACCGCATCGAGGCGAACGGTTTTCCCCCGCTCGCGGAGGGTTGAAACGCGTGCCGCGAGTCCGGCCCGAACGTGGGCGGAGATTGCGACGCCATCGATGAGGTTGGCTACCTTGCGGGCGGTCATGGGGGGATGATAACCCGGGGTGGAGGCGGCTCGCTTTACAACTTCGATGGAGTATGGCAATATGTGGTGCTCGAATCGAGGACATCACAATGCGTGAAGAAGAAGCAAGACATATTGCATCCGCCGACGGCCACATGGAAGGTTCGGCTGCGATGTTTGCGCAGGCGTTTACCGGCCGGTGGAAGCCGGTCAGGCGTGCGCCGGGGTACCAGTTCGCGCTCTTCGCCTCCGCGTTGTTCATGACGCTTATGCCACTTTTGTATCTCGCCTCGATCGGCGCGATCGGGTGGCTGGTCTATTGGCATTTCACCCACGACGCGGGGATGTTGAACACCCGCGCCGGGGGACGGGCGATTCTGTTCCTGCTCCTTGTCTACTTGCTTCCCGGGATCGCCGGGGTCGTGCTCATCCTGTTCTTGCTTCGACCCCTGCTCTTTCTTTTCAGCGGGAGCAGCGACGAGGACGCGATCGAGGTCTTTCCGCGAGAAGAACCCCGTTTGTTCGCGTTTGTAGAATCGGTCTGCAACACGATGGGCGCACCCGTTCCGGAGCGGATCTTCATTGATTGCAACGTCAACGCCGCGGCACAGTTGCTCGGAGGGGGCTTCGGGCTTCTCGGTCGCCGGCGTCTGGCGCTGCACATCGGCCTGCCGCTGGTTGCGGGCTTGAACGCGACGGAGTTTGCCGGAATCCTCGCGCACGAATTCGGGCACTTTTCACAGGGTGCGGGCATGCGGGCGACGGGGATTCTCAACCGCATGAGCCGCTGGATGGGAATCGCGGCGTACGACCGGGGCAGCATCGATGAGGGCATCGCAGGCATGATGAAGTCGGAGACCCCTTCGATCGTCATCATCGGAATGGTGCTGATGATCTGCATCGGGATCGCGCGGCTGGTCCTCAAGGCCGTGTTCTTTTTCGGGTTCGGTGTTTCCCGCGTCATGGGGAGACGCATGGAATTCGATGCCGATGCGCACCAAACACGCTTTGTGGGCAGCAAGGCCGCGACCGGGTCATGGGCGAAGATTTTCGGGCTGACCGAAGCGCAGCGCCTCGCGGATGTCAAAATTGCTGAGCAATGGAAGAACCGAATGCTGCCGGAGGATTTTCCGGCGCTGGTCGCCTCCACCGCCCGGCGGCTTTCGCCCGATGCCAAGGCGAGCATCAAAAGAGCGGTCGAGGACACGCACACCGGGTGGTTCGACACGCACCCGGCGACGGGCGTCCGCATCCGCGCCATGAACGCGCTGGACGAGAATGGCGTTTTCCGGCTGGATGAACCCGCGACCGCGCTCTTCACCAACTTCGCCGATGCGAGCAAGAAGGCGTCGTACGCGTTCTTCAAGGAGCGGGTGGGCGAGTTCATCTTCTCGGCCACATTCGTCCGTGCCGCGGATCTCTTCGGATCGCACGAGGAAGAAGACGCACGGGCCGCGGCAGTCCCAGCATTCCTGGGCTTTGAGCCGGCGGATTGGCGGCCTCTCACGCTGCGGATGGACGCCATCGAACCGCCTTCCGACCCGAAGGCGTGCTGGGAGAGAGTCCGGGCGGCCAGACAAACGCTCTCCGCCGCAGGTCCCGCGGCGGCGG
Source organism: Phycisphaerales bacterium (assembly GCA_016793015.1). Classification (GTDB taxonomy): domain Bacteria; phylum Planctomycetota; class Phycisphaerae; order Phycisphaerales; family UBA1924; genus JAFEBO01. The sequence goes on from JAEUJD010000010.1 coordinate 2,785, forward strand.
GCGCAATGGACGAATACCTCGCGTCGGATCGGACACTGCTGCAAACCGAAGCAGCGCCGACCGTCTTTGGGCTGGGGATCTCCTCCATCAAGAAAGAGTTTCAATTCAACTTCACGAACGCGCGATCGATGGCGGCCGCAAAGGACAAGGCGATTGAAATCGCTTCGAGAACGTCGGCGACAATCGACGATGCGCTCGATGCCGGGGCGGCACGCGTGACCGCAAATCTGCGGATGCTCGCCGTGCCGGGAATCGAGAAGCGCTTTCCGGAGGCGCCAAAGCTGCTCGCACGGGCCCAAGTGCTTGTGAAAGCCGAAGCCGGTCTTCGCCGGGCGTTCCCGCAGATGAAGCAGTTGCGGGAGAACTTCCAGCGGGCACTGGTACTCCTCCCTTATGTGGATGATTCGGGGATGAAAGACAAAGCCCGCGAAGTCTTCCGCCCGCTCACCGACACGCTGCGAGACGCGGTCATCGGGCTGCGGCAGGACCTCGGCGGGGTGAAGTCTCCGTTCCCGGGTCCGGATGGAGACACAAATCTGGGCGGTCTGATCTTCCGGGAGACGCCGGCATGGCGGGAATACGACCAGATTCTCGGCGCGGCGTCGGACGCGATCGAGAAGTTTGCGGAGACGCAACGCCGCGTGATGTCGGAACTTGTGGATATTGCTTCGCGAACCGAAACGGCCTTGCGGAGCCAATCCTCCGCTCGGGCTGAACCCACCGAAGCAAGGTCGGCATCACGATCGCGGTAGCATTGTGCTGTGAAACCTCCAGCAATGAACAGTTCAAGCAAGGAAGCCGGGCGCATCGAAGAACTGCGGGCGCTGCTGGATCGCGCGAATCGGGCGTACTACGTCGATGCTTCGCCGATCATGAGCGACCCGGAGTTTGACCGGCTGCTCAAGGAACTTGCGGAGCTTGAATCGCGCCATCCGGAACTCGATGATCCGACAAGCCCGACGAAGCGCGTCGGGGGCGAACCGATCGAGGGGTTCCGCCAGATCAAGCACCGCCTGCCGATGCTGAGCATCGACAACACCTACGACGAACAGGGGCTGCGCGACTGGTACACGCGGGTGAGCAAGGGCGACGGGGGACTCTTTGGAGGTGACGCTGCCGGACCGGTGGTCGTGTGCGACCCGAAGATCGATGGCGTTGCGCTTTCCGTTCGGTATGAAGATGGCACACTTGTGCACGCGGTCACGCGTGGCGACGGAACGACCGGCGACGACGTGACGCACGCGGCCCGCGCGATCCGGGCCATTCCGCTTTCGCTGGCTGCATCAGGCAAGAACGCTCCACAAATTCCGAAGGTACTGGAAGTGCGGGGCGAGGTCTACATGCCCGCCAAGGAGTTCGAAAGGCTGAACATGCAGCGAGAGGAGGCGGGCGAAGAACTCTTCATGAACCCGCGCAACGCCACGGCGGGCACGCTCAAAAACCTCGATCCGAAGGTCGCGGGCTCACGCAATCTCGCGTTCTCGGCGCACGGACGGGGCGAGGTGATCGTGCAGAAGGCGGGCGATTCCGAAGCGTTCGCCGAGACGTTTTCGCAGTTTCTAAAGAACATCCGAGCGCTCGGCATTCCCGCCAGCCCGCACTCGAAGCTCTGTAAGTCCGCCGACGAAGCAATAGAGGCCATCCGCGAGTTCGACACCAAGCGCCGCACGCTGAGCTTCGCAACCGACGGCATGGTGGTCCGGATCGATTCCTTCGCGCGGCAAGCCGAACTCGGGCTGACCTCCAAGAGCCCGCGATGGGTCGTCGCGTACAAGTATCCGGCCGAGCGCAAGACGACGAAGCTGATCGACGTGCTGCACCAGGTCGGCAAGACCGGCAAGATCACTCCGCGTGCCGTGATGGAACCGGTGCTCATCGCGGGCACGATGGTGCAGCACGCGACGCTGCACAATTACGGACGCATCAAGGACGCGGAAACAGAAACGCCCGACGTTCGCACCGACATCCGCATCGGCGACACCGTTTACGTCGAGAAAGCGGGCGAGATCATCCCGCAGGTGGTCGGGGTTGTGCTGGGCGAGCGCCCGAAATCCTCCCGCACAATCGCGGCCCCCTCGAAGTGTCCCGAATGCTCCGCCGTGGTCGAAGTTGAGCCGCCGGAAGCCGAAGAGAGCCCCGCGCTCGAAACCGTTCGACGCTGCATGAACCCCGAGTGCCCGGCGCAGATGCGTGAGAAGCTCGTGTGGTTTGCGGGCCGCAAGCAGATGGATATCGAGGGGCTGGGCGAGAAAACGGTGGACCTCATCCGCGCCAGTGCCATCCCGCTCAATTCGTTCGCCGACATCTTCCGCCTTAGCGAACACCGTAGCGAACTCACCGAACTCGAAGGCATGGGAGAGAAGAAGGTCGAAACCCTCGTGGCCGGAATCGAAGCGGCCAAGCAGCGCGGGCTTGGCCGCTTGCTCGGCAGCATGGGCATCCGCCACGTTGGCGACACCACCGGCAAGATGCTCGCTCGCGTTTTCCCAAATCTCGACGCCCTGCTCGCGGCATCGCAGGATCAGTTGATGCCCCGCGCTCTCAAAAAAGATCGCGCGATCGAGCTGGGCTTTCCCGCCGAGCCCAAGGACCGCCCCGAGACCGGCCTCGGCAAGGACACCGCCCCCGCAGTGCACGCGTATCTGCACAGCTCTCAGGCGCGCAAGATGTTCGAGGACCTCCGCAAACTCGGCGTCAGCGTCGAAAGCACCGACTATCGAAAGCCCGGAGCAGGCACTTCCCCGGCAACCGGTCCGTTTGCCGGAAAGACGATCGTTCTGACAGGCACGCTTGAGAATTACGAGCGCGCGCAACTCGCTGAAATACTCGAAGGACTCGGCGCCAAGGTCTCGGGCTCGGTTTCGTCCAAGACCAACCTCGTCATCGCCGGCGACTCCGCCGGCTCCAAGCTCGACAAAGCCCGAGAACTCGGCATTACCGTCTGGGACGAGGCGCAGCTGCAAAAGGCCCTCAACAAGTCCTGATCTCTTCGCCTTCTCTCCAATCCGAGGCAGAATCAACATGTCCCAGCCTGCCCCAAAGCCGAACCTGCCCGACCGCGGAGACGATGGCGCGATGCGCAATGTCGAATTCAAAGCCGAACTGCGCGACCTGCCGCTCGCGATGTCCGTGTGCGAAACGCTCGGTGCTCGCTACGTCGGCATGCTCGAACAGACCGATACCTACTACCGCATCGCCGATGCCCGGCTCAAGAAACGCGAAACAGTCGGCGAACCCCCGGAGTGGATCTTCTACGAGCGCCCCGATTCGAGCTCCCCCAAAGTCAGCCAGTTCATGATCTATTCAGAGTCCGAAGCGCTGGAACGATTCGGATTCAGCCCGCTGCCTGTGCTGATCGTCGTGAAAAAGACGCGAGAGCTGCTGCTGCTCGGCAACGTGCGAATCCATCTCGACATGGTCCGAGATCTCGGCAGCTTCATCGAGCTCGAAGCGATGGTCACCAAGGGCTGCGACGAAGCGGCTTGCCGCGCATCGATTGCCCGAATCCGCAACGCCCTCGCGCCCATGCTCGGCGAACCGATCTCTTCGGGCTACAGCGACATGCTCGCCGATTCGTCGGCCCCCGAACGCTGAATCAGAATTCGTCGTCCGGCCCTTGCGCTTCCTCCTCCGGATCGAATGGGATGACGACGGCCGCCTTTGCAAACTGGTCGCCCCGGTGGCGACCGCTCCCATCCATCAGGGCGACCGCCGCGACCGGGAACAAAAACCACTTGATCGCGTTCCGCGTCAAGCTCGCGCCAAAGCCGGGCCTGGGAATCTCTTCGCCGGCTTCATCCTTCTCTTTTCGTGGAGCGATCGAGATGACTTCGCAGTCCGCCAGCAGTTTGCCCGGCGTGCGTCCGAACATCGCTTCCCCCACCGTCCCGACAAAGCACCCGAGCACGGCGACGACCAGAAGTGTTTCGAACGCCTCGCCGTTCAGCCAGACCATCGGCCCAAAGAGTTCCAACACGCTGTTCCCCGTCAGGCGGGGCACAAGCAACGCCACGATCGCCACATCCAGGATCGTCGCGATCACACGGCGCGTCGGTTCGGCAAACGAAAAGCCCTCCGGCAGATGCACACCGGCAGGCTCTTCCGAACGCAGCACCAGCACCAGAATCAGACCCATCGCCAGGATAAGCCCCACTGCGATGAAGCGAAACTCGCCCGATCCCAGCGGATCCAGCGGCTGCGCGGGCCCCGAATAGAAAACCCGCCCCGTCAGCAGCGAAAGCTCCACCACCCTGGCGCCCACACTCGGCCCCGGCGTTCTCGGATCGATCGGGTTCACGGGTCTTGATGTCGAAACGACCACCAGCCTCGCAAGCCCATCCACCGGCACGATCGCCCGCACCGGCCCCACGCCGTCCACACTCGCGGCACGCCGAACAAAGTCGGCCGCGATCTCGAAAACATCGACAACTTCGGCGCTCGCATTCGCCACGGCGTACCAGCGGCTATCCATCCGCATCACCGTCGCGCCCGAATCGAGCGTGTCGATGCCGAGCGGGGAGAGAACGCTCATCCGCCAATCGACAATCAACGCCGAATCGCCTTCGGAGTCGCCCCGCGCCGAACTCGGAATCCTGCCCGCCCAGATCGTCCACGCCTCACGCTGGCGTGCAAGCACATAGACGCCATCCGCGTCCGCGAAAAGATCCAGGCGCGCAAATCCCCGCTCGCGCTGCGTCTGCAGCAGCGGCTCCGGAAGCTCGACCGCCCGCCACACCCGATCGGTCAGCGCAACCAGGCGGATATCGCTCCGGCGTTCGTCCGCGAGCAACGCAATCGGCCCGTCGAACCCCGCCGCCAGCCCGGCCAACCTCAGAGCGCCCGGCAGATTCGGCAGCGTGTCCATCCGGCCCGATGGTTGGTCGATCCAGAGATCAGAATCGGAAAACCTCTGCGCCCTCAGAGTGCGCACCGTACGCACCTTGCCATCTCCCGCTCCATCGCCCCGCGCAGGAAACACCGCGTAGACGGAGTCTTCCCAGGCCGCCAGCGCCTCGGGCACCTCCGTCAACCGGATCACGCTTCGATACAGCCCCATCGCACTCGGCCGCGCCGAACCATCCGGCATCGAGCGAGGCGGCACATGCGCGAGCACGAATTCACGGCCACCGAGCGCCGGCATCACAAACCAGGAATGTGTCGGCGCGGGATACGCCTGCCCTTTGGTCAAAGGTGCGCCGGCGCTTGGAAGCCGCCCGAACGCAGCGGACGCGCACGCCATCGCCGCGGCAATCGCAAACGCCGCCCACCAGATCAGTCCGTTTTTTCGCGTCAAGAAGCTCACTTCCCGGCTCCATCAGCGGGAGGCACATCCGGCACAGGATCTGTCGCTTCTTTCTTATCCAGATCAACTGGCACGGCCTTCGGATAAGCCTTCTTTGCCAAATACTCAAAATTGAAAGCAAGTTCTTTGATGGGCCGCCCATCCGGCGTACCCGACCCCGGATCGTTCACGTTTATCGTGATCGTGAGGTCCTGCCGCGGCACCTTGATGATGCAACGCGAAGCCACACTGGGATTCGCCCCAGGAATCGAGCGCGATGCAAAAGCGACATACTTCGAAAGCTCGCTTCGCACCACCACTTTGCCAGTCTTGTCCAGCAGCTCCACCATAACCGGCATGTACGTCTTTGGATCGATCAGTACGCGCTTCGTTGATCCGCGTGCCGCAACGTCATACCAGATCAATGAACCATCAGCGCTCCAGTGCAGCTTCTCCGGACTTCCCGGCTGCCCCGTCGCCGGAATTGGCGTGATCGCGAGTAGCTCGATCAGGTCAAGAGGATGCACCGGCACTCCAAATCTATCCACCGTCTCGGGCGTCGCGCTCGCGTGCCGCCCGGCAAAAACCTTCTGGTCCCCCGTCAAATCAAACCACCAATACAACGCGTCGTTGCTGCCGAGATAGAAGTACGTATTACCCAGCTTGTTGATGCTGACCGCAACCTTGTTCGGCAGAACAACCTGCAGATATCCCTCAGCCTCTTCCTTGTTCAGCTTGGCGTTCGCAAGCTTTCCATCCACGCGCAGAGAAATACGCGCCCACAACGTGTCAAGCCCGAGCACCCGTTCGTTCTGCGCGGCAACCACCGATGCAACCGGTGGCAGCGGCTTGACAACCGGGCCGGTTGCAACCGCCGGTCCCGGCTTCGATGGAGAAGATTGACACCCAACCCCCGCAAGTGTCGCCAAACCCAACAGCACGACCGCAGCGCAGCGGGCCGACCACCCCAGACGCATTGTTTTCAAACTGAACTTCAAGCCTGCCCCGCCGGATCCGGAATCAATTCCTTCAACTGCTCGAGCGCGCCCGCGAGCGATTCATCCTTCATCGACACTTCGCGCACCTCAACCATCGCCGCCGCGATCTCATCCGAACGTGTCCGCACGCGCACCCGCAGCATCCCGTCCTTCGAGCCCTCGTACACGTACAGCCGCCTTCTCACGAGGAACAGCGCGAGCACAAAGCGGAAGGCCTCCTGTGCCGCCGACTTCGGATCATCGAGCTGCTCAAACAACTCCGACGCTTCCTCATCCGAAAGCCGCCCCCTCTTCGCGTCGGCACCGGGCTGAAAGACTGTCGACCAGTGCGCGAACAGCGCGGCGGGCCTCGCTCCGCCAGCCCACGCTTCCGACGAATAGTCCATTCGCGCCAATTCCTCGCCATGCGAAACCAGCGTCGCTACAACGCGCTCTCCGGGAAGGAACGCCCGACCGCTCGCTCCGCACACACCCGGCGACCGCGAAATCGGATACGAAGTTGAAAACACGTTCGACATAAAAGGCATCCTTGCCCGGCCCCGCCGCCAACCCGGCCACACGCTCCATCAGGTGTGGCGGCTCCGGTACATCACAATATTGACCTTCTCGAGCGTCATCAGCCCTTCGCGGACCATTTTGTCCATGACAGGCAGAAACGCCTTGATTTTCTCCG
>JAEUJD010000019.1 GCA_016793015.1 Phycisphaerales bacterium
CGCGCGGCCGTGTTCGACTACATCGAAGCGTTCTACAACCGCGTCCGACTTCACGCCGCACTCGGATACTTGAGCCCCGAACAGTTCGAGGCTCGCCGAGGCGGATGATCAGAGTGTGTCAACGGAAACTGGGTCAGGTCAGTGCTTTCACGATTGTTGAATTGATTGCGGTCATCGTGATCTTGATTATCGTGATTGGGGTGCTGTTGCCAGTCACAGGGCGAAGAAGCCATATCAACCAACGCCAGATCAAGGACGGCATCCAGATTCGGTCGATTCACCAATCAATGGTGACGTGGGCGGGACAGAATCAGGACAACTATCCCATACCGAGCGACATCGACTTGAACGACACGATCCCAGGTACAGATACACAATCACCGGAAACCGCGATGACAAAATGCGGGAAGGATTTGCCCCGCTTTGTCATGTCTTTGTTGATGTACAACGGCTCCTTTGGCCCCGAAATTGCCATCAGCCCGGCGGAAGTGAACGGGCTGATCAAGGCCGACCCGTTCTTCGAATTCAGAAACCCAAGCGCCGTCGCTCCGACGAAACGAGCAAAGGCGATTCTCGACCCGGCTTTCGCTTGTTACCCGGATGAGCCCGGAGGCGACGCCCCGATTCCAAGATCATCCGGAACGACGGGAGTTGGCGGATTTTCGTACGCGATCGTTCCGTTCGTCGGAGCCCGCCGCTACTTGTGGCAATCCACCTTCGATGCAAGTCAGGTTGTCATCGGAAATCGCGGTCCGTGGTACAAGCTTGACTCGAACGGCAAATGGTCGCTCGATCCGACCGACCGCCGCGGCAAATACAACACGCCCGCAACACAGTCGAACACACTTCTTATCCACGGCGCTCGTACCTCGTGGGAAGGCAATGTCGCCCGCAACGACAACTCTGTCGCCTTCGAGACGAGGCCCGATCCTGAGAATCTCGCGATCAAGTACGGGGCCGCACTCGCCGCCGCCGGCATTCCGCAATACGACAACATCTTCGCCAACGAGGACGAAAACGGCGACGGCAAGTCCTACACCCGCGCCGATGATCGGATCACCCCCGCCAACTTCGATAAGCGGAAGAACAACTACCTCCGCTGCTGGGGAGGCGACGGCAAAGGGAGCAATCTCACGATCGATCCGGTGACGAAGCAGATCACCTCGATCATCGACTTCTGGTATGACTGATTTCGTCTGAAGCCCCCTCCCCGAGGGAGGGGGTTGGGGGTGGGTCCATTTCGCTCCGATGTCATTCGAATCGAACATGAACGCTGTACTCTCCCCCTGTGTCCACCTTCGTCCACACTCCAGTCCTCCCTCGCGAAGTTTCCGAAGTTCTCGCGCTTCAACCCGGCGAGACCTACGCCGATTGCACCGCAGGCCGTGGGGGCCACGCCGCGCTACTCGCGGCACAAACCCAACCCGGCGGCCATCTCATTCTGAATGACGCCGACGCCTCGAACCTCGAATTCGCGTCCACCCACGTCGCCCAGCAGGTCCCCGGGATCGCGATCAGCCGTTTCCAAGGCAACTTCGCCCTCCTCCCCCGCGACATGGAATCCGCCGGCCTGCAAGCCGATGCCGTGCTCGCCGACTTTGGCTTTTCCAGCACTCAAATAGAAGACCCGGCCCGGGGCTTTTCCTTTATGAGGGCGGGTCCGCTCGACATGCGGTTTGATCCCTCGCGTGGTTTGTCTGCCGCGGATCTTGTGAACACGGCGTCGGAACGCGAACTGACCCGCATTCTGCGGGACTTTGGCGAGGAGCCCGGGGCGTTTCGGGTGGCTCAGGCGATCATCCAGGCCCGCAAGGCTGCCCCGATTCTGACGACCGAAGCGCTGGCCGAAGTCATTCGTTCGGTGGTCGGCCGCCGCCCGGGAAGCGGGGTCGACCCGGCCACAAAATCGTTTCAGGCGTTACGGATCGCAGTCAATGACGAGATTGGCAGCATCGATGCCCTGCTTTCCCAGATTGCCCGGGCGGCACGAGGCATCGGCGGACTGTCCGGTAAGGCAAGTGGGGGGGTGGGGTCGGAACGCCTGTGGCTTGCGAAAGGAGCCCGGATTGCCCTGCTCACATTTCATAGCCTCGAAGATCGACCCGTGAAGACCCTGTTTGCCGATATCTGCAAGCAAGGGCTGGCAACGGATCTCGCCCGGGGTGGAATCACCGCTTCGGAAGAGGAAATTCGGGCCAACCCGCGCGCGCGGTCCGCTCGTCTTCGCGCGATCAGATTGAACGTCTGATCGCGACGGACAGTGAACCGCCCGCTAATATGCCCCGCGCGGCAGAGATGCCCCGCGTGAGAGGGATTTTGGGATTGCCGATCTCGGCGCAAGGAAGCGACGAGGGGCACGAAGAGGAGTAGCCGCGGCAGTTCCCGCGGCAGCGATCGAGAGATCGCGCATGCGGAAGGATCCGTCAGAAGTGACCCGGGAACTCAAACTCGCATTGATCGTCGGTTTCGCACTGGTTCTCACCGTCGCCATCCTGGTGAGCGACCACCTTTCCAAGGCGAGAACCGCAAACCTGGCGACGATTGGAAACTCCCCGAAGCTCTTCGGAAAGGTGCCGGATTCGCCAATCCGCAGCCTCGACGACCTTGTGACCCAGCTTCCGGCCGCGGTCGAAGTCAGCGCGCCGGTCGCGACGGTGACCGAGCCCACCCAGTTTGCAGCCCAAGCAGCGAACCAGACTCCAACCACCGCCGATCCGGTCCAGATCACACCGCCGGTGGTGATCGGGCAGCAGCAGGTCCCGAGCGCTCGCGAGTCGAAGTTTGGACAGGGCCGCTCCGACAGTGCGGGTTCCCTGAGCACCTCGATCCGTGATCACGCCGATTTGACCGCCACGACCCCGACCCTCGGCAACTCGATGCCGCCGCACGGTGCGACGCCTCAGGACATTGTGGTCAAGGAAGTCAAAAAGGCTGAGTCGGCCAAGCCGGGCACGCCGAACGGTGAGAAGTCGTACACGGTGGCAAACGGCGACACGCTCTACGCGATCTGCCGCAAGCAGTACGGGGACGCGAACCTTTACAAGAAGCTCGCCGCCGCGAACAAGATGAGCGAGACGGGTGGCCTGAAGGTCGGGAGCACGATTGTCCTCCCGAGCAAGGAATCGCTGACGGGCAAGCCCGAGACTGCGAAGTCGGAAACAAAGCCGGAAACCAAGGCAGAGGCCAAGGTCGCGGCAAAGACACCGGTCAAGGTCGAGCCCAAGGCCCTCAAGGTCGAGGAATCGAAGAACAAGTCGTACCAGGTGCGTCCGGGCGACACGCTCTCCAGCATCGCTCGCCAGCACCTTGGCTCCGCGGCTCGCAGCAACGAGATCGCTTCGCTGAACCGGATGGATGCGGATGACGACCTGCTGGCAGGCGCGATCCTCAAACTCCCGACGCGCTAAAAAACTCCGGAGGTCGGCGTGAGCGTGCAGCAAACAGCCAGTGGCGGCATCCTCTTCAAGCTCGGCTTGGTGGTGCTGTCGATTGGCCTTTGCGCGCTCTCGATGCTCGTGATGAGGCAGTCGAGGCTTCAGGCGGCGCACGAGGTCACGCAGACTCAGCTCCGGATTCAGCGGGCCGACGAACAGCTCTGGAAGATGCGGGCGGATATCGCCGGTTTGGCAAACCCGTCGCGCATCCGTGAACTGGCCGGCAACCTCGGCCCGATGCACGCACTCATCAATCCGGTCGAAATGAGCGCGAGCCCGAGCGTCAATGTCGCCATCCCGATGGTCGAGAAGATTCAGCCGCTCAAGCTGCCGGTAAAGCCCGAAGCAAAGACGGCGAAAGCAACGAATGCCAAGCCGGGCGACGCGAAGAGTACGTTGCTGAATACAGGCGAAAAGAGCGGCGAGAAGCCGGTCGCGCCCGCCAAGTCGCTCTCCAAGCCCGACGCCAAGCCGGATCCAAAGGCGGATCGGAAGTCGGATCCGAAGCCCGAGCAAAAAACCGATACCAAAGCCAGGCCTCGGCCGACTCTCTCGCCGACCGGGCTCGCATCCATCCCCGCGCCCAAAGTACGCGAACTCGATCGGTAGAACTTCATGGCATCAGAATCGATGAACTCGGAGCGGCGGATCAACACGATCGCGACGGTCGCCGTCGGCGGCATCACGATTGTGCTCTGTCTGCTGCTCGCACGCGTGGCTCAGTTGCAGCTTCGTCCTCCGGCCGACCTGAAGAAGGAGATGGAGCCGCGGGTGAGCGTGCGTCAGGATCTTCCGATCCGGGGCGATCTGCTCGATCGGCGGGGCAGAATCCTCTCGACGACGCGGGTCGGCTATCGGGTGGTTGTCGATCCCACGCAGCTCAAGACGCTCGACGAGGCCATCGTCAAGCTCGCGCGTGCGACAGGGCAGAAGGAAGAAGCCGTTGGCGAGCGCATTCTCTCCCGCGTGAACGAAAACCAGAGGCGGGATGAGCTGCGGAAGAAGCTGGCGCCCTTCGCCGAGGCCGGTGCAAACACGGCCGTTCTGGCCGCGATCCGCAGTGCGCTCGGCTCGGCCCTCGGAAACGACACGCCGGCCGTGACACCCTCGGAAGAGCAGACAAGGCAGATCGCGGGCGATGTGCTCGAATCCGAGCCTCCCACACCGCCCCTCAAGTCCATCCGCTATCTGCCGATGACGCGACTGCTTTCGGATGCGCAGGTTGAAGCCGTGCGCGTCGCGAAGATCAAGGGCGCGATTCTCGAGCGCGTGATGGTGCGGGAATATCCCGGCGGCCCCGAGGTCGCACCGATCGTCGGGCTTGTCGGCTTCGGCCACACCGGCGTGCTCGGCGCCGAGAAGATGCTCAACAAGCGGCTCTCCGGTACCGGAGGCACAATTTCGTACGTGCGCGATGCCAAGGGCAAGCCGCTCTGGATCGAACCCGGCCAGGTCAGGCCCGCGTCGCCCGGCGACGATGTGCGGCTCTCGATCGATGTCGAAAT
>JAEUJD010000020.1 GCA_016793015.1 Phycisphaerales bacterium
CGCGCGGCCGTGTTCGACTACATCGAAGCGTTCTACAACCGCGTCCGACTTCACGCCGCACTCGGATACTTGAGCCCCGAACAGTTCGAGGCTCGCCGAGGCGGATGATCAGAGTGTGTCAACGGAAACTGGGTCAGGTCAACCTGACAATGAAGGGCTATCTCGAAACCGCCGCGAGCGCACCGCGCCCGCCCAGATTTCGAGCTTGTTCAGCGACAGCTAACTCGCCCTTCGCTCAAACCAAGTCTCCAAAACAAACAAGCCGATGGTCACTGCGCTGGCGACGACCAATCGCGCGTGACGCGGCAGAACCTTGTATCGGAGTGAGCCCCGCCCGTGCGCACTTCCCGCATGAGTTCGAAGCTCACCAACGCCGTGGACAATAGAAGCCAGACCTCCCAGCACCTTCTTAAGATCGTCATCTTCGATTTTGTCTGGCACAAGATCCAGTAAATCCCGAACGGACTTCCACAACGGGATGACGCTCTTGTCAGCCGGAAGCGGAACGACCGCGAGTTCGAGAACGTGAACAAACACCGATTCGAGCAAGGCGCATGCTGCTGTTGCCGCACCTGCTGGATCGGATTGCACGTACGAATACGCGCGTTCCAGTTCCACTTTGACCCCCGCGAGATCGCGAGCATCAATCAAGTCAGTGAGCGTCTTCGCCTGTGGCGCAGCGGTCGCGCCAAGAATTCGTCCACCAGGCACATACCGCAATCCGTGCTTTGCGAGTTGCTTTTGTATCCGTTCAATGCGCGCGGCATGAAACTTATCCGATTCGTCACCGCTCCAAGTTGGGGGACCAACCTCCATCAATTCTTGGATCAGCGCTCCGAGAACTGCCAATGGATCATTCGATCTGGTGTTGATGGCCCTTAACCATTGGCTTGACTTGTCAATCTTGTTTCCTGGCGGCGGCTCACCAGGCGCACCGTGCTCGTGAAATAGCAAATCCAACTTGGTGTGCGAGTAACGATTCGCCAACTCATCCGCTACAACCGCGATGACTGGAACAGGAATCTTTTCGGGTTGCAGCTGACGCACTCAAACCTCCACCACCATCGCCACGCTGTTCCCCCCTCCCAAACAAAGCGCCGCAACCCCGCGTTTCCCCCCCGTCCGATGCAACTGGTGAATCAACGTCGTCAACACCCGCGCCCCGCTCCCGCCGATCGGATGCCCGAGCGCAATGCCGCCGCCCGCGATGTTCAGCTTGCTCTCCGGGATCTCCTGCCCAGCATCCTTCAATCCCTTCAGATTGCAAAGCACCTGCGCCGCGAACGCCTCGTTGATCTCAAAAAGATCAATGTCCTTCGCGCTCAGCTTGGCCTTCGCCAGAACCCCCTTAATCCCCTCGATCGGTGCCGCGAAGATGTCCTTCGGCGCAACGCCGCTCGTGTGATACGCGATGATCTTCGCGATCGGCTTCGCGCCGAGCTGCTCGGCCTTCGCCAGCGACGACACAATCAGCGCCGCCCCGCCATCCGAGATCTGGCTCGCGTTCGCCGCCGTCACCGTGCCATCCTTCTCGAACACCGCCCGCAGCTTCGCAATCCCATCGATCGTGGTATCCGCCCGAATGCCTTCATCCGCGCTCACGCCCGGCGACTTCTTATCCAGACACTGCTCGCCCGTCAGCGCCACGATCTCGTTCTTGAACCACCCGTTCTTCGTCGCCTCCGCCGCACGCTGATGGCTCTGTACCGCGAACCGATCCTGTTCCGCCCGCGAAATCTCATACTTCTTCGCGATATGGTCCGCGCTGTTCCCCATCGCGCACGCCTCGAACGCGCAGCGCAGCCCGTCGTACGCCATGTGATCTTCCATGGTCGCCGGCCCGTACTTCACGCCCTCACGCACCCGCGCAAAGTGCGGCGCCGCCGTCATGTTCTCAAACCCGCCCGCCGCCACCAACTGGTTGTCCCCCGCCTTGATCGACTGCGCCGCCAGCATCACCGCCTGCAAGCCGCTCCCGCACACCTTATTGATCGTCTGAGCATTCATCGTGTCCGGCAATCCGGCCTTGAGCGCCGCCTGCCGCGCCGGGTTCTGACCCAGCCCCGCCTGAAGCACGCAGCCCATGATCACTTCATCAAGCGCCGCCGCCGCCCCGGGCACGCCCTCCAACGCCGCCTTCAACGCATACGACCCCAGCACCGGCGAAGGCACCTTCGACAGCCCCCCAAAGAACTTCCCAATCGGCGTCCGCTTCGCGGCAAGGATGACAGGAATCGTGTTCGCGGTCGACATGCATTGCTCCATGAATTGCGTACGTCCGACAGGATACGCGGCACTTCGATGATCTCAAACCCAAACCGGTACACACCCCGCCCCGCAAAGCACCGACCTCACGCCGCCGGCAACAGCACCACACGATGGTCCCGCTTGTTCGTTGCGTGAGGCACGATCTTGACTTCACCCTCCAAAACAAGAGCCTTCAGCGCGGCCCCGACCGCCGCACGAGTCGCGCCCGTCAGCCTCCCGAGTTCCGCGGCAGACTCCACCTCGCCGGCAACGTCGAGGCGGAGCACTTCAAGAATGCTCGCGCGAAGATCGCCCTTGCGGACGATGCGCGAGCGAAGAGCCGGATTCTGGCCGAGCAGCCACGAGACGGGGCGGATCGCATCGAACCGCGGCTCGATTTCGGGCGACCAGAGCCCCCACTTTCTCGAGACCACCGACGCGGTCTCCTCCGCGATCGACGTGAAAATCGCATTCGCGCGCTGGAAATCGTGCAATGGCCTCTCGGGTCGAATCGGCGTACAAACCGCCAGCGGGATTGACAGATCCTTGGGAGCGCCGTGCAAGAGCGCGATTTCGAGCACGAGCCCCAACCCCGCGCGTTCTTCCGCGCTCGCCCGGCGCACAATCAATTCTTTGAGCCTGTGCTTGACGACAAAGTCGGAATACACCAGCAACCAGCCCACAACGTGCGGCAGAAGTCTCGCGTTCTCTGAAATCCCTTCCCCGGTTTGCACGAGAAGCAACTCAACGTCCGGAGTGCGCGGCACGGGCGCAGCGAAGAAATGGATGCCCAGCCGGCCCCACTTGGCTTCGATGGTTGTGCTTTCCGATTTCTTCACAATCGCCCTCGCAATCCCGCAAGAATCTGGCGGTGCCGATCGAATGACTGCCGATCCAAATCCTCCGTCTCCAGCCGGTCCAGGTGCTCTTCAAGCAGGTCGAGTTCTGCGCCGGTCGGCCTCATCGCGTTCAAGTCACTGAAATCCTGCGAGCGCCGCGGCGCGGACACGATCTTCGCCGCCATCAGATCAAACCGCGATAAACGCAACACGTGAAGCGGCCCGAAATCTCCAACGAGCTCGCATCGGTCGAACCAACCAAGCGCAAGATTGAACAGAAATATCTTGCTCGCCCTGTTCAACCAATCGGGAGCGAGCCCGAGGTCCGCCGCGACCTGCTTCGCCGATTCCTCGATCCGCGCCCACCTCGCATCGACATCCACCCAGATCACGTCGCAATCCGTCGTCACCCGGACGTCCGGCAGAATGCCTCCGAACATCCCGGCGGCGGCCCCCGTCAGCACGAGTGTCGAGGCCTCCGCTTCCGAATCGCCAGCCAGCAACGCCCCCACCCGAGTGAGCGCATCCCGCATAAGTTGGACATTCATCGATTCCATCGTATAGCAATACTATACAAATATCGACCAAACATCAAGCGCGAATGAGCCCGATCTGGCTGGAATTTCAGCCTATAAATCAAGGGAATTCGCAAAAACCACCGGCCGAAGCCCAGATCCACTCAGATCCCAATCGCCCGTCCCGTCTGCGTGTAGCTCTCCGGCCTTCGATCGCGGTAAAACTGCCACACGTTCCGCACTTCCTGAATCATGTCCAGATCCAGGTCCGCGACGACAACCTCGTCTTTATCGCGGCTTGCCTGCTTCACAATCTGCCCGCGCGGATTGCAGAAGTAGCTCTGCCCATAAAACTCGCCGATATTCCACGGCGCTTCCGTCCCCACGCGATTGATCGCACCCACGTAATACTGGTTCGCCACCGCGTGCGCCGGCTGCTCGATCTTCCACAGGTACTCGCTGAGCCCCGCCACCGTCGCACTCGGATTGAAAACAATCTCCGCGCCGTTCAGCCCAAGCTCGCGCGCGCCCTCCGGGAAGTGCCGGTCATAGCAGATGTACACGCCGATCTTCCCAAACCGCGTCTGGAAAACCGGGTACCCCAAGTTCCCCGGCTTGAAATAAAACTTCTCCCAGAACCCCGGATGGCAATGCGGGATGTGGTGCTTGCGGTACTTCCCGAGGTACTGCCCCGTCTCATCGATCACCGCCGCCGTGTTGTAATACACGCCGGTCATATCCAGCTCGTAAATCGGCACCACCATCACCATCTGGTGCTTCTTTGCGAGTTCCTGCATCAGCTTGATCGTCGGCCCGTCCGGAATCGGCTCCGCCGTGTCGTACCACTTCACCTGCTGCTCGGCGCAGAAATACGGCCCGTAGAAAATCTCCTGCAGGCAGCACACCTTCGCCCCGTCCTCCGCCGCCTTCTTGATCAATCCCAAGTGCTTCTCGATCATCGCCGACTTGATCTTCTTCAAATCCGTCGTATCCGTCAGCGGGTTCGAGCACTGGATCAACGCGGCACGAGTAATGCGGGGCATGCGAAGTTTCCGTAAGAAGGTTTCAATTTCCCGAGCCCCCAAGCCTATCAGAAACCCCGCAGATTGTGAAGCATCGAACGCTCGCCCCCGCGCTGGACGCCCGCCTTCCGCGTCCAGAACTTTCCGGCACAAAATCCGTTTCGACGCGTCACACGCACCTCTCCGGCTCCGCCCATTCCATTGAACCCCGGCCACAGCGCCAAAGCGCTTGGCCCAACTACCCCTCCGGCTCCTTCGCGCACACCTGCGCGGAGGAGCCATTGCTTCTCCCCGCGCCCCCCGCCACCACTCCAAACTCTCACAAGTTTTCTCTTGATTTCAGCACCCCACTGGTAAACTCCCGTACTCGGGCAGCGCGGCCCGCTCTGGGAGAAAAAGGCAATGACAATCCGAAATCCGTTGAGCGAGTTCTCCGCCCTCGCGGCCGCCCTTTCCCTGCTCGCTCCGCTCTCCGTCCACGCCGCGCCCAACAACATGGCGCGGGCAACCGTCCAGCCCGATTTCTTCGGCGGCACCGGCCCCTTCGATCTGATCGTCCAGCAGCCCGGAACATGCGATGCCTCCGGCTCCGCAACCGGCGGCGGAAACTCGTCCGGAAACGCCAGCACCCACACCCAGTACGGCTTCATCAACCTCCACTCGCACGCCGAAGTCTCGCTCAACGCAACCGCCACCGGACTCATCCGCGACAACCTCACATTCACCGCCCCCGGCTACGCAAACGGCACAGCCGTGACCGTCACATATTCCATCCGCGTCGACGGCTCCATGAGCGCGCCACAAGGCTCATCCGCATCGACCTGGAGCGTCGCGGTCGATCTCGGAGGAGGCGTCACCGACCTGCGAAAGACCGGCCGCGTCAACAGCCCCCGCATCCCTCCCGCTGGCTACCAGGGCGACCCATACGGAACCTACTCCGCAACCGCCACCGTTCAACTCGGCTTCCCCGCCTTGCTCTACCTCGAATTCGCGGCCACCGCCGATGCCGCAAATCATCCGAACGAACCGGGCCTCGCCACCGTTCACTTCGCGCACCTGGACTGGAACGGCATCATCGACGTGAAAGTGAACGGCAATTCCATCCCCGGCGTCACCGTCTCGTCCGAATCCGGCACCAACTGGGGCTTGGCCTTCACCCCCTGCGCCGGCGATCTCAACGGCGACGCGCAGGTCGATGACGCTGATTTCATCCTCTTCGTCAGCGCATACAACCTCCTCGACTGCGCCGATCCCGGCATGCCCGCAGGCTGCCCCGCCGATCTCAACGGCGACGGCTTCGTCGACGACTCCGACTTCGTCGTCTTCGTCACCGCTTACAACCAGTTGATCTGCCCCTGACGCAACTCACGGACAGACGAGCGCGTTGTACGCGCCGACAAACACCACAAAGTCGGCGTCATCCACCGCGCCGTCCCCCGTCAGGTCCGCCGGGCATCCCGGTGCCATGTCCGAATCGTCGCACGCGAGCAGGTTGTAACCCGCCACGAACACGACGAAGTCGGAGTCGTCCACCATCCCGTCCCGATTGCTGTCCGCCGGGCACGTCGATACTTCGCCCCCGATATCGATCTGCATCGTGTCCACCAGCGCGGGATTCAGCGTCGCAAAGACGTGCTGGAAACGATCCGAAAACGCGAAGCCGTACGCGTCCGACACCGAGGCGATCGCCCGTGCCCACGCGTTGTAGTACGTCGGCTGCGCCGGCTGGAGCACGTTGAACAACCCGGTCAAGCCGAACCACTGCTGGCTGGGCATCTGCCCGACCTGCGTCCCGTTCACAACCGTCGTGCTCCCAAGCGCTCCGATGTTCAGCCCCGCCAGCAGATCGCCCACGATCCAGCCCATCAGGTCGTTCGGTGGTGTCGCCGGTGCTCCGCTGTTGATCGAGACCGGCGCGTTCGCGCCGTACACGCCCGTCGGGCTGATCAGGTCCGCGTACTTCATCTCGAGCGTGTAGTTCCCGGCTTCCGTGCCGCTCCCCGACATCGTGATGTTCATCTGCGCGTCCATCGACGCAACGAAGCTGTACGTCTGAGCCTTGGTCAGGGGCGTGTCCTTCGCGCCCGCTCCAATAAAATTCCCCGAGATCGTCGCGATCTTGTTCCCGTGCGACTGGCCGTAGCCGTGCAGATACGCCAGATACGCCGCGGGCGTCGGGTAGAGCGAAGCCGGGTCGCCGCCCGTCGCCGGGTAGATCCCGGGCCCGAGCACGCGCACAAAGTTGCCGCCGCTGTTCACGATCGCTGCGCCCGCCGGCGTCGTCAGTCCCTTCACCGCGTTCACAACCGTCGTCGCCGGGGCATCATTCAGCGATTTCACCAGCGTCCCCGAAAGCCCGTTCTTGAAAACTTTGATCCCCGTCCGGATGCTGAAGTAATCAATCGCCGTGATATCGATCACGTCGCCGGGCTGCGCGTGGTAGCTCAATTCGATCTTGTCGTACCTCTTCAGATAGTTCGGATCGACCGGATACGACGGGTTGGGTTCATACCCGTCCCGCTCGAACGTCCAAGGCGTGCCGTAGCCAATGTAGATCCGCCCGCTGCACGATGTCAGGTTGATCCCCGCCGGCAAATCCGCCAGCGTGTACCAGTGCGGGCTTGCGAACGTGCTCTCGAACAGCGCCGATCCGTTCGCCGCGTTGGTCGCGTTCAGCGGCTCGCCCCCGACAAACCCAATGTACACCTGAGAATCCGCCAGCCCCGAACTGTTCTTGAACTTGATCGCCAGCGGCGCGCCCCATGCCTGTCCCGCAGCAATCCCCGCAACCACGCACGCCGACGCAACACATCGCAAACGCATCAGGACCTCCGGAATAAAAACAACCTTCGTCCAAGCCTATCGAGGCACGGCCGAATCGCCAACACACTTTTCAACGCATTCTCGGACGCAGACCCGGAGTACCGCAACCCGCCCGGCAAACTGCCGCCGTTCCGCCCAGTCCAGCGCCTAGTCCAGCGTCGACCGTTTCAGCCCCGGGCCGCCTGCCCAGAGTCCACACTTTGCACGCACGCGGGCGTCTGTTATGATTTTTTTGCCGAGGGGATACCTGGGGGGGTAACGATGCGGAAGATCGCGATTGTGCTGAACGTCGTGCTGTTGATTGTCGTTTTCGTAGGCCTCGCAAGAGCACAGAGAAATGGGCGTCTGCTTACGTACGAGGATTTCCTGCTGCCGGGCTTCGGCTTGATCCTGCTGCTGGCGCTCGCCGACACCGCGCCTCACAAGACAACCACCCACTGAACACCGCCGACCGCACAAAAAATATCGGCGCGTATCAAAGGGCGTGCCCGCGCCGCGTGCCCTGCACGACCCCGCAGTACCGCTCCAGTGCGCCGACATGGTCGCGGTCCGCCCGCAACCCGATGTGCAGGTCCGGCCGGACAACCAGCAGCGTCGTGCCCGAAACGCCCAAGACCGCAGCCGCACCCGGAGTCATCCGCGCCACCCCGCTCGGCGCAGAGGCATGAACAGTCATCGCGACCGAGTCTTCAATGATCGGCACGCCGCGCATCGCGATCTCGTCCCGCAGCCTCGCAACCTCGACCGCGTTCGAATCCGGCCCGCCCAGAATCAACGCCGTGTGCCCGCTCCGGTGCGTCAGTTCGTGCAGCCAGCGCACGCTCGATCGTGCGAGCGCGATCGAATCCACGATCCGCCCCCCCCCCCCCCCCCCCCCCCCCCCTCAGCGGGTTTTCCCCCCCCACCAGCCCGCAACAGCCGGAACCCAATGCCCGT
>JAEUJD010000110.1 GCA_016793015.1 Phycisphaerales bacterium
CCCCGCCCCCCCGCCGGGCCCGCCGGGCCGGCAGGGTGAAACCTCTGAGCTTTGAAGAGCGTTCGCGAGGGGGGCGCGGAGCTGGGGTTCGATGCCGCCGGAGACAATGAGCCGCTGCGCGACGGGCCCGAGCGGCGAGAAGGCGAAGGTGCGACCGTTTGCTTCGATGACCGAGCGGGCGAAGTCGATCGTGAGATGGGGTCCGATGAGCGTGGGGTGATCGGAAGCGCGGAGCAGGAACTCGGCGAGGGCGGGCGACTCGAGGATGAGCAGACCGTTGTTGAGCGCGTTGCGTTCGTAGGTGGCGGAGAAACTGGCGGCGATGATGGCGCGGATACCGAAGGCCTGGAGCGCGGTCGCGGCTTGCTCGCGCGATGAACCTGTTCCGAAATTATGACCCGCGACGAGCACATCGCCGGCTCGGGCGATCATCTGGAAGCGGTGATCGTGGTTTTCGAATGCCACGGCGCCCATCTGCGTGCGTGAGAGGTCGTTGCGATAGGTCCACCTGCCGGCGTAGATCGCGTCGGTGCTGATGTCGTGGCGCGGCAGGAGAACGGAGCGGGCTTCAAAGCGCGGTTCGAAACCCTCGATGAGGTCGAACGCGGGCGCATGGGTGATGCGGGCAAAGGTGTGGGCGGCTGCATCGGGGAGGGAGGTGTGCGGCGGCGAATGGAGTGGGGCGGTGATGAAACCCTCGCGTGCGGAAGCGGCGACGGCGGCGGGCGAGGCGAGATAGACCTGCGCATCGCGGTGGCCCATTCGGCCGCGATAGTTGCGGTTGGTGGCGCTGATGGCGACATCGCCGGCTTGCGCGATGCCTTGCCCGAGACCGATGCAGGGGCCGCAGCCGCTGGGGAGCGGGATCGCGCCGGAAGCGATGAGCGATTGCCAGGTGCCGTCGGCTTCGGCGCGTTGCTGTTCGGTTGCGGAAGCGGCGGCGATGTAGAGTTCGACGTGCGGTGCGACGCGACGATCGCGGAGTTCGGAGGCGGCCTGGGCGAGATCCTCGTATCGGGCGTTGACGCAGCTGAGGATGTAGGCCTTCGTGATGCGGATGCGGCGGCTTTGAAGCGCCTGCGCGGAAGAGACGATCTTGACGTCGTTGGGGCCGGTGATGAGGGAGGGGACGCTCGCGAGATCGAGTTCGATTTCGACGGCGTACTGCGCGCCGGGGTCGGATTGCGGGCAGTGGCTTGCGTTGAGGGCGTGGCCGCGGGATTGCAGGTAAGCGATGGCGATTTCGTCGACTGGGAAGACGCCGGCGAGCGCGCCCCATTCGGTGGTCATGTTGGCGATGGCCATGCGATCGGGCATGGAGAGAGAGGCGATGCCGTCGCCGGCGAATTCGACGGCGTGGTTGAGAACTTGATCGCGGTTGATGATGCCGCAGAGCGCGAGGATGATGTCTTTGCCGGAGACGCCGGGTGCAAGGCGGTTCTTGAAGAGGACGCGGGCGACGGGCGGCACGCGCCACCAGGTGGAGCCGGTGGCCCAGATTGCCGCGGCATCGGTGCGGACGACGGGCGTGCCGAGGCATCCGACTGCGCCGTACATGTTTGCGTGTGAATCGCTGGCGACGACGAGGGAGCCGGGGAGGGCGTAGCCGCGCTCGATCATGATCTGGTGGCCGATGCCGGTGCCGGCGGGGTAGAAGGCGAGGTTGTGCCGGCGGGCGAAACTCTCGATACGGGCGTAGGAGCCGAGGTTTTCGGGAGACTGGTTCTGAATATCGTGATCGAGCGCGATGACGGGCTGGGTGCGATCGTTGATTTCGGCTGCGCCGAGTGACTTGAACTTGCTGAGGACGGAGGCGGAGTTGTCATGAGTCAGGATGTGACGCGGGCGGATCAGGATGTAGTCGCCGGATCGCGCGATGGGGGTGGGCGCGCCCACGGCGTGGGAGGATGCGATGCGTTCGATGAGAGTGAGGGGAGGCATGGAAATCCTGGGGCGTTGTCCGTGAAAATGCTGGTTTGAGATTGGGCTCTCGTTTTCGCGGGCGACGCGTGCCAAAAGCACAACGGGCCCGCCGTTGCCGGCGAGCCCGCGAGAGTGGTTGATTCAGATGAGATCAACTACGCGCGAAAGGCAATCGCCGGCGGTTTCAGCCGTTTCGATTTGCCTTTTTTGGACGCGAGGATCGTCATGTGGGGAAAAGCATAGGCGCGAAATGGAGGGCACATCAAGTACATCAAACGCCAACGAGCCCCACGCGCAAGCGTGGGGATGCAGCAGCGCGTCGCTGGCTGCATCACTGACAATTCAACACATAATTGATCGCGCTCATCAGTGAATGTGCCGAGTCGAGATACCTCGTACTCCCGTCATCCGTCCAAACCCGTGTATCGGAAGTCGCCTCGCCCGCATTGATGAGGCGTCTGGTTCCCCAAGTCTTGAACTGCTGGCGGGCCTCATCGGGAGAATGTGTACCCCGGCAATTCACCACGACATGAACATGATTCGTGCGGACATTCAGGGCGAGAATGTCCCAATTGCGAATCGCGGCGTGATCACGGATTGCTTGATCGACGATCGGGCGCGTGAGGTTGTTTAGTAGGAATGGCTCGTCACGCATGCGTTTGGTTACGAAGGCCTGACGCTTCGGATCGGATGGAAGAACTGGGGTGCCGGGGGTGTTGTGGTAGCGGTCGACCGTGCCACGAGGATCGCCGTGGAGGCGCGTGCCGTATGTGGTCCATGTCAGGAAGTAGGCGAGGACTTCGGACATGGGGGGATGGTACAGAGAATGAGCGTGAGGACGATGACGCGCGACTGCATCCCCACGCTTGCGCGTGGGGCTCGTTGGGTTTTTGCGATTTGTCGGGTTTGCCTTTGTCAATAATCGAACCGATGCCATCCGAACTGGTCAACACCGTCGAACGTTTGCTGGAGCGTGCGGCTGCCGCATGCGCGATCTCGCCGGCGCTTGATACTGCCCAGCGTCTGCACGCACTCTGCGTCGCGGCGGGGGATGCGATTGAATCGCCGCGGCATGAAGAAGCGGCGGCGCTGATTGCGGGGCTTGCGCCGGCGGAACTGGGCGAGGTGCTGCGGATCGATACGACGCGGTTCTATTTGTTGAACCAGACCGAGCAGGTCAACATCATCCGGACGAATCGCGAGCGGGCGAGAAAGGCGACGGCGCAGCAGCCCCGGGCGGAGTCGCTTCAGGAGGCGTTCTCGAAGCTGAAGGCGATCGGAATTGATCGAGATGGGGTTCGCGCGTTGACCGAGCGGCTCGATGTGCAGCCGACGCTGACGGCGCATCCGACGGAGTCGAAGCGGCGGAGCATTCTCGACAATCTGGTGCGTGCGACGGATCTGATGCTGCGGATCGATGAGAAAGTCGAGTACGAGCGGCGGGGGATGGAGGCGCAGCTCGAGAATCTGGTGCAGTTGCTGCTTGCGACCGATGATGTGCGATTGAAGCGGCTGGAAGTGATTGACGAGGTGAAGAACGGGCTGTTTTTCATGAAGTCGTCGATCTGGGATGTTGTGCCGCGGCTGATGAGGGAAGTGGTGGAAGCGGCGAACGACACGTTCGGTGCGGGGACGCTGGATCTGACGGACCTGCCGGCGCTGATTCGCTATCGAACGTGGATCGGTGGCGATCGGGATGGGAATCCGCGGGTGACGCACGAAGTGACGAGAGAATCGCTGCAAATTCTGCGGGGCGCGGCGGTGGAGCTGTGGGATCGGGAACTGCTGGAATTGCAGCAGGAATTGACGCTTTCGAGGCGGCGGGTGCCGATCCCTGAATCTTTTGTGGAGATGGTGCGAGCGGAGGGCGATCGGTTTATTGAGGATGCGAGTTCGCTGGATCAGCGGCTGCACGAACCGGTGCGTGTGCGATTGATGCAGATACGCGGACGGCTGAAGCGGGATAACTCGTACCACGGGGAGTTGTTGTTGCGGGATTTGCTTGCGATCCGCGATGCGGTGGAGAGCGCGGGGCTGCGGGAGGTGGCGCGGAACGGGCGGCTGGCGGATGCGATCGTGCGGGCGCGGGTGTTTGGCACGCATCTGGCGACACTGGATATTCGGCAGCACAGCCGCGTGCATGAAACAGTTGTTGCGGAACTGCTCGCGCTGGCGGGCGTGTCGCGCGAGTATGCGTCGCTGCCCGAAGCGAAGAGGATCGAGATCCTGCGGATGGAGCTTGCGCAGTCGCGGCCGCTCCGGTCGATGGACGCGCCGTTGTCGGAGCAGGCTTCGGAATTGATGCAGACGCTGCGGGTGGTGCGGCAGGCGGTCGAGCAGGATCGGCGGAGCGTGCGGTCGTACATCATCTCGATGACGCACGGGGTGAGCGACATCCTTGAGGTGTTGCTGCTTTTGAAGGAGGCGGGGCTGACGCGGGCGGTGCGCGTTGGTGGCGAGGGTCGGACGAAACTGGAAGGAACGCTGCACGTTGTGCCGCTGCTGGAGACGATCGACGATCTGGAGCGGGGTGAATCGCTGGTGGCGGGGATGCTGGATGAGCCGCTGTATCGGTCGCATCTGGAGTCGCTGGTGCCGCCGGGGATCGCGCCGGATTCGCCGAACAGCGCGCTGCTGCAGGAAGTGATGCTGGGGTACAGCGATTCGAATAAGGATGGCGGGTTTCTGATGGCGAACCTCGCGCTCGAGAGGGCGCAGCGAAGAGTTGCGCACGCGGTGCGTTCGCGCGGGATCCTGCTCCGGTATTTTCATGGCCGGGGCGGGACGGTGGGAAGAGGCGGGGGGCGGGCGGGGCGTGCGATTCTCGGTGCGCCGGCACCGGCGCGGACGGGGCGGATTCGATTTACGGAGCAGGGAGAAGTGATCTCGTTCCGGTATGCGCTCGCGCCGATCGCGGCGCGGCACCTTGAGCAGATCATGCACGCGTCGCTGCTGGCGTCGGCTGATCAGCGCGAGTCGGAACGCGGGCCGGAGTTGCTGACGCTGCTTGCGCGCTTGTCCGACGAGTCGATGAAGAAGTACCGGTTGCTGATCGATGACCCGGAATTCTGGGGCTGGTTCGTGCGTGCGGGACCGATTGCGCCGATTGCGGGCTTGCCGATTGCGAGCAGGCCGGTGATGCGTGCGGAGGGCTCGGGCCTGGGTGCCGCGGGAGGGACGCAATCGGGCTTCGATCAGTTGCGGGCGATTCCGTGGGTGTTCACGTGGATTCAGATGCGGTGTTTAGCGCCGGGCTGGTTTGGCTTGGGCGCTGCGTTCGGGAACGCGAGCGAGCGGGAGACATCGCTCCTCGCGGCGGAATACCAGAGCAGCGCGTGGTTCCGTGCGGTGATCGACAACGCGACGCAGGAATTGCTGCGGGCGCGGATGTCGATCGTGCGCCGGTACGCGTTGAACGCGGATGGGAATGTCGGTGAGCGGTTCTTCGGGATTCTGAAGGCGGAGTTCGACGCTTCGGTGCGGGCGGTGCTGCGGATCAGCGGGCGTGCATCACTGGAAGAGGAATCACCGATCATCGCGAGGTCGATCCGCGAACGTAATGCGTGGACGGACATTCTGAATCTCATACAGATTGAGCTGCTGAAGCGGCGCCGAGTGGCGAGCGAAGCTGAGCGGGGCGAGATCGAGCAGTTGCTGTTTCAGAGCGTGAGCGCGATTGCGGCGGCGATGCAGTCGACCGGGTAATCAATCCAAAGAAGTCGGCGACGCGGGCCTACTCGCGGGTCGACCTGATCCGGACGCGCGTCTCGTCAACGATCCATAATGAGTCGCTGACAGCTTCTGTTTCAAAAGAAGGAACGACCTTTGTCACAATGGAAAGTATGTCCGACTTCCCTAGTCTGGCTGCGCGGAGAACGACGATGCCGGGATGTGACTCGCCGGAGACAAACCGCACATCCGCGAAGTCGAGATCGAGCGTAATCAGGATTCGGTTCTCGTTCCTGCAAATGGCCAGTAGATCGACGTCCGCCGAGCCGACCAGTTCCTGGTCACGCACGGTCATTGCATCGTGGTTTTGCGAGCGAAGCAGATCGCGAACTTCTTCCGGCAAGTTCTCGTCGATCTTGAATCGCAAAGGCATCACGCTGCCCCGGTTTGAAACGGAAGTACACGCTCCCGTGCAAGGTCTGCTGCGTATGCCATCGCTGCGAGGACATCCGCGACCGTTATCGAGGGATAGCTGCGGACGATCTGGTCTGCATTTTCCCCGTCTGCGAGGTTATCCAAGATGACCGAAACCATCACGCGCGTGCCACGAATGCACGCCTTGCCGTGACAGACGGCCGGATCGGTGGTTATTCTGCTGCGCCAGTCCATGCGATGAAGGATATGGCAGATTCAGATTCTTGGAGCCGTCCCTTTACGCGACCGTGACGCCCTTATCCAGATAGACGTCCTGCACAGCGTTGAGCAGCTTGACGCCGTCGGCCATGCTCTTCTGGAAGGCCTTACGACCCGAGATCAGGCCCATGCCGCCGGCGCGCTTGTTGACGACGGCGGTGTGGACTGCATCCTGCAGGTCGGCTGCACCCTTGGATTCGCCACCGGAGTTGATGAGCGGGATGCGGCCCATGTAGTTATTGAGGATCTGGTAGCGGCAGAGGTCGATCGGGTTGCCGCCCTTGCCGGTTTCGTCGCTGCCGCAGAGCTGGGTGTAGACGCGCTTGTCCCACTTGCCGTACGAGCTGCCGCCGGTGTTGAGGGCGGCGTAACCACCGTTGTTGGTGGGGAGCTTCTGCTTGATGATGTCGGCTTTGATCGTCGCGCCGAGGTGGTTGGCCTGGCCGGTGAGGTCGGCGGAGGAGTGGTAATCGACGCTCTTGCCGTCGGCGCCGGTCACTTTGAAGTGGGCGTTGCGGGTGTAGCACCAGAGGACGGTGACGAGGCCGTAGCTGTGGGCTTCTTCGAACATGTCGCTGACGTAGGCGATCTCGTCGCGGCTGGAGTCGTTGCCGAAGTAGATCGTCGCGCCCACGGCGGCAGCGCCCATCTCGTAGCACTGACGCACGCTGCCGAAGTACGACTCTTTGAAGATGTTGGGGTAGGTCAACATCTCGTTGTGGTTGAACTTGACGAGGAAGGGGATCTTGTGGGCGTACTTGCGGGCGACCGAGCCGAGGACGCCGATGGTCGAGGCAACGGCGTTGCAGCCGCCCTCGATGGCGAGCTTGACGATGTTCTCGGGATCGAAGAACTGGGGATTCGGGGCGAAGGACGCGCCAGCCGAGTGCTCGACACCCTGATCGACGGGGAGGATGCTGACGTAGCCGGTGCCGCCGAGGCGGCCGTGGTTGAGGATCGTCTGGAAGTTGCGGAGGGTCTGGACGTTGCGATCGGTCTGGGAGAAGACGCGATCGATGAAATCGGGGCCGGGAAGGTGGAGCTGGCTTTTGGAGACGGTCTTGGACTCGTAGCCGAGAAGGGAAGCGGCATCGGCGCCGAGCACTTCGCGGACATTGATGGACGGCGTCGCGGCAGAGATCATGAATCCAACTCCGAATAAAGACCGAACAACGATGTGGTTGCCGCGACATTTGGGTACGCGGCACAAGCAGCATTCTAGCGTGGCCGGGGCGACAGACAGGCCCGAGAAAAGCGGTAGCGGGGGCGCAATCTCGGGCGGAAGACGTACGCAAAAACGCTGAAATGCAGGGGGAAAACTACGTCCGAATACTCGAAGCCCGAACCGGAAACTGTCGGTTAGCGAAATTCGGGTGCCATGTCAAGCCCATTGTCGCGGGCGTCCGGGAAAAAAAGTGGCAAACGCGCACTTTGGTGGCATGGTTGGGGTGACCGGTGCCCTGCGCCGGGCCTGCCGCGGATTCCATAGGGCGAAAGAGCCCGTTCTGGAGCCCGGGGCTGCAAAGCTGCCTGTTCTACACCACCGGCGGGATCGAGTCGAAAGATTCGATTCCGTCGTTCTTTTTGCACCCTTTCGGGCACAGGACGAGGTCGGCGCTCCCCTCTGAGCGTCGACGGGTGTCTGTGCGACGACTGTGGGTGAACCGGCTAGTTCGTCGAACAGTGCTTCTCTGTTCGATCGGGGCTATTCGGGTTTTCGCCAGTTGTAATCGGGGTCTTTCTGGAGGACTGCCGCGGATTGCTTCACGCAGCGGAGGCAGGCGATCACGTCCGAGAACTGGGGTGCCGACCAGAGGGGGGCGGGGCGGTTTTCGAGGCAGAGCGTGCACTTGGAATCGGCGGGGGCGATGGAGCGTTTCTCGATGGCGAGTGTGCGATAGGCGGCGGTCAGGCACTCGGAACAGATGCACGAGCCCTGGTGACCCTCGACCATGTGGCGGGTGTCGGTCCATTCCAGGCGACAGAAGTCGCACATTACGTCGGACATCTGGACGTTGTTTTCATCGGTGCCGGGGCGACGCATTTGAAGAGCTTTCAGGTGGGCGAGAGTTCGCTGCCGACGAGCTGGGTGCGGACCAGGCGCTGGTAGATCTCGCAGCGGGCGAGCAGTTCGTGGTGGCGGCCGATATCGGCGATCTTGCCGTAATCCATAACGACGATGCGATCGGCCTGGACGACCGTGCTGAGGCGGTGCGCGACGATCAGGCTGGTGCGGCCCTGTGAGAAGTCGGAGATGGCCTCGCCGATTTTGCTTTCGCTTTCGGCGTCGATCATGCTGGTCGCTTCGTCGAGAATGAGAATCGCCGGATCACGAAGGATCGCCCGTGCGATCGCGATGCGCTGGCGCTGGCCACCGGAGAGGCTGAGGCCCTGTTCTGCGACGGGTGTGTCGAAGCCCTGAGGAAGGCGGCGGATGAACTCGAGCGCGCGGGCCTTGCGGGCGGCCTCGATGAGCTCGTCTTCGGAGGCATCGGTCGAGCCGTAGGAGATGTTCTGGCGGATCGTGCCGCTGAAGAGGACGGTTTCCTGGGTGACGACGCCGATCTGGCGGCGGACGGAGCGAACGGAGAAATCGCGGATGTTGAGTCCGTCGATGAGGATGTCGCCGACCTGCGGATCAAAGAGGCGGGGGACGAGGGAGAGGAGGCTGGTCTTGCCGCAGCCGTTGGGGCCGACGAAGGCGACTGTTTCGCCGTGGGCGATGTTGAGTGTGATGGCATCGACGGCGGGGCGGGGCTGGTTGGGGTAGGAGAAGGAAACGTCCTTGAATTCGAGCGAGCGCTTGTGGCGGGGGAGTTTGGCGAGTTTGAAGCCGTGCCCGGGCTCGGGGACGGAATTGAGGAGATCGGCGAGGCGGTCCGCGGCAGCGGTGCCGATCTGGACGTCGGTGATGACGCCGGTTAGAGGCTTCAATGCGCCGCCCGCAACGCCCAGAGCTGCGAGCGCGAGAAAGAACGAGGTGGGGTCGAGGGCCTTGTCGATCATCGCCTTGATTGCAATGAGTGCGAGTGTGCCCAAGGCGACAATGGCGATGGCCTCGACGAGCGGGCTGGCGAGCGCGCGGGCGGTGCGAACCCGGTTGAGTTCGCGGAGCATCTTCTTATTCGCCTTGTGGAAACGGCCGACCTCGGCCCGCTCGGCGGTGTGGACCTTGACGACGCGGAGGCCTTGAAGCGATTCGGTCGCGACGCGGTAGAGATCGCTCTGTCGTTCGAGAGCTCCTTTGGAGCCCTTCTTAATGCGACGCGAGAGTTGGCGGATGATGATGCCGATCACGCCCCCGGCGATGACCGCGATGACCGACAATCGCCAGTCGATCACCAGCGCGACGACCACCGCAGCGAGGGCCTTGGTGCCTTCGGCAAAGCCCTTTCCAACGACGTTGAGCATCGCGCCCGACATCTGACCCGTGTCGTTGACGACGCGGCTGATCATGTCGGATGGGCCGGAAGTGATGACGTCGCGTAAGGGCCGCTTAAGCACGCGACGGAACGCCTCGCGGCGTAGACCGGTCAGGATCCGATTGACGAGCGTTTGCGTGAGGTAGGCGTGCAGGAAACTTGTCGTGGCGCCCAGAACTGTGAGCACGCCCAGCCCGATGAAGATCCAGAGGGCTGTGGCGTACGCGCCGGTTGGGAGCGAGTCGATCACGCTCTGCGGGATCTGGAGGCGGGGGGAAAGTGACTGGGGGAGATGCGCGACGAGTCGGGCATTGAGTTCGGTGGCGAGGACAGGGAGGTCGCGGATCGTCCGGTCGTGTGCGCCCGGCTGCGAATTGATCACGTTGTCAAGCACCGGCTTGACCGCGAGGATTGCAGTGCCGAGCCCGAACGCAGAAAAGAATGCGAGCACCAAGGCCCCGAGGAGGGTGCCCGGGTAGCGGAACATTCGGGTCGAAAAGATGAGGAAGTTGCGCATTGGTGCTGCCGGGGAAGGGTAGCGGCGCGAGGGTGGCTCGGATGAGGAGCGAAGGATCGTTCCGGGCGGGCTGGTGCGATCTACGCTTGAATACGGATCGGAGAAGCCAGCCCGAATCACCGGGCGGCACACGAGGAACGCGCATGAGCAACGGATCGATCAAGACGGTGGCGGTGACGGGCGCGACGGGCTTTGTCGGCAGCGAGATTGTCGCCGAACTGGTCCGGCGCGGATTTGGTGTGCGTGCGCTCGTGCGGGATCGCAAGAAGGCCGCGGCGGTACTGCCCCGGGCTTCTGGCGGCGCTGCCATCAGTTTGGTGGAAGGCGATATCCACGATGGCGTTTCCGCAGCAGCCCTGCTTGAGGGTGTGCAGGCGTGCATCCATCTGATCGGGATCATCCGCGAAGGCCGCGGCGGCGTGACTTTCCACCGGATGCATGTCGCTTCGACGCGCATCATCGTTGAAACCTGCCAGGCGGCGGGTGTGAAGCGATATCTGCACATGTCCGCGCTCGGGGTGAGCGACCAGGGGATCTGCCAGTATCAGACGACAAAGTGGGAGGCCGAGCAGTTCGTGCGTCGGAGCGGGCTTGACTGGACGATTTTCCGCCCCGGCCTCATTCACGGCGCGAAGAGCGAGTTCATGAAGACGGCGACGCAGTGGGTCAAGGGCGAGATTCAGCCGTGGATTTTCCTGCCGTACTTCACGCGCGGGTCGGAGGAGAAGGGTGTTCCGCTGGGGGGTGTTTCTCGCATCATTCCGGTGGTCCAGCCTGTTGCGGTCGAAGATGTTGCGGGCGCGTATGTCTCGGCGCTTGAGCGGCCGGAGACTGTTGGCGAGACGTTCAACCTGGTCGGTGCAGAAAAGATCAGTTGGCCCGAGATGCTGCACGAGATTCGCGACCACGTTCACGGTGCGAATGACAATTTGAACGCGTTCGGTGTGCCGGCGGAAGCCGCGGCATTTCAGGCAACCGCAGCTTCGTACATCGGGCTTGGTTCGCTGCTTCCCTTCGATCGGGGCATGGCGTTGATGGGCGGGCAGGACAGCATCGCCGAGACCGAGAAGGTGAAATCGGAACTGGGATTGAACGCCAGGCCGTTCCGGGCGAGTTTCCGGCAGTACGCGGGATCGCTCTGATCCTCACATTTTCCGAGCGATGTGAAAAGCTTTGCGTTCGGGCACGATCGGGGAGCGGCCCCGGAGTCGCTATTGTCTCGCTATGAGTCTGCGTTATCGCAAGCGTCTTTTAGAGCATCTCAAACACGACGACTACACGGCACGCAGCGTGGGCCAGCTTCGCGACGACCTGGGCGTTGGGGAGCCCGATTGGGCGGAGTTTGAGCAGGCGATCGAGGAACTGAAGACCGAGAAGTTGGTCGAGGTTTCGCCGAATGGCGCGATCGGGCTGCCGTCGCTGACCAGCCGGGGCGGCTTTATCGTCGGCAAGTTCCGAAAGGCGATGAAGGGCTTTGGGTTTGTCGAGCCGCAGGAAGCGGTGCGGGAAGGTTCGGTTTTCATTCCGCCCGAAGCAACGAGCGATGCGCTGACGGGCGACATTGTCAAGGTCGCGGTGCGGCGCGATTCGGGGCGTGAGCGATCCGGGTTTGGTGACGGGCCTCAGTTTGTGGGCGAGATCGTCGAGATCGTGAAGCGCAAGCGCAGTTGCTTTACGGGTGAACTGGTGAAGCGGGGCGGGCAGTGGATTGTGTTCCCGGATGGACGCGAGGTGACCGAGCCGATCGTGGTGCGGGATGCCGCGGCAAAGAACGCGCCCGAAGGCAGCAAGGTCATCATCGAGATGGTGGTCTATCCGCAAGGACAGACGCTGGGCGAGGGCGTGATTACCAAGGTGCTGGGTGATGCGGGTCGGCCGGACGTGGAGACGGAGGCCGTGATCGCGGCGTTCGACCTGCCGGGCGAGTTTCCGGAAGAGTGCAACGACCAGGCGCGCGAGGTCACGGTTTCGTACGACGAGCGGATGGCGGAGTTCCTGAAGAGCGGCGCTTCGAGTTTCGACAAGGAAGGCTGGGGCGGGCGCGCGGACCTGACGCAGGAATTCATCATCACGATCGATCCGCCGGATGCAAAGGACTACGACGACGCGATCTCGATCAAGAAGTTGCCGGACGGGGGCTGGGAAGTCGCGGTGCACATCGCGGACGTTGCGTACTTCATTCCGCCGGGCTCGGCGATTGATGAAGAGGCGAAGGACCGGTGCAACAGCGTGTATCTGCCCCGCCGGGTGATCCCGATGATCCCGGAACTTTTGAGTAACGGCATTTGCTCGCTCCAGGAAGGTGTGCATCGGTTCTGCAAATCGGCGTACATGTCGTACGACAAGACGGGGGTCGTGCGGGCCGAAGGCGTGCAGAACACGCTGATCAAGAGCGCGAAGCGATTGACGTATCTGGAAGCGCAGGCGCTGATTGATGGAGACTTCACCGAAGCCCGCAAGCACGCCAAGACGCTCCCGAAGTACACCGATCAGCTTCTTGAAACGCTTCAGGAGATGAACGCGTGCGCGAAGGCCATCGAAGGCCGGCGCAATCGGCAGGGGATGATCAGCCTTGAACTGCCGGAAGTTGTGCTGATCTATGACGACAACGGGCACGTGATCGATGCGGAGCGCGAGGATCAGGCGTACACGCACAAACTGATCGAGATGTTCATGGTCGAGGCGAACGAGGTGCTGGCGCGGCTGTTTGAGAAGATGGATGTTCCGCTGCTCCGGCGCACGCACCCGGACCCGACGCCGGGCGATGTCGATGGGCTTCGCAAAGCGGCGATGGTGGCGGGGTTCAAGATACCGAAGAATCCGACGCGCGAGGAATTGCAGAGCCTTTTGAACGCGACCCGCGGCACACCCGCGAGCCGGGCCGTGCACATGGCGGTCCTGCGGACGATGAGCAAAGCGGAGTACTCCCCCGCGCTGATCGGGCACTTTGCGCTCGCGAGCGCCGCCTATGCGCACTTCACCAGCCCGATCCGGCGATACGCGGATCTGACCGTGCATCGCGCACTTGCTGAATATCTGAAGCAGACCAAGAACGCATCGAACCGGCCGAAGACCGACGGCGAGCGAAAGGCGCTCGGGCGCAAGCTCCGTGATTCGGACATGTGCCCGGATCAGGAAACCCTGCTCCAGATCGGGCGTCACGCGACGATGCGGGAAGAGAACGCGGAATCGGCGGAACGCTCGCTCCGCCAGTTTCTGGTGCTGCAGTTGCTCGAGAAGCACGTGGGCGAGAGTTTCAAGGGCGTCATCACCGGCGTTTCTCCCAAGGGTGTGTTTGTTCAGATCGACAAGTATCTTGCGGAAGGGTTTGTCAAGAAGGAAGACTTGCCGGGCGACACGACACGCGAGAATCTCACGCCGTTCTGGAAGGTCGATCCGCGGACGGGCGCGCTGGTCGATCAGCGATCGGGCCGGTCGTACAACATGGGCGACACGGTGAGTGTGAAGGTGGTCGCGGTGGACTTGCCGACGCGCCGGATGGATCTGGTAGTTGATGCCGGAGAGGCGCGTGCCGCGGGCAAGGCGAAGCAGATTGCGCCCAAGCTGGGGCTCGGCGGCGGTTTTGCCAAGGGCCAGGGTGCGGGTTTCGGGGACGTGGGGCCGGGCCGAACGGGCTCACAGCGCCGGAGTCAGAAGAGCAAGAATCGCGACAAGGGCAAGCCGAATTGGCGCAAGGATCGCGGGCGCTGAGTCAGCGTAGGGATGGGGCGTTCTCGGGCGTGGGTGTATCGGAACAGCTCGGGGGGCGTCTCAATGACGAGTCGCTGCGCTTGTGATGCGCGGGCGAGCAGGGCTTTCTTCACGTACGACCGGTAAACTCCCGCCGTGATTACCCGCGACCTTTCGAGCAGCCCGCGCATCAAGATCATCGTGGACTTGCTCCGCGATGCGAGCCTGGCGCGCGAGCCTGCCGATGTCTTCAAGGTCTTCGGGCCTCGGATGTGGCGCATCCGTCCGATGGAGTTCTTTGTGTCGGTTTCGACGCGCGGGCTCCCGGCGGGCAGTTACAAGATCACCCGGTACTACGACGTCCGCGAGTTTCAGCGCCGGGCCGATTCGGGTGAGGGGGGCATGCCCGAAACGGTCAATCCGAACCCGTGGGCAACGTTTCACACGCTGCCGACTCACACGACCGGGTTCATTTCCGAGTGCATCAAGGACGGCACCCCGAAGATTTTGAACGATCTCAACATCACCGATGATCCGGTTTTCGGATCGCTGCTCTCCGAGTTCAAGAGCGCGATCGCCAGCCCGTTGTATGACCACGGCGAAGTTCTGAACTGGTCGATCCAGTTGCGTCGGGCGTCAAACGCGTTCGACGAACTCCTCTTCGAAGACGCGATGATGATGGGCAACCTCATCGGCGCGATCACGCGGAATCTTGTCGCGCTGAAAGAAGTCGAGCGGCTGAACAAGGTTCTGACGGCGCAGTTTGAAGAAGTGGCACGGGTGCAGCAGTCGCTGCTTCCGGAAAAGCTGCCGGATATTCCTGGCCTGGCGGTTGCGACGAGCTATCTCACGAGTGATCAGGCGGGGGGCGATTACTACGACTTCCTGCCGATGCCGGGAAATCGCCTCGGGATTCTGGTTGCGGATGTTTCGGGACATGGCGCGGGTGCCGCGACCATCATGGCGATGCTGCGGGCAATTCTGCATTGCTATTCGGGCGGCGATGGGAGCGCGGCGGGCGTGCTGCGGTTTGCGAATCACCGGCTGGTCGCATCGCGGCTCGAAGGAAACTTTGTCACGGCGTTCTTCGGAGTGTTCGATCCGGCGACGGCAAGGCTGAACTACGCCTCGGCCGGGCACAATCCGCCTCGGTTCTACAGCGCTGCAACGCATTCGATCCGGGGCATCGAGGACGGCGCTGGGCTGCCGCTGGGGATCGCGGAAGATCTGGATGTGCTGAGCGAAGACCTTCAACTGCTTCCTGGCGATTCGATGGTGCTCTACACCGACGGAATCACCGAGGCGTTCGGCAGTGAATCCCGTGCGGGGCACCTTGATATGTTCGGTGAGAAGCGCCTGGATGCGGCTATTCTCGCGAGCGACGGCCGGCCGGACACGATCATCGAGAACATTCACCGCTCGCTCTTTGCGCACACGCATGCGCGCACGCGAGCGGACGATCAGACGCTGGTCGCGCTCCAGTATGTCGGGCCCGACCGGTGCATCTACCCACCGATTCGACGCGAGGTGTAACCGGGATCGCGGGCCGCAACTCGGTCCGTACTGTTGGGTGTGTCGTACTCGCTCCCACAGATCGAATGGTTTGCGAAGCCCGATCCGGCGACGGGAGAGTCCGGGCTGCGTTTCCAGTGCACGATGTGCGGCAACTGCTGCTCGGGTCCCGAGGGGTACGTGCTGGTGGACGACAAGGAAGCGGCGGCGTTCGCGGCGCACTTCGGGCTGGCCGTCCAAGACTTTCTTGCGCAGTACACGCGATCGACGGTCGCGGGGCGGTCGCTGATCGAGAAGACCACGTCGTACGGCAACGACTGCATTTTTCTGGATCGCGAGAAGATTCCGGGGAAGGCTGTTTGCGGGTTGTATGAATTGAGGCCCAAGCAGTGCCGCACCTGGCCGTTCTGGAAGAGCCTGCTTGTGAGCCGCAAGCGATGGGAATTGGCAGCGCGGATGTGCCCTGGGATCAACAAGGGGCCGCGGTTTGAACCGGACGAGATTCTGAAGCGGCGCGACGTGATCGACATCTGAACACGCCTTGAATTGCCCCGTGCCGGAACCGGAGACAACTTCCTGGCTTGAGGCGGCTCGATCGCCGCGTGTTGCGGGCGCGCTCGAGGCCGTGTACGCGATGATCTCGGATCAGATCGAAGCGCGGGGACCCGCCTGCTGGGCGAGCGGCAGGTGTTGCAATTTCAGAGAGGCGGATCACCGGCTCTACACGACGGGGCTCGAGGCGGCGTACAGCGTCACTCGGCTTGAAACGCCGCTTTCCATCGAGGCGCTGGATAAAGCCAAGTCGCGTGGGGGCTGTGCTTTTCAGGTCGCGAATATCTGCGGCGTGCACGCGATCAAGCCGAGCGGCTGCCGCGTGTACTTTTGCGATAAGTCGGCTCAGACCTGGCAGAATGAACTGAGCGAACGGGCGGTGGAGGAGATCCGGCGCATCCACGATCGGGAAGGGATCGAGTACCGATATGCCGAATGGGGGTCGCTCCTTCGGATGTTCGTGTAGCGGGCGATGGTACTCTTCGGCGTGCCGCTCGTGCTCCAGCATGCATTCTTTGGATACGAACCGACGCGCCCGGTTTTGCGGGGCGTGAGCGTGATCCTGGCGCCGGGGAAGGTGGTGGCGATCATCGGGCCGAACGGAGCGGGTAAATCGACGCTGCTGAAGCTGCTGGCGGGACTTCGGCGTGTGCAGACCGGCGAGGCGCTTTTCAACGACAGCGAGATCGCGGCGATCCCGGCGCGTGAACGGGCGAAGAGGCTTGTGTACCTGCCGCAGCATTCCTCGGTCGCGTTTGATTACACGGTAAAAGAGGT
The DNA here is from genome assembly GCA_016793015.1 of Phycisphaerales bacterium. Taxonomy (GTDB): domain Bacteria; phylum Planctomycetota; class Phycisphaerae; order Phycisphaerales; family UBA1924; genus JAFEBO01. The sequence goes on from JAEUJD010000110.1 coordinate 16,756, forward strand.
GGTCGCGATGGGGCGGTTTTCGCACGCTGAGCACGCGCCCGAAGCTGCGGAATCGTCGCTCCGAACGGTCGGGCTCTTGGAGCGGGCGGACGAGCCGTTCCATATCTTGAGCGCGGGCCAGCAGCAGCGGGTGAATCTGGCGAGGGCGCTCGCCCAGCTCGGGTTCCGGAAAACAACGGAAGAGTGCTATCTGCTCGCGGACGAGCCGGTGAGCGCGATGGACCCGCATCACGCGCTGGCTTCGATGCTGCTGCTGCGCGAACTTGCGTCTCGTGGGATCGGGGTCGCGATCGTGCTGCACGATCTGTCGCTCGCGCTGCGATTTGCGGATCAGGTGGTGCTGCTCGATTCGGGAGGATGCGTGCACTCGTACGGGGCGACGAGCGAGGTGCTCACGCCGGCGGCGCTGCGTGCGATTTTTCAGGTGGAATTCGAGCAGCTCAGCGATGCCCGGGGAACGCCGGCGGCGTTCGTCCCGACGGCGGGGTAGCGGCGCGGGCGGGGCCGGGCGGTGCGCGATCACCAGAGCACGCGGACGCGGATCGTCTCGGGAATCTCCGCGAGTTTCTTTCGGATCGCTTCGCCATCGCTCGGATCAACATCCAGAACCACGTAGCCGATGTCCTCGTTGGTGCGGAGGTATTCGGCGCTGATGTTTGCGTTCATGTTTGCGATCAGCGTGTGCATCTTGCTCAGCACGCCGGGCACGTTTTTGTGGAAGTGGAGGATGCGGTGGGGGCGGACGGTTTTCGCACCGTCGCGGATGAGCTGCTCGGGAAGTTCGACTTCTGGCACGTTGACCGCACCCGTTGTGGAACCGATGTTGACGAACTTGATGAGCTTGTCGCAGACGTCGAGCGCGATCGCTTCCTGCGCTTCCTCGGTGCTGCCCCCGACGTGCGGCGTGAGGAAGACGTTTGCCAGGCCCTGCAGCGGGCTGTCGAACTTCTCACCCTTCGCGGCCGGTTCATCGGGGAAGACGTCGAGGGCGGCACCGGCGATGTGCCCGCTCTTCATGGCTGCCGCGAGGGCGGCAACATCGACCACGCTGCCTCGCGCGTTGTTGATGAGGTAGCTGCCCTTCTTCATCCGGGCGAGTTCGGACTTGCCGATCATGCCCGCGGTCTGCCTGGTCGCGGGCACATGCAGCGTGACGATGTCGCTCGCTTCGAGCAATTCCTTCAGGCTCCGCACCATGCGTGCGTTGCCCAGGGCCATTTTCGAGATGATGTCGAAGAAGACGACGCGCATCCCCATCGCCTCGGCCAGCACCGAAACCTGCGAACCGATGTGCCCGTAGCCGACGATGCCGATCGTGCGCCCGCGCACCTCGTGCGATCCGGCGGCAGACTTATCCCAGTCGCCCTTGTGCATCTGCATGGTCTTATCGCCAAGGCCACGATGGAGCCCGATGGCTTCGGCGATGGTGAGTTCGGCGACGCTTCGCGTATTGCTGAACGGAGAGTTGAAGACCGGTACGCCCCGCTTGCAGGCTTCGTCGATCGCGATCTGGTTCGTGCCGATGCAGAACGCGCCGACGGTGAGGAGTTTGGGCGCCGCGGCCAGGATCGCCGGGGTGACATCGCTCTTGGATCGGATGCCGAGCACGTGGGCGTCGGCGACGAGTGCCGCGAGCTTTTTCGCGTCGGGGGCTCCGGCCATGCTCTGGACTTGGAAGCCCTCGGCCTTGAAAAGATCGACCGCCCTCGGGTGAATCGACTCGACAAGGACGACGTTGATTTTGGCCTTGGGATAGGAAGTCTTGGAAGTCATGCGGGCGGATTGTTGGGGGGTCCGTGGTCATCGGGCCGCCGCTCTCCTGCACTGATTCGTATGATTTGGGCATGGGGCACGAACTGCAGGACAGGGTGAGCATGGAGATCGCGCGGCGGATCGCCGCCGAGTTACCCACGCGCCCCGATTGGATCGCGCTCGCTCGCGAGAATCTTCGGCGCTGGACCGAGCGGAACCATGATGCTCCGGGGTTGCTGCGCTGTTATGCGGAGTGGCAGGCGATTCTTGAGAAGCCTGTTGAGGAGGTGTGCCGCATTCTGACGATGGAGAACGATGAGGGGCAGCGGCTGCGCCAGAATTCGCCGTTTCCCGGGGCGTTGCCATACAAGTTGATTTGTGAGATCAAGAGCCGGCGATGGGCCGAGAGCCGCGTGTGCGCTCAATAGGAACCTGGGGTGAGAATCAGAGCGATACGTCGAGTTCTCAGTCGTCTCGCCCTCCTCGCGAGCATTGCCGCGTTCGCTTCGTGTCGGAATGGACCTTCCGCTCATCCAAATCCGCCCACCCCTGAAGATCCGGCCGAACGCACGATCACCACCATCCCGACCGCTGTGCTGATTCGTGAAGGATCGCGCGGCAGACCCGAAGTTCTTCTAGGTTCTGTCTGACGGATCATCCGGGGCCAGGATTCGCAGATACCTGCGGATGATCGCGAGGTTCACGAACGCCAGGAAGCTCGACGCGAGTTTGTCGTAGCGGGTCCCCACGCGTCGGTTCTCCTTCAACCAGCCGACGCTGTTCTCCACTTTGGCCCGACGCCGGTACGCGGCACGGTCGAAGCGTCGATACCCCTCGCGTGCGATCTGGTCGCTCCGCTGCGGGATCACCTGTTGGATGCCGCGTTGCGCGAGCCATCGACGCACGTTCGGATAGCTGTACCCCTTATCCCCCGCCGTCTGCAACGGCCAGCCGATCCAGCGTGGCGGCCGC